>CAMOUD010000028.1 GCA_946626215.1 uncultured Lachnospiraceae bacterium
ACCGGAATGCCGGGACCCGGGAGAACCTGATCATCCGCCTGGAATATGAACCGGAGCTGATCCCCAGAAGGACCACCGGCCCGGCCAGGGCCTGAAGGGGCCTCCTTCCTCCGGACACCGGAAAGCTGGAAAAAGGGCTGCCCCGCCTGCGTCAGAGACGCAGACGGGGCAGCCCTTTTTACTTACAGTTCATGATCCGGTTGTCAGCGCGGTCCACCGGCTCGGCCGCCGGCCGCTTGCTGTTCGTTTCCGGCCTTTTTTTCGGCCCTTACATGGTCCTCTTCTTTGTCCCCAGGAGCATCCGGAAAAAGCCCAGGAGGACATAGCCCACCAGCATGGAGGTCAGGAAGATCTGGAAGCCGGAGAGCTGGGTCAGGGCCGCGGAGGCGCCTTCCTGACCGTGGCCAGCCAGATAGCCGGCCATCTTGTTGGTGGCGACAATGCCGATGGCCATGGGGAAGGTCATGCCCGCGAAGCCGGGGACAAAGTCAAAGGAGAAGAAGTCCGGCAGCTTTACGATGATGAAGAGGAGCGAGCAGAGCACGCAGAAGTACATGAAGTAGAGCAGGGCCTGATTGGGGGCCTCATACACATTGATCAGGCTGACCACGCAGAGGCTGCAGGGAGCCAGGACGATGGGCATGGTGTGATAGACCTGAGGCTTCACCGGGACCCGGAGCAGGCGCACGATGATGACGGGGATCAGGATGATGTAAATGAGGCAGCCGTAGATCGTGATGATCTGGAGCATGGGCTTCATGTTCATGGCGCCGCCCGTGACGCAGGAGACCATGATCCCGTTGTAGGTCACGAACCAGCTGGGAAGGGTGGTGTTGATGTCCCTTTTGCTGATCACGTTGTTGTAGGTGAAGATGCAGATGTGGACCGCGTGGATGATCACGGCAGCGAGCCAGAGCCACTTTCCGAAGCCCAGGCCGATCTCGTAATAGAAGCTTCCCAGGATCATGCAGCACATGGTAAAGCCCGCGTATAAGCTGGAGGGCACCGTCTGCTTGTATTCCGCCAGACATACGCCCGGATGGAAGATGATCTTCAGGATGTAGGCCAGGACCACCAGGGCCGCGATGGTCATGACCGTGTAGCGCAGCCAGGTATAGCCCATGCCTCCGTAGACGTTGCTGAGGGTCAGCGCCGCCACAAAGGTAGGCAGGACAGGCACCGGCATTTTTTTCAGCTTTTCAATCATCTCTTATCTCCCCCCGATCAGAGTTCATAGGCGAACTCAAGGTTGGCCCTTTCATGGAAAAAGTCAGAATAATCGATCTCGAAAAGGGGCTTTCTGACCTTTCTCACATCGATCTTCCGGGCGATCATCTGCTGGAGCACGCCGCCGTAGGCAAGATCGCCCTGGAGCAGGGCTCCCACAATGACGCCGTCCTTGGAGACGACCTTCTTGTAGACACCGTCCTTATCATAGGTATCGACCCTGTAGGTATCATCCGGAGGGGTCACGGTGCCCAGGGACATGGTATGGATGCCCAGGAAGCTCATGGTGGACTTGCTGGCGAAGAAGTCGGTCATCTTCTCTTTTTTGCCTGCCATGTTGGCGGCCGCCACCATGCCCTCCTTGACCGCCACGGGCCAGATGGGGCTGAGGCCGGAAACATCGCCGGCGCCGAAAACATCGGGATCGGAGGTCCTGCCCTCCTCGTCATAGACAAGGCCGAACCGGGACAGCTCCAGGCCGGAATCCTTCAGGAACTCCACGTTGGACCTGACGCCCGCGGTCACGACAAAGAAGTCGCAGGGCAGGACGGTCCCGTCGCTGAGGACGATCTCATAGATCTTATGGTCGTCATTCACATGGACCTCATTCACGCCGACGCCGTAGTACTGGTCCACGCCGTTTTCCTTAAAGGCGTCGATATAGGTCTTTGCCGCCCGCTCGTCCAGCTGGCGGTTGAGGAGCCAGCCCGCGAAGTCCACCAGGACGACTTTGACGCCCATGTGGAGGAAGCCCGTGGCGCAGTCGATGCCGATCAGGCCCGATCCCAGGACCACGATGTTCTTGGCCGTCTTCGGGACCTCCTTCAGTACCTCGATGTCATCGATGTTCCGGAAGCCGATATAGTTGTCCGCCTCGGAAAGGCCCTTGATGGGCGGAATGAAGGTGTGGGAGCCTGTGGCGATCAGGAGCTTGTCATAGGACAGCTCCTCCCCGCCGTCCAGGACCAGGACATGGTCCCCGGGACGCAGAGAGACGGCCTCCCGGCCCCGCATCCAGTTCACCCGGTAGAGGGTGTCAAAATCCGGTTCCGCGAAGTTCAGTCTCTCCAGGGTCCTTTCCCCCGACAGATACTGGTGCAGGATGCATCTGGAATAGATATCCTTATCCTTGGAAACAAGGACGATCTCTCCCTCCTTGTCATATTTGCGAAGCTCTCTGATGGCGTTGATGCCCGCCGCGGAGGAGCCAATCACTACATACCTCATTCTTTCACCTCCTCAAGCGTGATCGCGCCCATGGGGCACTTTTCCACGCACATGGGCATGGGAGTCTTGCCGTCCGCGCTCCTGTGCACGCACATGTTGCACTTCATGATCTCCTTATGGCGGATGCTGTCATACTTCAGGATGCCGTAGGGACAGGACATGATGCACATGTAGCAGGAGGCGCACTGGTCCTTGTTGTATTCCACAAAGCCGGTCTCCGGGTTCTTGTGCATGGCGCCTGTCATGCAGGTATAGGTACATTCAGGTTTATTGCAGTGCCTGCAGAAGATGGGGGCAGGAATGGTCTCGGAGTCGATGACGACCCGGTTCCTGGCATCTCCGCTCTCTGTTTCATGGCTGACTACGCAGGCTGTGACACAGGTGAGACAGCCGATACAGCGGTCTCTGTTTATCTTGATCCGATACATATATAGCGCCCTCCTATTCTACCTTCTCGAACCTGCAGGTCCCGCCCTTATAGTTGGGCTCTCTGGAGTATTTGTCATAACTGGACGGAGTGAGCTTGTTGCACTCTATGTAGTGGATAGGGGCGAAGAGCTCACCGTACTGGACATTGTCCGTGATCTTGACCGCGAAGACGGCGCTCTGGCCGTTGGAGGAAAAGACCCGGATCCTGTCCATCTCCCGGATGCCTCTTTCCTCGGCCAGCTTCGTGTTCATGTAGAGATAGGCCATCTTCAGGGAAACGTCCTCGACGAATTTCACCTCCCTGGTCCTGGACTGGGTATGCCACTGGCCCACGGTACCTCTGCCCGTATTGAAGACCAGAGGGAACTCCTCGGTGACCGGGATGGGGTTCTCCAGGGGCTCCTCATAGACAAAGTTGGCCCGGCCGGAGGGCGTAAAGAACTTTCCGTCCGCGTAGAGCCGTCTCTGCTCATCGGCAAACTCGGCTTCCCTCCCCTCGGGATAGGGCCACTGGATGCCGTGGGACCCGGTCAGGTCATCCCAGTGGACGCCTGTAAAGTCGCAGCCCCTGCCTCTGGAGCACTCTCTGAGCAGGTCAAAGCACTGCCTGGGGGTCTCCCATTTTTCGATGGCCCTGCCCATGCCCAGAGCTTTGGCTACGCCCAGGATGCACTCATAGTCAGAGATCTCGTTCTCGCCTCTGTCAAGGACCTGGCGCAGGGGAGAAAGCCTCCTTTCCAGGTTGATATAGGTGCCTTCCTTCTTAAGGCCCGGGACGACCGGGAAGAAGACGGTGCAGTTCTCGGCGCTCTCGATGGTGTCATAGATATCCTGGACCACGAAAAGCTCCAGCTTTTTGGAGGCTTCCGCGAAGGTCTCGTTGTTGGTCCAGCTGTGTCTGGGATTGGTGCACAGGATCCAGAGGCCCTTGATCTCGCCGGCATTGATCCCCTCAATGATCTTGTTGTAGGGAATGGTGGGTTTTTTGGCGATCAGGTCAGGGGTAATGCCCACGATTTCCGCGAGACGGGCTCTTTCCGCCTCATCCGTGAAGTCGCCGCCCCCAAAGAGGCAGGTGGTATTGGAGAAGAGGCGGGAGGCCATGGCGTTGCACTGGCCCGTAATGGAATTGCCGCCGGTGCCGGGCTTTCCGACATTTCCGGTCAGGAAGGCAAGGTTCATGATGGACTGGGCCGTCCGGACGGCCTCGTAGCCCTGGTTGACGCCCATGGTCCACCAGAAGGAGACCCGCTTGCCCTTGTGGATCAGGTCCACCAGCTCCAGGATCTGGTCCCTGGACAGACCGGTCGCCTCACTTCCCCTTTCCAGGGTAAAGGCCTTCACGAATTCCTTGAAGCCCTCATAGCCGTTCGTGTGGTTGTCCACGAAGTCATGGTCCACGTAGTCCTTCTCAATGATCTGGTTGGCCAGGGTGTACATAAGAGTCAGGTCGCTCCTCCAGCGGAGGGGATAGTGGTAGTCCGCGTTCCTGGCAGTCTCCGACCTTCTGGGATCGATGACGATGATCTTCCTGTCGGGATTCTTGTTGTTCCTGACCCGCTGCCAGATGATGGGATGGGCCACCACGGGATTGGCCCCGATAAAGATGATGGTATCGGAAAGTTCGAAGTCATTCAGGGTAAAGCCCGGGGCGTCATAGCCGTAGGTGCCCTTATGGGCCACCGCCGCGGAAGCCATGCAGAGACGGGTGTTGCCGTCCACGTTGGTCTGCAGGAAGTTGCGCATGACGTGCCCGAAAATCGCGAACTCCTCCAGGGTCAGCTGGCCCGTGCTGATGCCGGCGACGGATTCCCTGCCGTACCTGGCCTGCAGGTCCTTCAGCTTGTCCGCCACATGGGCAAAGGCCTCCTCCCAGGGGACCTCTTTAAAGCTCCCGTCCTCCTGCCGGATCTTGGGGAGCGCGTTGGGTTTGACTGTTGTCTGCTGCTTGCTCAGCGACAGTCCCTTGATGCAGCTGAACCCGTCATTGACGGGATAGCCTTTCGTCGGGACAGTCCTGACGATCCTGCCATCTTCCACATAAAAGTCAAGATTGCAGTCGATGGCACAAAAATTACACGTTGATTGTACCTTCTTCATCATTTGCCCTCTCCTTTGGTATGCAAAATTTTTTTGTTACCCACCATCTTTATGATAGCATTTATCAGAAGGTTTTTGTGAAATAATATAGTTTATCCCCTTTTCACTTTCATATTTTTGTTCACTTTTCAAAAAACTTGTGATAAATCTCACGTCCATGCTATACTTGTACAAACGACAGACAGCTCCGAGCCTGTAAGCCTAAAAAGGGTCCCCCTTCATGGCTTTCAGGACGCGGATCCGATCCCCATCGGCATCCGCCGGGGTGCGGTCCGGAAACAGACGCGCCTTCCTTATTGAAAAGGAGTCTCATGATGAAAAGACCAGATCTCAGGGCCCTGCTCTTTATGGCCCTTTGCTGCGATATGGGCCTCTTTGCCAAAAAGCTCATTTCGCCGGCCGCCAATCTCATAACCGAATTTCTCCATATCCCCGGCGGGATCGCCACCAGCTTCTCTCTCATGTTCCTGGTCATCGCCGCATCTGTTATCCCCCTGGCCGGCTGTGCCTCCATGATGGCCGGTCTTCAAAGCATGCTCGCCTTATGCCTCGGCATGACGGGGAGCATGGGGCTTCTTGCGCCCATCGGCTATATTCTTCCGGGCCTTGCCATAGACCTGATCCTCTTTGTCTCCGGCAGGATCACAAAAGACCGGTCGTCGGGCATCATGGCTGCCTCCATAGCCGCCTCGGTCACGGCCTGCCTGGCCGCCAACCTGATCGTTTTCCGGCTCCGGGGGATCGTCCTTCTCGTCTACGCCTGTACCTCTGCCGCCAGCGGTTCCGTCTGCGGCCTTCTGGCCGTCAGTCTGGTTTCCCGGTTAAGACCCATATTTTTTACTCTTAAGGAGGCGTCATGAAAAAGAAAAATCTGCTGATCACCCTTGTCCTGGTCCTGGCCGCCGCTGTCATAGGCGGCGTCTATCTGAAGGGCCGCAGCCAGGCTCCCTCGGGAAGTCTTGCCATCGTCCTGGATGGCAGCGAGACCCTGGTGGATCCCTTCAGCGCCCCTTCCGTCCCGGTGGAAGGGACCACCGTCAACGGAAAAGGAGAAGAAAAGGAAATCTCCGAGACCGGCGCGGCCCTGAAGGACGTCCTTGCCCTTGCAGGAGTCGGAGAAGGGGCGTATACTTCTGTCCGGGCCGTGTCCTCGGATGAATACGGAGCCGACCTGACAGAGGAGGAGATCTCTTCCGGCGACAGGGCTTTCCTGGTCCGGGATTCCTCCGATGAGGGACAGGAGACCACCCGCCTCATTGTCTTCGGGGATACCAATTCCAAGCGCCAGGTCAAGGATGTGGTCCGGATCGAGATCCTCCAATGACCGCCTCTGACCTTAGGCCCTTTGCCGGCATCGTCCTGGCCGGCGGCAAAAGTTCCCGTATGGGCACCGATAAGGCAGCCCTGACCCTTCACGGACAGACCTTTCTTGAAATACAGGTCAATAAATTCAAAAGCCTCCGGGCCGCGCAGATCATGATCTCAGGGAATCCCTCTCCGGTCCCGAACACCCACCAAATCAGGGACCTTATTCCCGGCTGCGGCCCTCTCGGAGGCCTCTACTCCTGCTTCCTGCAGAGCAGGGAGCCCCGGGCCCTTGTCCTGGGGGTAGATGTGCCTCTTATATCCGTCAGGACCCTGGAGGGCCTTCTTAAGGCCCACCAGGAGAGCGGCAAGGCCGCCGTCCTCCTGACCCATGAAGGGAAATGGGAGCCTCTGATCGCGGTCTACAGCACCGATACCGCGGACATTCTGAAGGACCTCCTGGACCAGGGCCGCTATTCCGTCCGGTCCTTCCTGGACCGGATCCCCTTCCGGCTCCTGGAATACCGGGGAGACCCCCGGGAGCTTTTGAACTGCAACACGCCGGAGGACCTGAAGAGGCTCCTCTGACAGGGCGGAAACAGGCAGACAGAGAACAAAAAGACTCTATACGAATTCCGAAAGGCCGGCAGGGCATGATCTCCCTGCCGGCCTCTTATTCTGCCGCCCGTCCGTATATGGCCTGCCCTCTCCCATCCGGCGCTTCTTCTCTTCCGAAAAGCCGGATATGAAAGCGGCACAGCTGAATGTATCCCTTTATCAGAAAATGGACGGCCGGATTCCGGCAGAAGGAAAAGGACCCCTCCGGGCAGCAGCGTCACTGCCCGAAGGGGTCCTTTTTCAGTTTACCGGTCCCGGCCCATCAGGGGCCGGGGGCCCGTACAGCTTCATGCCGGCCTGACGCGCAGGCCTCAGGCTCAGGGGTTTTCAGAAGGACTCTCTTTCGGGGATTCCTCTTCGGAAGGCGTCTCATCGCCCGCGGGCGTTTCCCCGCCAGCAGGCTCTTCCCCGCCGGCAGGGGCCGTCTCCTCCTGAGCAGGAGCAGGGGCATCGGCAGTTTCTCCGGTCCCGGGTTGCTCAGCCGGCGCTTCCGGATCCTCTGCCTGGGTTCCTCCGGTTCCGGGCTCCTCAGCAGGGTCCTTGTCAGTCTCCCCGCCTTCTTCGGAAGCGTCCCCGGATCCTTCGGTGATATCACGGATGGTGACTGCCAGGCGGCCTCCGTCATAGCTGTCGTTCCCTTCCGGATTGACCGCGAAGATCAGGATATCTCCGGCCTTGACTTCGTAGGTCTCGTCAAAGGTCACGGTCTTCTCCCCTTCAAGCCTGCCGGTGGTACCCAGCCACTTTTTCTCTGCCCCGTTCAGGAAGATGCGGACACAGGTGCCGTCCGCGTTTGCATCCTCGCTGTTGGCAAATTTGGTGTATTCACCCTTGACGGAAATGGTACCGTCTTTGGCGACTACCCACTTGTAAGCGGCGTTCCTGCCTCCGCCGGGCTCGACAAAGTCGGCCTTGAGCTCGGGCTTGCCGTTGTTGAAATAGCGGTTGTTGTCAGGATCATAAGGAAGCTTGGCGAAGTTCTTGCTGTCCCAGTCACACATGCCGTAGTACCAGCCGTCGGTTCCATGCCTTCCGAAGCTGTTCTTCAGGCTGGTGTTGTTGGTGCGGTCCGGGTCAGGCGTGACCTCCGCGTAGCCGTCCTGTCCGGGCTCTTCCTCCTTCTTTTCACTGATGGCGACGGCGAGACGTCCTCCGTCATAGCTGTCATTGCCCTCAGGATTCACGGCGAAGATCAGGATATCGCCCGCATGGACCTCGTACTCCTCCTCAAAGGATTCGGATCTCTCCTCCTCGAAGTTGCCGGTGGTCTGGCTGCCCATCCATTTCTTTTCTTCCCCGTTCAGGAAGATCCGGACGCAGGTGCCGTCCGCCGCGGGATCGGCGCTGTTGGCGAACTTGGTATAGGTCCCCTTGACGATGATGGTCCCGTCCCTGGCGACCACCCACTTGTAGGCGGCGTTGAGGCCGTTTCCGGGCTCGACAAAGTCGGCCTTGAGCTCAGGCTTGCCCTTGTTGTAGTAGCGGTTGAGCTCCGGATCATAAGGAAGCTTGGCGAAGTTCTTGCTGTCCCATTCACAGGTGCCGTAGTACCAGCCGTCTGTGCCGTGCCGGCCGAAGACGTCTGCCAGCACCGTGTTGTTGGTGCGGTCGGGATCGGGCTCGACCTCCTCATAGCCTTCCTCGTCAGACTCCTGGGTGTCGCTGATGATGACCTCCAGCACGCCTCCGTCATAGCTGTCATTGCCCTCGGGATTCACGGCGAAGATCAGGATATCGCCTTCCTTGACCTCATAGGTCTCGTTGAATTCTTCGGTCCTGTCTTCAGAGAAGTTGCCGATGGTCTGTCCTCCCATCCACTTCTTTTCTTCTCCGTTCAGGAAGATCCGGACGCAGGTGCCGTCCGCCGCTTCGTCCGCGCTGTTGGCGAACTTGGTATAGCTTCCCTTGACATAGATCGTGCCGTCCTTGGCGACCACCCATCTGTAGGCGGCGTTGAGGCCGTTTCCGGGCTCGACAAAGTCAGCCTTGAGTTCAGGCTTTCCGTTGTTGTAGTAGCGCTTTTCTCCCTCGTCATAGGTCAGCTTCTTGAATTTCTTGCTGTCCCATTCGCAGGTGCCATAGTACCAGCCGTCGCTTCCCTGGGGTCCGAAGGCCTCGGAAAGGACCGTATTGTTGGTCCGCTCTGGATCGATGGGATCATCCGGCTCATCCGGCGCCTCTCCGCCTCCGTCCGGCGCGGGATTGTTGGAATCACGGAAGGTGACATTCAGGCGTCCGGCGTCATAGGCGTTGTTGCTGTCCGGACAGATCTGGAAGCTGAAGATGTCTCCGGGCTTGACAGAAAGCTTTTTGAAGCTGAAATCCAGCACGTTGTCATTGCCGTCGCCCTGGAGGACCTTGACCTTCTTCTTCAGGATCTGCTTATTGTTCTGACTGATGATCAGAGTAATGCCGTCCGGCCAGGAAGGATTGCTGTCATTGTGGCCGAACTTGACATAGGAGCCGGTCAGGTCGACCTGGCCCTTGTCCTTGACCACCCACTGATAGATGGGATTCATCCTGGCGCCGGGATGGACAAAGTCCTTCTTCATCTCCAGGCCGCTGTCCTTCAGGGAGACATACGCGTCATCCCTGCGCTCTGTCAGAAGCCGGGCGTTCTTCAGGCTCGTGCCTTCCAGGAACCACCAGCCGTCGGTACCCTGGTCCACAGAGCTGATATTTCCAAGGACCGTATTGTTGTCGTCGCCGGGCGTACGGTTCATGGGGACCACTTCATCGATGATGACGGAAAGCCGTCCGCCGTCCCAGGCGTTGTTGCCGTCCGCGCAGATCTGGAAGCTGAGCTTGTCTCCGCGCTTGACGCTCAGATCGTCGAGTTCGAAATCCAGGACCGTATCGTTGCCGTCCCCGTGCTTGACCTTGACCTTCCTGGAAAGAAGGACCTTGTTGTTCTGCCATACCTTGATGGTCACGCCGTCCGGGAAGCTGGGATTCTTATCCTCCTGGCCGAACTTGACATAGGAACCGGTAATGTTGACCTTGCCCGTCTTGCCTGCCACGAACTGGTAGATGGGATCCCTGGCAGCGCCGGTATGGACGAAATCCTTCTTCATCTCCAGGCCTTCGGTCCGTCTGGAATTGTAGCCCTCTCCGTCGGGGGTCTTCTTGGTCAGGACCTTGGCGTCAGAAGGAGACCTGCCTTCCAGGAACCACCAGCCGTCCGTGCCCTGGGCCGTGGAAGCCAGTTCATTGAGGGAGGTATTGTTGTCATTGCTGCCGACCTTTACCACAGGCGTCGCGGCGGCGTCCTCGATCACGAACATGTACTTGCCGGCGTCATAGGCGTTGTTGGCGCCGGGATCCACAATCATGGTGATGGCGTCGCCCTTCTTCACGCTGACGCCGTTGATCGCCAGGGACTTGGTCACTTCCTTGTCCCTTCTGGGAGGGAAATACTGCTTCTTGAGGACCGTATTGTTCTTCATCAGGTAGACGGTCACGCCGTCAGGCCAGCTGGGATTGGCGTCCTCATTCTTCAGCTTGGTATACTCCAGATCGATGTTGATCTTTCCGTTCTGGGCGGCGATCCACTTGACATTGGCGGACTTGCCCTTGTTGCCGGGCACGATGAAGTCCTTCTTGATCTCTACGCCGTCACTGGTATAGTACTTTTCGTTCTTCTCGTTCTTCTCCACGTTCACGGCGAAGAAGGGCTTGTGATAGTAGCCGAACTGGTAGTACCAGCCGTTATAGCCCTGCTTGCCGAAGTCGTCCATGGTGGAGGCAAAGTTGACCCGCTTGCCGTTATAGAAGGGCTTGACGCTCTTTTCCGTCTTGCCCACCAGGCCGCTGGTGCTCTTGATGGAGAATTCGTACTTGCCGCCGTCATAGGCGGTATTGTCCAGGCCGTTGATGACCAGAGTGATGTACTGGCCCTTTTTGACCTTGAGGCCGGAAACATCCAGACGCTTGGTCACTTCCCTGTCCACTTCGGGAGCGAAGGTCTGCTGGGCCAGAAGGGTATTGCCCAGATAGAGGGAGACACGGGTGCCGTCCGGCCACGCGGGATTGGCGTCCTCGTTGCGCATCTTGGTGTAGGAAGCGTTCACCTTCACGGTCCCGTTCTGGGCCACCTTCCACTTGATGATGGCAGACCGGTCATGGGTACCGGGGTTGACATAGTCCCGCTTGATCTCCAGATAGCTGTCGTGGAAATACCGGTCCTGCCCCTTGTCATAGGGAGTCATGTTGTAGGCATGGAAGGGATCGTCGCCGTAGCCCCACTGGTAAATAAAGCCGTTGCCGCCCTGGGGGCCGAAATCATCCTTCGTGTCGGCGAAGTTCTGCCGGGTCTCGGGAGAGGTGATCTTCACCCCGTTCTCATCGGACGCTCCCCGGATATCGATCATGGTTATATCAAAGGCGCCGCCGTCATAGGAGGAGTTTCCTTCCGCGTCCACCATGAAATAGAGCCTGTCATCCGGAGTCACGCTCATCCTGGGGATCCGGGTCCGGATCTTGTTCTCGCCCTCGTCAGGCGCGTCCACATGCTCCTCATAGAGAAGTTCCTGGTTCTTATAGACCTTGACCCTGACGCCGTCGGGGAAATCCGGATTGCCGTCATTCTGGGCGAACTTGGTATAGCGGAGGCGCAGGTCCACATCCCCGCTGACAGCAGGCGTCCAGCAGAGAATGGCGTTGTGGTTGACAGCGGGATGGATGAAGCCGCTGCTCATGGTCAGATTGGGAGAGGTGGCGTTGATATATTCTTCGCCGCTCTCATGGGAGACCGCCTCGGCGTCCTCGGGAGAAGTCCCGAACATGTACTCCCAGCCGTTCCTTCCCCGGAAACCGAAATCATCGATGTTGTTGGCGTTGTTGTCCCTTCGGTCATAGTCATAGATGCTGGCGGGAGGCTCCGCGTCCACATCTGAAATGGCCGCGTAAAGAGTGCCTCCGTCAAAGGCGTTGTTGGCCCTGGGATCCACCACGAAGTAGAGGCTCTCGCCTTTGGTCACGGCGAGGTCGTCGATCCGGATCTGGCTCAGGACCTCTTCGGTGGTGCTGATATCCACATTTTCCAGGGAAAGGAGCTCTGTTCCCTTATAGACCAGGAGCTGGACGCCGTCGGGATAGCCGGGATTGGCGTCCCCGTTGACGCTCTTGACATAGGTCACCACGATGTTGACCTCTCCGTCCAGGGCAACGCGCCACTCCAGAATGGGAGAAGCCTCCTCGGAGGTATGCAGGAAGGTCCTTTTGACCTCCAGTCCGTTGGCGCCGGACTGGTAGTATTTCTCCCCGTCAAAGGAGGAAAGGCGCCTGGACCTCTCCGGCCTTTTGGAATCGCCATAGCGGTAGAACCAGCCGCCCTGGCCCTGTTCTCCGAAGTCCACTACATTGAAGGCATTGTTGGTGCGCTCGGGGTCATCCGCGAAGGGAGGCTCATCGATCTCCTCCACTTCAAAGTCAGACGGCCAATCTGTCGAGATCTGGGGAATCTCCGCTTTGGCGATCCCGCTGTCCGAGCAGCCTGTAAGGATCCCCATTGCCGTCAGTCCCAGAGCCAGTCCCGCAGTCAGCCATCCCACCAGCTTTTTTCCCGCCGGTAAAGGGCTTTTCTTTCTGATCATCATTTTTCCTCCTGCCAGGATGATGCCTATCCGGTCTTTCTTACTCAAACGCTTCTATATTTTCAACGCTCACATCGGATCCAATGGAAAAGAACTGCCAGTTGGTCCCCTGTGACCGGTACATCCGGGCGGTCAGGGCGATCTCATCGTCTACGTACAGACAGGCCACGCCGTCGGATACAAGCAGGGTCAGGTGGATCTTGTCCCTGCCGGAGAAATCAAAGTCCATAAAGGACTGGGCATAGGAATCGAAAAGCTTGGAGCTGTTGTAGAACTCCACCGTGTTTTCGCTGACATTGAAAATGTAGGAAAGGGCTCCCGCGTTCTCCATGTTGGGGGCAAAGGAGATGCCGAACATCTCATCCTTGTCAAAGCCGGTCACATCCGCCTCCAGACGGACAGCATTCTCAAAGGGCTCGAACTGGACCAGTTCATACCTGGCGCCGCTGAACCGGATGTTCTTCCCGTCAAAGGAGGCCGTATCGGACATCAGAGAAGCGGCGGGCAGGGCGGGATCGTCCAGAGTCTTCACCACGCTTTCATTCACCACAGGGACCAGACGGCCGTCCTCCTCCTGCCTGAGCTCATGGACCACCACACTGCCGGCCCAGTCATAGTCCTCCAGGTCGTCATGTCCGATCTTGGTCCCGTTCCATCCCACCAGGTAGAGGTGCTCTCCATCGGTCTCCAGGCGGCCGGCGTAGAAGCCGTTCCCGTCCACCGTATCCTTTTCAGGACGCTCAAAGGGCCCGTACATGGAATCGCTGACCCTGTAATGGACGACCCGGTCCGGCCACTGGTCCGAGAAGGCCAGGTACCATTTGTTCCCGAACTGAAGGAGGGAGGGACATTCCATGTTGGTGGAGTAGCCCATGTCATCCTCAAAGAAGACGCCTTCATCCTTCCATTTATGAAGATCCTCAGAGGAATAGCGGACGATCACGCCGTTGTTGTCCTTGCGGGTGACCACCAGCATCCAGTAGCGCTTTTCCTCCGGCACGTAAAAGACATAGGGATCCCGGAAATCATGGGTAGAATAGGTCTCATCCGTGAAGGTATCCTCAGGAATCTTGGTCCAGGTCTCCAGATCGGTCCCTTCGGCATGCATGATGGCCTCTGTCGGCTCATAGTAGTCATTGTGGCCGGTGAAGAAGGCGTGATAGTTCCCCTCCTGGTCCTTCATGACGCAGCCGGTGCCCAGGGCGTTATCCTGTTCCGACGGGGAATCGGCATAAGGGAGAACGATGCCCTCATTTTCATAGGTACAGTAATCCTCTGTCCGAATCAGGCCCCAGGGATGGTAGCCCGTCTTTCCGTCTCTCTGATCCACCAGATAGTAGATGTTCATCCTGCCGTCTTCAAAGTACGGCATGGTATCGCCCACATATCCGTCCAGAGTCATGGGAAACAGAGAACGCGTCTCTTCCGCGGTCTCAGTCTCCTCCGCGGTCTCTTCAGAGACCTTTTCGGAAGCCGCGCTTCCTTCCGGTTCCGTTTCCGCCCCCGAAGACTTTCCGCCTCCTCCGCCGCATGCCGCCAGAAGCAGCATCTGCGCCGCAAGGGCCGCGCAGATCAATCTTTTCGCCTTCATTTCGCATCCTTTCACAGATCATGCAAACCATAGGTACCCTATAATGAGTGTAAACTAATGTGTGCAAATGCACAATAGTCTTCTGCTTTAATTGTGCATCTGTAACGTTTCAAATTGATTTTTTATCTGTTTTAGACAATGTGTGGGGCATTTGCATACTTTTTCTTTCCACCCCTCTATCAGGGGTGTGAGCAACCCGCGTCAGCCTCTCTCCCGGTCTGCCGGCCAATCATGGCAGCTCTTCCCCATCAAAAAAAACAGGGCCTGTCTGAAGCTTGTTCAGACAGGCCCTGGAATGACCATCCTGGCTATTTATTTTTTTGCCGGACTCCCATGTCCGGACAGCATCGCATGGCTCGAAGCTTATTCGAACTCGATGGTTCCCGTAGGTTTGGATGTCACGTCATAGAGGCAGCGGGTAATGCCGGGGACCTCGTGGGTGATCCTGTAGGAGATCTTCTCCAGGAGCTCCCAGTCAAGGCGCTCGATGGTGGCGGTCACGGCGTCTCTGGTGTTGATGGCGCGGATGATGCAGCACCACTCATAGGCTCTCTTGCCGTCCTTGATGCCGGTGGCATGGAAGGGAGGGACCACAGTGAAGAACTGCCATACGGACTTGTTCAGGCCGGCCTTCGCGAACTCCTCGCGCAGGATGGCGTCAGACTCTCTGACGGCTTCCAGTCTGTCGCGGGTGATGGCGCCGGTGCAGCGGACGCCCAGGCCGGGGCCCGGGAAGGGCTGGCGGTCTACCATGGAAGCGGGCAGGCCGAGGGCCTTGCCGACCATACGGACCTCATCCTTGTACAGGAGCTTGACGGGCTCTACCAGCTCCAGCTCCACATCCTCGGGAAGACCGCCCACGTTGTGGTGGGCCTTGATGCCGTCCTTGGACTCCAGGATATCGGGATAGATAGTGCCCTGGGCCAGGAAGCCGATGCCGGTCAGCTTGGCAGCCTCTTCATCAAAGACCTTGATGAACTCGCCGCCGATGATCTTTCTCTTCTTTTCAGGCTCTTCTACGCCGGCCAGAAGGTCCAGGAAACGGTCTGTGGCATCGATATAGATCAGGTTGGCGCCCAGCTGCTTCTGGAATACGTCAATGACCTGCTGGGATTCGCCCTTTCTCATAAGGCCATGGTTGACATGGATGCAGGTCAGCTGCCTGCCGATCGCCTTGATCAGAAGGGCTGCCACAACAGAAGAATCCACGCCGCCGGACAGGGCCAGCAGGACCTTGCCGTCGCCGACCTGCCTGCGGACCAGCTCGACCTGCTCATCGATGAAGGCCTGGGCCAGCTCGGGGGTGGTGATGCGCTCCATGGATTCAGGGCGCTTGTTGCTTTCATAATAGGATGCAATGTTAAAAGATGCCATTGACGTTCCTCCTTTGGACATCCGGGAGCTTTCTTCCGGCCGCGCCTGCGGTGCGCGTACGGGCTCCTGTGAAGACAAATATCTGCGATGCCCTTTATTATAGGTTCCTCCCACGCCTTGCGCAAGAAGAAATTCCGGGGGAAGACCGGTCCTCCTGAAGAAAGACCGGTAAAAAGGACTTCGCTTCCGGCACTCGGGAGCGCCCGGAAGCGAAGGTCTTTGCTGTCTGTATGCGGGGGACCTGGTATCAGGCCCTTCCGTTTTCCTCGGCGATCCGGATCCTGAGCTCCGCGCGGCGCTTTTTCAGCTGGGCGGCCCTGCGGGAGGATTCTCCAAGGGAAGCGTCTCTCAGCTTGACTTCCGTCTTTGCCAGAGCAGTCCGGGCACGGTCCACATCGATCTCCTCCGCCCACTCCCAGGTATTGGCGATCAGGCGGCACTCGTTGTTCACCATGGTCAGCATGCCGCCTACGCAGGCGGATTCCCGGCGGGTCCCGTCCTCCAGGACCACGACAGCCTTGCCTACGGTGATGGCGGTACAGTAATTGATATGATGGGCCAGGACGGCCATTTCACCGTCGATGGTCCGGCAGGATACCTGCTGGGCCATCCCGTCGAATTCGACGCCGTCCAGGGAAACGATCTGCAGATGGAAGGTTGCAGCCATAGCTATCGTACCTCCCTTCTGTTACCTGCCGGCCTTTTTCAGTACATCGTCGATGGTGCCGGCGAAGAGGAAAGCGGATTCGGGAATGTCATCGCACTCGCCGTCCAGCAGCATCCTGAAGCCCCGGATCGTCTCCTTGAGGGGAACGTACTGGCCGGGCATGCCGGTGAACTGCTCCGCGACAGAGAAACTCTGGGACAGGAAACGCTGGGCCTTGCGGGCTCTGGAAACGGTCAGCTTGTCTTCCTCAGACAGCTCGTCCATGCCCATGATGGCGATGATATCCTGAAGTTCCTTGTATCTCTGCAGGATCCTCTGCACGGCACGGGCCACGTCATAGTGCTCCTGGCCGACGACCTCGGGAGACAGGATCCGGCTGGTGGAATCCAGAGGATCCACGGCCGGGTAAATGCCCTGGCTGGCGATGTCACGGGACAGAACGGTGGTGGCATCCAGATGCGTGAAGGTGGTGGCCGGCGCGGGGTCGGTCAGGTCATCCGCAGGGACGTAGACAGCCTGTACGGAGGTGATGGAGCCCTTCTTGGTGGAGGTGATCCTCTCCTGGAGGGCGCCCATCTCCGTAGCCAGGGTCGGCTGATAACCGACGGCCGAAGGCATACGGCCCAGAAGCGCCGATACCTCAGAACCTGCCTGGGTGAAACGGAAGATGTTGTCAATGAAGAGCAGGACGTCCTGGTTCTTGACGTCGCGGAAGTATTCCGCCATGGTCAGACCGGAAAGGCCGACTCTCATACGGGCTCCCGGAGGCTCGTTCATCTGGCCGTAGACCAGCGCGGTCTTGTCGATAACGCCGGATTCCTTCATTTCACCGTAGAGGTCATTGCCCTCACGGGTACGCTCGCCGACGCCGGTGAAAACGGACAGGCCGCCGTGGGCCGTGGCTACGTTATGGATCAGCTCCATGATCAGGACGGTCTTGCCGACGCCGGCGCCGCCGAAGAGGCCGATCTTGCCGCCCTTGGCATAGGGGCAGATCAGGTCGACGACCTTGATGCCGGTCTCCAGGATCTCGGTCGCGGGGGTCTGGTCCTCATAGGACGGGGCGGGACGATGGATGGCCCAGCGTTCCTTGGCCTGCGGATCGGGCATCTCGTCTACGGGCTCGCCCAGGAGGTTGAAGACCCTGCCCAGGCATTCATCACCGACAGGGACCGTGATGGGGCTGCCGGTATCCACGGCGTCCACACCGCGGACGACGCCGTCGGTTGAACTCATGGCGATACAGCGGACGACATCGTCACCGATCTGCTGCGCTGCCTCGACCACCAGCCGGCGGCCGTCCACGTCAATTTCAATGGCGTTGAGCAGGGCAGGGAGCTCGCCCTCCCTGAATCGGATATCGAGGACAGGTCCGGTTACCTGTACCACCTTTCCAATATGTTTATCACTCATGTTAATCTCCTAGTTATGCTGGCCGGAAACCCCTCAGGTTCCTTCGGCGCCGGCGACAATTTCCGTAATCTCCTGGGTAATGCTGGCCTGGCGGGCCCGGTTGTAGTAGAGGGCCAGCTTGTCGAGCATTTCGCCCGCGTTCTTGGTGGCGGCGTCCATGGCGGTCCGTCTGGCAGCCAGCTCGCTGGCAATGGACTCGTTCATGGCGCCGTAGATCAGAGCGGCCAGATACTGGGGCACCACAGCGTCAAAGACAGTCTCCGAATCCGGCTCATAAAGGATGATGCCGGAGGACTCCTCCTCTCTTTCCGCTTCCCGGAAATCGGAAAGGGGCAGAAGGGAGGTCTGGTCGGGCCTCTGGGTCAGCATGGAAACAAATCCCGTATAGACCAGGGCAATGTGTCCGTAATTGCCCTTCCTGAAGACCTCGCAGATGATGTTGGCAATGCTGAAGCAGTCGCCCATGTTGATGTCGGCCACCTCGGCAAAGGAATCGGTCAGGATCGTCACGTTCCTGCGCTTGTAGTACTCCACGGTCTTTTTGCCCAGGGGCAGGACGTCATAGTCCTTTCCCTGGCTCAGCTCGACCATCTTTTTGAACAGGTTGGAATTGTATCCGCCTGCCATGCCCCTGTCGCCCGCGATGACCACGTAGAGCCATCTGGGGCTGTCAGAAGCCTTGGAATAGACCGACGTGAACTCGGTATTCCTTTTGGAAATATCGATCAGGGTGTTCCGAAGAATGCCGAAGCTGGGGCGGGTGTTGTCTGCCTTTTCCTTGGCCTTGCGCAGCTTGGAGGCTGCGACCAGCTGCATTGCTCTGGTGATCTGCATGGTGCTCTCAATGCTCTTCATACGGAGCTTTACAGCTTTCATATTCGAAGCCATGCGGTTTCCTCCTTACAATGCGATGCTTATCTGGAACTCAGGAAAATATCCGAATAGTGCTCGATGGCGGCCTTCAGATTGGCCTCGGTCTCCTTGTCCAGCTGGCCGGTGGTCCGGATCGCGTCCATGGCAGCCACGCCTTCGGGCAGGGTATCCAGGTACTGGTAGAGGCCTTCTTCGAAATCACGGATATCGGCGACCTCGATCTTCGCCAGATAGTCATGGACTACGGCGTAGAGGATGGCGACCTGCTTCTCAACGGGGATCGGAACGCTGCGGCCCTGCTTGAGGACCTCCACGATCCTTTCGCCCTGGGCCAGGCGGGCCTTGGTGTCGTCGTCCAGATCGGAGCCGAACTGGGCGAAGGAGGCCAGCTCTCTGTACTGGGAATAGACCAGCTTGAGGGTGCCCGCGACCTTCTTCATGGCCTTGATCTGGGCGTTGCCGCCGACCCTCGATACGGAGATGCCGGGGTTGACGGCCGGCATGATGCCGGAATGGAAAAGCTCGGTCTCCAGGAAGATCTGGCCGTCCGTGATGGAGATCACGTTGGTCGGGATGTAGGCGGAGACGTCGCCTGCCTGTGTCTCGATGATGGGAAGGGCCGTGAGGGAGCCGCCTCCGTGGGCTTCGTCCAGCTTGGCTGCACGTTCCAGCAGTCTGGAATGCAGATAGAAGACGTCGCCGGGATAAGCTTCACGTCCCGGGGGACGACGGATGAGCAGCGACAGGGCACGGTAGGCCACCGCGTGCTTGCTCAGATCGTCGTAGATGATGAGGACGTCCTTCCCCTGATGCATAAAGTATTCGCCCATGGCACAGCCGGAGTAAGGCGCGATGTACTGCAGCGGGCTGGCCTCTGACGCGGTAGCCGCCACTACGATAGTGTAGGCCATGGCGCCGTTTCTGTTCAGGTTTTCCACGAGGG
>CAMOUD010000029.1 GCA_946626215.1 uncultured Lachnospiraceae bacterium
GGTGATAAAACCGACCCTAAAGGGTCGTGGTTTCTACCGAATCAATAATTATGAAGTTCACAGCAGAATACAGATCTGAACGGGCTCCCGATATAACAAAAGCCATACTAATGGATCCTTCCTCAGCTGATGGATATCCTCAGGCCCGAATTGGGGATGCCTCTGGTGAACTGCACCGGGCTGTGATAAGACGATGAAGCTGATCCTGTTTTGAGCTATGGCTGTTTTCCTGCTTTGGAAGTATGCCGGCCATACAGGAGTCCTGGACTTGCTGTGAGCGTTTTTCTGCCCTATGCAGAAAGAAGACCGGTCAGAAATACTCCAAGGCTGATGCCGGCTTATATCGTCATCTGAAAGAAAAAGGTGACGAAGAAACAGCTATTCAGACAGCACAGCAAAAATATGATCAATGCCTGAGAGACGGTCATTCCCTTCCTTCTCAGATGTGCCTCTGTACTACCGTACATGAGCTGGCGGGCGAAATCAAAAACAAGGCAAAGCAGGCCCCGGAAAACACACAGCGGCTGCAATGACAGCAGAAACCACCCTGCCGCCCATTTTCTGTCCTGTCCGTGCCTGCCCGATATCCCTGTCCCGGACGTGTCCCCGCATCCTCCTTCGGAATCGAGAGAAGGGGCCGGGGATAAACCCTTTTATGCCTCTCCGGACAGACAGCTGCCCCTACTGTCTCCGAACCGGATTCCGGATCCGGTCCGGGAGAGAATGGGGGCCTGCCTCCATCTCACTGGCATAGATCCGGAGCAGGGGGCTCCCGTCAGCATGGCAGGCAGATGGATCCTCCTTCTCAGGTGACCCGGATTTCTTCTGAACCGCCGCTCAATCCGCAAACATCTCTGCCATTTTTCTGCAGACCTTCCAATAGTTCCTCTCATGAACATCCCCGGCTCTCCGGGCCAGGTCCCTGCAGGTCTCCGGGGCAAGGAGATGGTCCGTCCTTGCCAGTCCTTCTGTCAGGCAGCGCCTGAGCTCGGAGAGCTGACTGCTTCCATATCCCCTCTCCCCGGCTTCTTCCAGGATCTGAAGGGCAGCGAATTCATACAGATCATTGGAAAAGACATCCTCCCGGCTGAAGTACCGGAGGGCCGTCCGTCTGGAACAGGAAAGGCCCTGCAGATAGGACACATCCTCCGAGGACTCCCGAATATACATATAGTAAAGGGAGGCAGCCGCCTTGCCGGGATCCTTTCGGATGATCCGTCCCATCCTCTGGATCCTCTGTCTGGAGACCGCTGAGCTGCTCATGACGATTCCGATGTTGGCATCCGGCACGTCTATCCCCTCGTCCAGGGCCCTGCAGCTGACCAGGATCCGGATCTGCCGGTTCCTGAAGGCCTCCAGAATCCTTTCTCTGGCCTGCCTGTTCATTTCCGAATGATAGATGCCGACCCGGCGGTCATAAATCATGCTGACAGCCCTGCGCAGGTCCTCCGCCTGAGAGATCCTTTCAGAGAAGATCAGGACCCGGTCCGTCTCTCTCAGGCTTCGAAGGATGGCCAGACAGCACCGGATCCTGGACATGGCCAGAACAGTGACCTCCTTGCGCAGGTATGTGTTCAGGAGGAAATCCGCGGCCGGATCCTCCGGATCCATGTCCGCTTCCCTTGCCAGGGCGGACACCCTCCTCAGGAATTCCTTCCTGCCCCTGATGGTCTTCAGGTCTGGATGTGCCTTATAGAGCCTGATCAGGGCGCGGGTTATTCTGAGGGAGTACTCCTCATAAAGAGCCCTCTCATCCGGCAGGAAATCTGCCGAGACTTCGCAGACCCGGTAGTCCGCAATGACCCCCTGGTCCGCAGCCTCTTCAAAGCCATAGGAATATATCTCCTCCCCCAGTCCCTCCTTCAGAATCTGGTCATTCTCAGTCCCGAAGGGAGTCGCAGACAGGCCCAGGCTCAGATAGAGTTCTCTGCCGGGCATATCCGGTCCAAGAAAGCCAAAGATCTTCCTGTTCTGAGGGCTCTGGTAATGATGGCATTCATCACAGATCAGAAGCACATGCCGCCCCAGGGACAGATCTGCCCGGATATGGCCCGCCAGAGTGTTTCTGGCGGAATTGATCACATAGACCATGACCCTCCGGGAGGGGTCGTCCCGGCCGGTCCCGCCGAAAAAGCCCGGCCGCCATTCTTCCGTCTCCGCATGGTCCAGAAGAGCCATCCTCCACTGGTTGGCCAGGGCGATGGTGGGAACCACCACACGGACCCGCAGGTCCGGATAGAGGGAAAGGGCCCTCTTAAAGGCTTCCAGGGCAAGGACCGTCTTGCCGGCCCCCGTCACCACGTTGACAATGCCTCGAAAACCAGCCTGTTCCCATCTTCGAAGGCATTGTTTCTGCCATTTGTAAAGCTCCATCTGTCCTCCTTTGTCTCCCTGGAAAGCGGCAGCGGTATTTCAGATCTCCCGTCTGCCCGGCTATTTCTTGCCACTCCCGGCCGGGTCCTGTTATACTCATTCTGTTGTAGAACAGTATAACAGACCTGAAGGGCCTCCGGTCCCATTCTCCGCGCCATTCCTTCTTACTCCTCCCTCTTTTTATGGCAGGGGACCAGCTCAGCAACCTATTATCTGTACGATCAGATCAGAAAGGATACGATATGAAAGATTATGAAGAACTCTATGCATCCCTACAGCCGGTCCAGAAGGATCTCAAAGACGCGGCCAGCGCTGTAACCAGGCTCCAGAAGGCAGCATCCCGGGCCGTGGAAAGCGGAAACCTGGCAGAGCTGGGAAAGACCCTGGATCAGCTGAAGGAAGCCCTGGAGACCGCCTCTGAGACGGCCGGGGCCTTTACGGACCTGGTCGGTGCCTTCGACACCTCCGCCTACTTTTCAGACGGCGATTTTGCCCGCCAGCTCCTTGCCTTCTGTGAGGAAAAGGGCATCGATGTCCGCGGGGAGGAGGGCGTCTACGAAATGTTCCCCTACAAGGTCCGGATCACCGGAGACGCCGACCACCCGGAAGAAGTCTATCTCAACCGGAAAAAGATTCCCAGCTTCCGTCCCTCTTACGTGGCCGAACAGATCCGGATCGGCAGGGAAAAGCTCTACAAAGCCCCCTTCAAGGCCCCTGCCTTCATGGAGGAACTGGCAGGCGCCTATGAGGTGACCTGCTTAAAGAGCGGCGCCAGAATCGGAAGCACCCAGTCCCTGACCAAGATCTATAAGAACCTTGTACCCATGGCCCGGGCCCGGAAGGACTATGACATGCAGGCCTTCTCCTTTGACCTGGCCCAGCTCTTTGAATGCGGTGCCGAGGCCTGGGTGACCAGAGACGGAAGGGGCTTCTATTTCGGTACCAGCCGGGATGGCAAATCCGGAATCCGGGTCGTCTCCAGCACAGGCCTTGAGTCCTATATCAGCACCCTCCGGCAGATGAACCGGGATGACGCCTGAAAACCCTGCTCTCTTCCTGAAGCGAGGTAAATCACCCCTATGAACACAGCTTGCATTCTTGAACAGACTGACCTGGACCGGGTCCTTGCAGGAGAAGCCCCCGTCTCTTCCGGAGCTCTTCAGGCCCTGACAGCCGGGGCCGGTTCTCTCGTGTCCTTTTTGGATACCCACTACCTGAATGACTTTATTGCCCGGGGAGGCAGCAAGATCAAATTCGTGGTCGGCCGCCGGGGATCCGGCAAGACCCACCTGGTCCGTCTTCTGGAAGACCGGGCAAGGGAAAGGGAGTATCTGACCGTTTCCCTTTCCGCCAGGACCCTCTGGCTCCACGATTTCAGGGAAATCTATCTGGAGATCCTCCGCCAGGCCGACATCGAACAGGTCCTGGCAGGCTGCGCCAGGTCCATCATCCGGAACATGGACCAGGATCCGGACCAGATTCCCGAGGGTCAGACCTTTATGGACTATCTGGCAGAAAAGGGAGAGGCTGACGCCCTCTCCCGCAGCTCCATCCGGACCAGCCTGCGGGAATTTTTTACCAGAAACCCTCTTCTGGACAACAGCTTTGCCAGCTGCTGTTCCCTGCTGACTGGCTGCCTTCTGGGCCACCCCATCCTGGAGAGGTCCAGCCGGGACCTCCTTCTGTCCTACCTGCACGGGGATAAGACCGTCAAGCTCGCCCTCCTCCGGGCCCTGGGCCTTTCCCCCTCCCGGATCACCCGCTATAACGCCCGCTATCTCTTAAGGTCTCTGGCAGAGGTGGTCCGACTGGCCGGATACCGGGGCCTGTTGATCACGATCGATGACATGGAGACCCTTCTCAACCGGTCGGGATCGGACCGGAACCGCTATACCAGGCTCCGTCGGGATGACGCCTATGAAAATATCCGGGCCCTGATCGATGACATCGACAACATGCATGGGGTCCTTTTTATCCTGGCCGCAGACCGGGACCTCGTAGAAAACGAAAGCTATGGAGTCCGGTCCTACCAGGCCCTCTGGCTCCGGATCCAGAATGAGATCCTTTCTCCCCGGTTCAACTTCTTTGCCGACATGATCGACCTGGACCGGTTCGGCAGAGAGACCTATGACACCGAAATCCTGACGGAGATGGCAGAGCGCCTTTCGGAAGTCATCAGGGCCTCCGCTCCCGATACGCCTGTCCGGCCCCTTCCCGCGGAGGACGCCGCCTCCCTTCTGGAGCGGTCCCTCTACGGAGGACTGGGCCTTCCTTACCTCGTCAACCGCGCAGTTCTGGAGGGAGGTGATCAGAATGTCTGATTATAATGCCAAGCACGTCATTGAAGCCCTCCGGTCGGGAGTCCCCTCCCGGGAGGTAGGCGAATACTTTTCGGAAGCCCGGCCCCAGATGATGCAGAAGATCAGGGACCGGCTCCTGAAGGTCAGCCGGACCGGGGCCTCCGACGGCATGATCATCACCGGCCGCTATGGAGAGGGCAAGACCCACCTGCTCAACAGCGTTTTTAATATGGCCTTTGAGGAAAACATGGTAGTCTCCATGGTCTCTCTGGGCAAGGAAACGCCCCTCGACAAGCCCTACATGCTCTATCAGAAGCTGATTGCCGGCACCTTCCTGCCCGGCGCCAGCCAGCCCGGCTTCCGGCCAAAGCTGTTATCCATGACCCAGGGGTCCGCCCTGGCCGGAGACCTGCTGGCCTATACGGCCGCGGAGCTGGAGACCGACAAGCTCTATTACCTCCTCCGGGCCTTCCTGGGCACCCAGGAGGAAGAGGAGCGGAGCACCTTTCTGGCAGATCTGGAGGGGGACTTTACCACAGCGGCCCTGATCAAGAAAAGCTACCGCCGGATCATGGGCGCTCCTGCCAAATTCCGGCAGAGCTTTGTCAAGTCCCGCCACAGCATGGACTACTTCCACTTTGCCAGCCATCTCTTCCGCCAGCTGGGCTTTAACGGCTGGGTCATCCTGCTGGATGAGGCTGAGCTTCTGGGACGTCTGGGGAAAAAGACCAGAGCCAAGAGCTACCTGCAGATGCAGAACTTCCTGTCTCCCTCCCCTCATCTGGAAGGCGTCTTCACTCTCTTTGCCTTCAGCTCTTCCTATGCGGAAGACGTCATTGACGGCAAGGGAGAGACCGCCGGCGTCGAGGCCGCCTTTGATTCATCCCCCGAGGATAAGAAAAGGGCCCTGGATTCCATTAACCGGATCCTTCACGCCCCTGAGCTGGCGCCCCTGACCAAAGAGGAGATCCTGCGGATTCTCAGCAGCATCCAGGATTTCCATGGAAGGGCCTATGACTGGCATCCGGATGTATCCCCTGATACGATTTATAAGGCCACGGACACAGGCGGCTATCTCCTGCGGACCAGGATCCGGGCGGCCATTGAATTCTTTGACCAGCTTTATCTCTATGGTCAGGCAGGAGAGACCCGGATCACAGAGCTTGGCAGGGAATCCTTCGAAGAAGAGGGCCAGCCGGACGTCCCGGACCTGCCGGACCTTGACTGAGGTCCCGTTCTCCTTACACAGCCTGAAATCATAAGACGGGGACTGCCCCGGAAAGGTCTAACCCCTTTCCTGTGCAGTCCCCGTTCTTTTCATCGGACATGGACATGGATATTGTCATGCACCCGCATCGGCGTTTCACAGGCATGGCCCGGATATCACACTTCAGTCAGGCGGATGTATTCTCATTCCTTTCCTGTTCTGCTTTTCCCGTCCCGATCCTATAAAAGCAGACCTTGCCTTCTCTCTTTCATTCTCCTATCAACACCCTTTCCGCACCTGCTTTCTTCTTCTGGTCGAAGTTGGCGCTCAGAATATAATCTTTTTCTCATGGCAATTACGGTGCCTTAAGCTCCGGACTGCCATCTCATGGATCATTCAGGTTTAAGGCTTTACCTATCGCCGCCGGCCTGGTTTCACATCACCAGGCCTGGTCAGCTTGAAGCAGCAATACCTTAAAAAGGCGCTTGAACTTTTTTAAGTAATACGATATAAATAAGTTTATGAGGTGATACAATAAATGAACTACAGTTTTTCTGATGATCTGACAGCGATTCGAGAAATACTTGACATAACGCAGACTGAACTGGCAAAAAGGATTGGTATCCAGCAGGTAACAGTATCCAGAAATGAGCTGGGAAAAACAGCAGCTTCTGAGAGACTGCTGGAACAGGTGTACAGCTTTGCGTTTGATAATGGTATAAAGCTGGGCAGACTCAAGGAAATGCTTTGGCTTGAAAATCTGAAGCCGGGTCATAAGCTTCTTTTTCATGGAGCAAAAAGTGAGATTCAAGGCGAAATAAGCGTTAACAGAAGCCGTACAAATAATGATTTCGGACAGGGATTTTATACCGGGGAAAGATATGACCAGGCTATTTCATTTGTATCGGGGTTTGACCGGTCTTCGGTTTATTACCTTGATTTTGATGAAACTGATCTGAAATGCGAACAGTATAAGGTCGACCAGGATTGGATGCTTACCATCGCGTATTACAGGGGCGCTTTGGATGAATACAGGGAGCATCCTGTAGTAAGAAAGCTTGTAAACAAGGTCAGGAACTGCGATTATGTGGTCGCGCCGATCGCGGATAACAGAATGTTCCAGATCATCAATTCGTTTATAGCCGGAGAAATAACAGACGAACAGTGTAAGCATTGTCTTGCTGCCACAAATCTGGGAAATCAGTACGTGTTCACGAGCGAAAAGGCTGCCCGAAAGCTGAAGATACTTGAGAGATCATACATTTCATCCAACGAAAGAGAGCATTATAAGGGTCTGAGAGCTGAGGATTCCAAACTGGGAGACGATAAGGTAAAGCTTGCAAGAAGACAATACAGAGGAAAAGGAAAGTATATTGATGACATTCTGACATGATATGCGAAAGGAGAAAAAGTCGATATGAAAAAAATAGATAATGACGGTCTCCTTTTATGCGGGTTGCAGGCAAAAGCATTTGAATTATCCGGTACTGAGCTGCATACAAGTTCAGCGGTGTTTATTCGAAGATTTATGAATAGCGATGCAGCAAAACAACTGGACAACATGGCAGTATTGCAAAGCAGCACGCAGGCAGCGGATATTCTGAAGCTTATTGAAGAGGAATATGGCAGGTCGGAATATGGTTCGGTCATATATAGTCCGAATGAACTCTACTGGATTGGTTATATTTACCGTTATTTTGCTTATACATACGATAAGACATCCCGGCAGGTCTATAAAATCGTTAAACCGAAAGAATTACGCGGTCTGTTCCTGCCATACCACACAATGGATCCGGCACAGGCCATAGACAGAATCCTGGAAGCAAAGGGTCCTGCAAATACAGACGATAACGAAGAAAAAAGACAATTCGAGATTTATAAAAGGATACGCGGCAGCCATCTTCAGCCGAAAAGCAGGAAACTGCCGGATCCTCAGCAAATGAACACATCCGCAGAAAGCATGTAGTCAGCTTCTTCTAAAGCAAAACATTGCTATGGCAGATCCGTTCGATGGGGCCTTTTCCGTTTGCGTTCAAGCTCACAGCAGCTCCGCCTGTTCTGTATAAGGCACCTGTGAATCCCTTTCCTCCCTCACCGCCGTCACACATAGTGCATCCTCTTTTCCCCAGTCCTGAAATATACAGCAGTCCCCGTATTCAGAGCACTGCCCTTACTTTCCAGGCGCCTGGTTCAGGATCTGGTCCAGAAGAGGATAGAGGTCTGCCTCATCCTCATAGACATGGATCCTGAAACAGGGGTCTCCCGTCAGCATGGCCGACAGGCGGATCCCCTTCCTGCAGAAGATATGGACCGGCTTTCCGAACCTCTCGGCGTAGGCCAGCTCATAGCCCACTCCCAGGGAGGGACAGGAGCATTCCGCGATCACCAGGTCCGACTCCCTGAGCCAGGCCGTGTCCTGAGCGTAGATATCCGGGTCCTCCGCGCTCTCCTGCAGGCGCAGGTCTCCCACGTGCTCTGTCAGGACAGTGCCTGTCCTTTTCATGTAGGCGATCAGCCTGTGATAAAGGTCCGCGTCCGCTCTGCCGCCTCGGATGGAACCTGCAAAATAGATCTTCATCTCAAATCCTCTCTTTCTCCTTCCCGGGTCTCCCGGAGCTGCCCATCCCGCCTCCGGTCCCGTCAGTCCTTCCGGTCCTCCAGGACCAGCTGGGCCGCGCACTTTTCCGCCGAGGCATAGGCAAAGTACCGGACCTGGATCCCCTGCATCCTGCAGATCCGGATCAGGCCCCCGTACTGGCTGTGGGAGATGCTGTTGGTCTGGATCCAGACCACCTCCGCGTTCCGGACGATCTCCGGACTGTAGTTCAGGTTGGTCCTGTCCACGAACCTGACATCCGGCAGCAGGGGCCGGATGGCCTTCAGGAAGGTATCGTGGCCCCCGAAGACCACAGTCCTTTTCCTGGTCTCATAGGGATAGGAGATATCCGGTCCTGTCTCCCCCGTCTCCTCCGGAATCTCCCTGTCCCGGTTGAATACCAGGCCGCGCAGGTCGGCCAGTTCCCTGTGCTCCCGGCGCAGGTCGGCCAGTTCCTTCTCATAGCCGGCCCGGGCCCTGGCGGCCTCCCGGTCCGTCTCGGACAGGGCCTTCTTCAGGCTCCGGATCTGCCTTCTGGCTGCCGTCAGCTCCTTTCTGAGCATCTCTGCTTCAGATTCCTCCGCCTCAGCCTCCGGCTCCCCGGCTTCCTCTCCGGCTTCCGGCGCCTTCAGAGGTGAAAAGAAGCTGTCCTCTGACCACCCATGCTGGTCTGCCTGAAAGGCGGAAAGGAAGAAGATCTCCGCCATGCCCGTGATCTTTCCGGCCATTCCCTCCTCCATCCCTTCCAGGATCAGCTGCTCCCTTTCCCTCTCGAAGGGATGGATGCCTGTGGGTACAACGCCTCCGCTCAGGTCATAAATGATCTGGGCCAGGTTCCTGCCTCCGTGCAGGGTATGGTAATAGTCGGGAGCGTCCGGTACCCGTCCCCTGTCCACCCAGCTGTTCCAGTTAAAAGTCTTTCCTATGTACCAGTCCTCCCACTCTTCATCGTCCCAGTCTTCCTTGTCTTCGAACCAGGGGAGCATCCGCCTGACGTAATCCATCAGGATGGTCCCCGATCCCATCAGCCAGGGAAGGTCCTCTCCGCGGTCGAGCAGGGCGATCAGAGCAAAGCAGAGGGCAAAGGGGTCCTCCACCCGGAAGCCGGACACGGCCTTTGCGGCCTCCCGGCTGCCGGTCATCTTCATCACGGCCTTACGGTCCATCCGCAGGGCCCTCTCAAAACCCACCTTCAGAGATTGCCTGGAGGACTCCAGTTCCTCAAGTCTCTCCTCCATCTCGCCCTCCCTGTCCTCCGCCGCCATGGCCAGGGGGGCCACCGGAGCATCCAGCTGGTGTATCAGAGGGCCCATCTCTTTGTCAAAGGCGGCCAGGCTCCGCATCTTTCTCTCCAGGACCTCCCAGAGCTTGTCCGCAAAGGTCCGGCAGGCATCTTCGGTCTCTTCCTCCGGCAGGAGGGCCAGGATCTTCCGCCAGGTCTCCCCCGGCTCCTTTCCTCTCTCATTCTCCCCGTTCGTGACCATGGCCCTCCTCCCGTACCGGGCGGTCATGGCAGAGACCATCGCCCGGACCAGGCTGTCCCCATAGGAGGGATGGATAAAATCCGGCGGCAGGAACCATTCATCCGGGTCCTTTACGTCTTCGAGGACATCCATAAGTTCTGTCAGCCTGCCATGGATCTGAAGCCTGTCCAGGATCCAGAGGGCTGCGCCCAGCCGCAGGTCACAGTCCTCGTCCAGTCCGTTATAGGTACTGCCGATCAGCAGCTCATGCAGAATGAACTCCCGCTCAGGATCCAGCAGGCCCAGGTTCCCGATAAGGTCCATGGCCCTGTCCGCATACTCCAGGACAGCCCTGCGTCTTCTCCTGCCGAAAGTCCCTTCCAGCCATTCCTCTGTGCCCGGCCGGACCCATCTCATGGCATCCGACAGTCTCCGGCTTTCATCCTCCACCATCCGTCTGAAGGAAGAGGATCTTCCGATGCTCTGCCCGGCACTCTCCGCCTTCCCGCTCTTCTTTTTGTCCATCATTGTCCTCCTCCCATCTGCCCTGGGCCCTGTCTCCTGACAGCATGCCCCGCCCGCCTGCCCCGCGCGTTTCCATCAGGGAACCCCGGGGTCTGCCTGATTCGTCTGTCCGTTCCTCTGAAACCTGTTTTTCCCTCCGCGGCGCACGCCATGTGCGCCGGGCCCTGACAGGCCGGAATCCTCCGGAGACAGTCTCAGAGCACTCCGAACAGGGATGTAATGTCCGCCTCATGAAGGATCCGGGGGGTGTCCACATCCGCGTTCTGCAGCATGCTCTCCACCTTGTTCTCCAGGGCCACATCGATAAAGCGGTCCACATCGATGCCCCGCAGGTGGAAAAAGTAGAAGGGGTTCTCGTCGAACCTGACGCCAATGGCGTACATGACGGCCGCCACATGCTTGCACATGAGGGCCCAGTCCGGACAGCTGCAGATAAAGCTGATTTCTGCCGGGTTCGGGAAAAGGCCTCCCTCCCCGGAGAAAAGGTCCTTGAGTCCCTCCGGGAATTCCCCGTTGATCAGGCTGTCGATGGTACGGATCTTCCGGCCGCAGCGGTCCAGGATCTTCTGGCATTTTTCTTCCGAGAGGGGACTGATCCGGATCTCCACCTTGTAGGGGACCCTGCGGCTCCCCTGCACCCGGGCTTCGACCTTTCCGCCCCGGATCTTCAGGTCCACGACGGTCCCGGACCGGAAATACCGCCTTCCCCGCTCCAGGCGGCTGGAATAGTCCGCGTACCGCTCCAGGTTCGCGCACCATGCCTGGCCCCACCAGCTCTCACAGATTTTCCGGCTCCCCTTATGGGGCAGGACCGGTTCATAGGTCTGCCCTTTTTTACGGGCAGCCTGCATGCTGCTCCGGGCCTTTCTCCGAAGCTCCTCCACTGCCGGCTGCGAAAAAGTATGTGTTGAACTCCAATATTTTGACATCTCTGCCTCCCGGGACAGGAAGGACCTGTCCCTGATTTATCTCTCTTTCCCGCCTCTTCCGCCCCGTCCGCTCCTACAGCTGAAGGCGCATGAGGTCCAGGATCTCCCGGTCTCCCAGCTCGGTGATCCAGCTCTCTCCGCCCGCGCCGATGACATTCTCCGCCAGCTCCTTCTTGCTGTTGATGAGGGTATCGATCCGCTCCTCTATGGTGCCGCTGCAGACCAGCTTGTGGACCATGACATTCTTGGTCTGCCCGATGCGGAAGGCCCGGTCGGTGGCCTGGTTCTCCACGGCCGGATTCCACCAGCGGTCAAAGTGGATCACGTGGTTGGCCCCGGTCAGGTTGAGGCCGGTGCCTCCGGCCTTGACGGAAAGGATCATGAAGGGCACATACTCTTCCCCATTGAATTCCTCCACCATCTCCTGGCGGCGCTTCACCCTTGTCCCGCCATGGAGGACCAGGCCCCTGGCGTGGAAAATCGTTTCCAGATACCGGGCCAGATGGTCTGTGATCTCCCTGTACTGGGTAAAGACAAGGACCCTTTCCCGCTTTTCATAGATCGTCTCGCAGATCTCCCGGAGCATGGCGAATTTCCCGCTCTCCTCCGGATCGTAGGTATCCTGCCCCAGGAACTGGTCCGGATGGTTGCAGATCTGCTTGAGCCTGGTGATGGCTCCCAGGACGATGCCCCGCCTCTGGATGCCCTCCGCCTCCGTGATCTTCTGCTCCAGCTCCCTGACCTGCTTCCGATACAGGACGATCTGCTTCCTGGAAAGGGAGGAATAGTCGACCGTTTCCAGCTTGTCCGGCAGGTCCTCTATGATGGACCGGTCCGTCTTCACCCGGCGGAGGATAAAAGGCGCCACCATGTTTTTGAGCTTCTGGTAGCCCTCCGGATTCTGTTCCAGGTTCCGGGCAAAGTCCCGGAACTCGTCGGACGTGCCCAGGAGACCCTTGTTCAGGAAATCAAAGAGGGACCACAGGTTGGTCAGGTCGTTCTCAATGGGCGTGCCGGTCATGGCGACGCGCTGGAGGGACCTGAGCTTCTTGATGGCCCGGGTCTGCTTGGTCCCGGGATTCTTGATGGCCTGGGCTTCATCGAGCACCAGAGCCGTCCATACCCTGTCCTGAAGGGCCGTCAGCCGGTTCACCATGCCGTAGGTGGTGATGGTCAGGAAGGCCGGCTCCCGGAGCCGGGCGTTCAGGACCGCCCCCGTACTTCCGTGGAGGATCTGCAGATCCAGATCCGGCGTGAACCTTTCCGCCTCCTTCTCCCAGTTGCCCAGAAGGGAGGCCGGGACCACCAGGAGGACTTTTGCCTCCGGCTGCTCAGTCCGCAGCCTCTCCAGCCAGGTCAGGACCTGGAGGGTCTTTCCAAGGCCCATGTCGTCCGCCAGACAGGCGCCGAAGCCGATCTCCTGCATATAGGAGAGCCAGTGATAGCCGGTCTTCTGGTAGGGCCGCAGGGCGGCCTTCACCGAAGCGGGCACCCGCTGTCCCCGCATGCCGGCGGGCTGGCGCAGTCTCTGGAAGAGGGTCCCCAGCCATTTGCCGTTGGTGACCTTCGGGCCCACATCCGCCCCTTCCTTCTCTCCGATCCCCGCCTCCATGCGAAGGGCGTCCAGAAGGGACAGGTCTCCCTCATACGCTTCCATCTGGTCCAGCAGCTGCCGGAGCCTTGCGTGGTCCACGACCACCCATTTCCCCTTCAGAAGGGCCAGCCCCTCCGTCTGCGCCAGAAGCCTTCTGATCTCAGCCGCCGTCAGGGCGGTCCCGTTCGCCACCAGCTCCGGCTGCATGGAGACCAGGGCGTCAAACCCCAGAAGCGAAGGCTTCTTTTCTCCCAGCCTGACCTGCATGGAGATCTGGGCGCTGCCGCGCTTCCACCAGTTGGGGACCCGGCAGAGGATGCCGGCTTCTTCGATCGCCTGCACGTCCTTCAGAAAGGCATAGGCTTCCGCCCCGGTCAGCCGGAGGGGATGGAAGAGCTCCCCGGATTCCATAAAGCCGGAGATAAGGTCCGACACCTCCGCGGCCCCGTTCAGGCAGGTCAGCAGGGCGACCAGCTTGTCCCGGTCATGCTTATATTCCTCCAGGGCGTAGGAAAGGGGCATATGTCTTACGGCCCTGTTCTCATCCCGGGTGGCATAGGTCGCCAGGAAGGCAAAGGGGTATCCCTCTTCATCCTTCCGGTTCTCCACCAGATGGAAAAAGACCCTCTCCGGCACCCGCAGCTGCTGGCTCTTCTCTGTCAGATACAGCTGGACCGTGCCCTCATATTCCCGGATCTCCCGGGCATAGACTTCCCTGAGCCTGTCAAAGATCCCCCGGATCCAGGCCCCCGTAATGTGCTCTGTCCCGATGGCAAAGGGGACCGCTCTCAGCAGGTCCTCCACAGTCTCCTCAGGGGGCAGGACCTCTACCTCTTCCCGGGCGATCTCAAGCTCCGGCAGGTCTGTCAGGGTCCTGACAAATTCCTCGGACAGGCGGCGGAGAAAGGCAAGAGAGGCTGCCTCCTTCCGGGGGCCCCTCTCCTCAAATCCCATTCCGTAAAGGGCCGCCCAGGGGTCTTCCAGCATGCGCTCCTTCAGCTTTGCCTCATAGGCATCCTCCGGATCCGGTCCTGTTTTATCCACCCGGAAGCCGGTCCCTGTGAAGAGGACGCTGAGCTTCCCCGGCCGGGCCGCATTCGGGACAGAGGGCCTTCTTTCTCTGCCTGTGCCTTTGCCGCGGGCATCCCGCCCTGATACGACTGTGCTTTTCCTATCCATAAATTCTCTCCGTCCTCTCAGGATCTGTGCAGATCCCCGGTCATACATGCCGGGGTTCCCGTGCGCAGGGCCGTCCCCTCTTCCGGGGGTCCGGTCCTTATCCCGGCGAATACTCCACTACTCTGCCTTTCGCCTCTATCAGTATGACAGAAAAAGGCTCCTGTGTCTTTACTCTTCTCCCCTGTCCCGGCATCCTGCCCGTTTTCTTATCGTTCAGCCATTCTGCGCGGCTGCCGAATATTCGGGAAAAAAGAGAGACATCGGCTTCTTCCTCCCGTATACTTTATACCAAAGAAGGAAAAACCCATCACTGCCGGAAAAGAAGAAAACATATGCAGACAAAACTGAACTACCGGATTTTTTTGGAAGAGGTCGACCGTCTGGCCGCTGCATGCGGCCCGGATTCTCTCAGATCTTTTATTCATACATTTGCGCACTCGCTGCCGGAAGAGCATCGTCCGCTCTTTTTAAGCCAGCTGGCTTCCTGCTGTCCCCAAAACGGACAGGCCCCTGCAGCCCCTCCGCAGGCAGAGAAAGGGCTGGCGGACAAGGTCGAAAAAGTCCTGGAGATGCTTGAGGTCCTTGAAGAAGGAGACCGTATGCTGACCTGCCGCCCGAACGAGGAGTGGGATGACTGGTATGACGACGTGGATGAGGAATTCCTCTTTGACGATCCGGATCACATCCTGGCCGATCTTGACCTGGCCTTCCGCCTGGTCCATACATGTCTGGACCAGGCGGATTATAAAAGCGGAGCCGCCCTGGCAGACGCCCTGTCGCTTCTTGACATCCCCGTTTCCGGCGAATATGTAGAGGATTCCATGACAATCCAGGACCTGGTACTTTCTTATGGCCTTCTTGACGTGGACTACAGGACCTTTATCCGGGAAGCCCTCTACCTGGTCTGCCTGGGAAGCGATGAGCAGGACCGGGCAGAAGCCATGGTCTCCGTCATGGGCAGGCTGGGGCCCTGTTCCGTTACCCTCGAGGAGATCCTTCAGACGGGTCCGGATGAGATCGATCTGCAAGTCTTCCTGGGGGAATGGATCGACGCCCTGGCAAAGAGAACGGAAGCCTATGCAGACCCGCTTCTGACGGAGGCCATTGACCTGATGCCCGACAAGGACATAGCCCTGTACTGTGCCAGCCGGTATGCCGGGAGCCATCCCGTCCTCTACCTGCATCTTCTGGAGACCTGTGAAACACAGACAGGACCGGAGGAAGTCCTGTCCCTTGGCTTCAGGGCCCTGAAGGAGGTGCCAGTGAAGAGCCCCGTCCGAAGCCGGATCGCCCTCCTTACTGCCAGAAAAGCCCTGGCCGCCGCAGACAGGAGGAGGGCGGAAGACTGCTGGCTGGAGGCCTTCCGGTCCTCTCCCACGCCAGTCAGCTATCTCCGGCTCCGCCTCCTCTCCGGGAACTGGTCTTCTTATGCCGGCCAGGTCCGGGAGATCTATCTGGCGCGGTATGCTTCCCTGAGAGAGGAGGACCGGAATTCTCATGCCTCCATCCTCTTTTTCGATGAACAGTTCGATAAGATGCAGGCCCTGTTCATGAAGCCCGGAAAGGGCATCGGCTGGACCTATACCTTTATGAAACAGGGCCTTGCCCTTATGCTCCTGGCCCTGAACCGGGGATCTGCCGACCGCCCCGGTCTTGAAGCCATGCTGGACCTTGCCATGCGCGGCTGCGGCTTCGGCAGAGATTCCTATCTGGACGGGACCGATGAGCCCGCGCCGGACTCCAGCAGTCTTCTCTTCCGGGACTGCTTTGACAGATGGAAAGCGTCCGTTCGTCTGTCTGAGGATACCGCCGCAGACTGGACAGACCAGGCAAAAGAGTGGATCAGCCTCAGGGTCTCTGCCATCATGCAGGCCAATCGCAGAAACCACTATAGGGAATGCGCTGGCTTTATTGCCGCCCTGGGAGAAGTCCTGGAATCTTTCGGGGAAACAGGTGCCCTGAACCGCCTCCTGCTCTCCTATAAGGCCGCCTATCCCCGTCGGCGCGCCTTCCACACAGAGCTCCGCTCCTTCGGCATGAATGACTAAGCAGGCGCCCCCCCTGCGGGGCAGGTTCCTTCCGGGTCTTTCCGGATCATAACAAAGTCCCGGAGCACTCCATCCTGATCGATGCGTGCTCCGGGACCGCCGCTTTTGGCGCTTTCTTCTTATATGTCCATTTTTTCTTTGCCCGATGCTCTGCCGCCGCAGGCGGCCCCACCATCAATCACTCTTAATGCGACAGTCCCTCTCTTCTGCCGCCGGAAGGGGGCTCCGGCTGTCTCTTATATCCGGACAGTCATGCCCGCCGGCCCATCCTTATGGCCCACACCGGCAGGGAGCCTCTCCCGCTCTCAAGCTTCCCGTGCCTTTTTCAGGATCTGATCCAGCAGGGGATACAGCTCTGCCTCGTCCTCATAGGAATAAATTCTGAAATACGGGTCTCCTGTCAGCATGGCGGACAGGTGGATCCCCTTCCTGCAGAAGATATGGACCGGCTTTCCGAACCGCTCGGCGTAGGCCAGCTCATAGCCCACGCCCAGAGACGGGCAGGAACATTCCGCGATCACCAGATCGGATTCCCGGAGCCAGGCCGTATCCTGGGCATAGATATCCGGGTCCTCCGTGCTCTCCTGCAGGTGAAGATCCCCCACATGCTCCGTCAGGACCGTATCAGTCCTTTTCATGCAGGCGATCAGCCGGTGGTAAAGGTCCGCGTCCGAGCGGCCGCCGCGTATGGATCCCGCGAAATAGATCTTCATGCTTCGTTCTCCTTCCATTCCTTTTCCGCAGGATCCCCGTCCTCACGGACCAGCTGGTCGCAGATCTCCAGCGCGGCAGGCCTGTGGGTCACGATCAATACTGTTTTGTCTGTCATCCTGCGCAGGTTCTGCAGAAGCTGTTTTTCGGTCCCGCTGTCCAGAGCGCTGGTGGATTCATCCAGAAGCAGGATGGGACTTTCAGAGAAGATGGCCCTGGCAATGGCCAGCCTCTGCATCTGTCCCTCGGAAAGACCGGTCCCCCGTTCTCCCAGAAGGGTATCCAGGCCCTGATCCAGGTCCCGGACAAAGTCCTCCGCGCAGGATACGGACAGGGCCTGAAAGAGGCTTTCATCCTCCCGGCTTTTTTCCGGCGCCGCGAAGGAGACCACCTCCCGGATGGTCCCGCTCATCAGCTGGTTCCCCTGGGGGACATAGGCAAAGAGCCGGTGCCAGGCACTGGTCAGGGGGATCCTTTCCCCATCCCTGCAGACAAGATCCCTGTCTCCCCGGTCGGGCGCATAGATGCCCATCAGGACCTTTAATACCGTGGATTTGCCGCAGCCGCTGGGACCGGTAAAGGCCGTGATCTCTCCCTTGCGGACTGTCAGGGAATAATGGGAGAGGGCCGGCGTCTGTCCTTCTCTGGACAGGCTCTCCAGAGACTGGGCGGCCGGATAATAGGTAAAGCTGATATCGGACAGCTCGATGGCGGAAAAGTTTTCCTGATAAAAGGACGTGACCTCCTCCAGGGACCTGGCCCTGCCTGCGCAGTCATCGGGATAGGATTCGATCTCCATGAGCCTTTCGGCACTGGCCATCATGGAATAGAAGCGGGGCAGGTAGACCGTGATGTTGGCAAAGGGGCTCTGAATCTGGGTGATCAGCTGGGTGATGCCGGTCAGGGTTCCGAAATCAATGGCCCCCGTCAGGATCCCATAACCGCACCAGCCGGCCCCGAGCAGATACATACCGTTCATGATGGCCCCAAAGCCTACGTTGCAGAGGTTGGAAAAATGATTTTTCCGCATCCGTGCCTGCTGGTGGTCCCGCATCCTTTCCTCAGCCTCTTTCCGGGTCTGCTCCTCTGCCGCAAAGGACCGGATGATCATCATGCTGCCGATCCTCTCCTGCAAAAAGACCCTGAGCCTCCCGTCCATCTCCTGGACCTTCTTATGGAGGCGCTTTAAAAACCGGCGGAACACGTAGGTGGTACCGACCAGGATCAGGCCGCCGGGCACCAGGACCATGCCGAAGCGGGGCTCCAGGATCACGATCATGACCATGGCGCTTACCAGCTTCACAGCCATGCCGCAGAGTCCCGGCAGGATCTCTACATACCCGTTCGCCACCAGAACCGTATCGTTGGTCAGCCGGTTCATCCATTCCCCGGAATGGACAGCGCTGACGATCGCATAGTCCTTCTTCAGGATCTGGGTAAGAAGCCTTTCCTTAAAGGCGTTCTCGATCCCGGACCGGCCAAGCTCATTCAGGAACCTCAGCAGGGCACGAAGGGCCAGCTGGCCGCATACCAAGAGGGCAGCCGCTGTCAGCGCCTGCCAGAAGGCGCCGCGGTCTCCCGCCGCGGCTCCGTTGACCATATCTTTCAGGATCAGGGCATAGAGAACGCCTGACGCCCCGTTCAGGGCCTGGACCAGCATAAGGGCAAGGACAATGGCCTTTTTCCTGCCCGGCACGCGGTAGAGCCAGTCCAGGACCTTCCTATCCACGGAGGATCCTCCCGGCCCTCCTCATGACAGCCGCCTTCAGTCTTTTGGACCTTGTCCGGACCTCCGCGGTATGAAGCATGAGCCATGTATAGGCCTGATAGGCCCTGTCCGTGACCGAACAGGTCCTGCCGCCCCTGACAAAACCGGTCATGACGCCCAGGACCTGAGCATCCGTGACATACTCCTTTGCCATGCAGTTGTCTCCCAGGACCACGTAGTCGGAGGGCCTGACCTCTATGACCCGGTGAAGGACATAGCTCTTCCCCCTCCGGTAAAGGATGACATCGCCGGCCAAGCACCTGGCGGCATCCTTTTTTCGGACCGTGAAGAGGTCCTTTCCCTCCCGGAGCAAGGGCAGCATGCTAATCCCTTTGTTGGCATAGGTAAGAGTACCTTCCCTGTCCAGGTATTCCTCAAAGGAGAGCCTGTCATTCATCCAGAGCACCTATGGAACGGAGCTTTTCAAGAACAGTCTCCACATCTCTTTCAATGACGCCCTCAGGCGCTTCAAATCTTGCCCTCATGGCTCTGACCAGGTCTTCCTGGCTGGTTTCCTTCTTCAGAAGCTCCAGAATGGTGCCCAGGGTCTTGTTGCCCCGGACAAGACCGGAAAAAGCCGCGCTGCTGGTCGCCACCATCAGGCTTTCCTCTCCCTGATTATGTACAATAAACTCTTTT
>CAMOUD010000030.1 GCA_946626215.1 uncultured Lachnospiraceae bacterium
CGAATGGATCCCGGTCCTTTCCACCAGTTCCATGATCCCGGGAATGAAGACCTCCTTCCCGTCGCAGACCGCGTCCACCTCCAGCTCCCGGCCGCTGATGTAGCGGTCCACCAGGACCGGCCTGTCTTCGTCGATCTCAACGGCCGTCTGCAGGTAGCGGCGAAGCTCCTCCTCCCCGGAGACGATCTGCATGGCCCGGCCGCCCAGGACAAAGCTGGGCCTGACCAGGACCGGATAGCCTATGGAGGCGGCGGCCCGGACCCCGGCCCCGATATCCGTGACGGCCTCTCCGGCAGGCTCGGGGATCCCCAGGTCCTCCAGGAGCCTTTCGAACCGGTCCCGGTCCTCGGCAAGGCTTATGGCCGCCCAGTCTGTCCCGATCAGCCTGACGCCCCGGGCATGGAGGGGCTCTGCCAGGTTCACGGCCGTCTGGCCCCCCAGGCTGGCGATGACGCCTGCCGGCTCTTCCAGCTCGATGATGTTCATGACATCCTCCGCGCAGAGGGGCTCAAAGTAAAGCTTGTCCGAGGTCGTATAGTCTGTGGAGACCGTTTCGGGATTGTTGTTGATCACGATGGCCTCATAGCCCGCCTGCCGGATGGCCGAAAGGGCATGGACCGTGGAATAGTCGAATTCCACCCCCTGGCCGATCCGGATGGGACCCGCGCCCAGGACCAGGATCCGGGGCCTGTCAGACCGCAGGGACTCGTTCTCTCCCTCATAAGCGGAATAGAAATAGGGCACGTAGCTCTTGAATTCCGAGGCGCAGGTGTCGATCATCTTGTAGACGGGGAAAAGCCCCTCCCGGCGCCGGAGGGCGAAGACCTCCTCCTCGGAAAGGCCCCAGAGCCAGGCAATGGCCCCGTCTGAAAAGCCCATGCGCTTGGCTCCGTAAAGCAGGGAGACCTCTCCTGGCGCCGCCTTCAGGACCCTCTCCTCCTCCAGGATGTGGGCGATCTTATACAGGAAGAACCTGTCGATCCCGGTCACCTCCGCGATCTCGCCCTCTTCTGTTCCCCGGCGCATCAGCTCCGCTATGGCAAAGATCCTGTCCGCGGTCCCTCTCCGGACATGGTCCCACAGGACCTCCTCCCCGGCTCCGTCAAAGGAGGCCAGATGCAGATGGTCTGTCCCTCTTTCCAGGGACCGGACCGCCTTGAGGAGGCTCTCCTCAAAGGTCCTGCCGATGCTCATGGTCTCTCCGGTGGCCTTCATCTGGGTCCCCAGGGCCTGATCCGCCTCCGTGAACTTGTCAAAGGGGAACCGGGGCATCTTGGTCACGATGTAATCCAGGGCCGGCTCAAAACAGGCCGGGGTATTGGCCAGAGGGATCTCATCCAGGGTCAGGCCCACGCTGATCTTGGCCGAGACCCGGGCGATGGGATAACCGGAGGCCTTGGAGGCCAGGGCGGAGGACCGGGAGACCCGGGGATTGACCTCGATCAGGTAATACCGGAAGGAGGAAGGATCCAGGGCGAACTGGACGTTGCAGCCCCCCTCCACCTTCAGGGCCCGGATCAGCTTCAGGGCGCTGTCCCTGAGCATCTGGTATTCCCTGTCCGTCAGGGTCTGGCAGGGACAGACCACGATGGAATCTCCGGTATGGATCCCCACCGGGTCCAGGTTCTCCATGCTGCAGACGGTGATGGCCGTATCCAGAGAGTCCCGCATGACCTCAAATTCGATCTCCTTATAGCCCCTGACGCTCTTTTCCACCAGGATCTCTCCCACGGGGGACTGGGAAAGGCCTGCCTCCAGAAGGGACAGAAAGGCTTCCTCGTCTTCGGCAAAGCCCCCGCCGGTCCCGCCCAGGGTAAAGGCGGGCCTGAGGACCAGGGGATAGCCGATCTCCCCGGCCGCCTCTTTACCCTCCTGAAGGCTCCGGACCACCCGGGAGGGAAGGACCGGTTCTCCCAGCCGGAGACAGAGGTCCTTAAAGGCCTCCCGGTCCTCCGCCATCTCTATGCCGGCGCTGTCCGTGCCCAGAAGGACGCAGCCGCATTCCGCCAGGATCCCCTTCCTTTCCAGCTGCATGGCCAGGTTGAGGCCGGTCTGGCCCCCGATTCCCGCCAGAAGGCCGTCGGGCCTCTCCCGCCTCAGGATCCGGGCCGTATATTCCAGGTTCAGAGGCTCCATATAGACCCGGTCCGCCACGGCCTTGTCCGTCATGATGGTGGCCGGATTGGAATTGCACAGGACGACCTCATAGCCCTCCTCCCGGAGGGCCAGACAGGCCTGGGTCCCCGCGTAGTCGAATTCGGCGGCCTGGCCGATCACGATGGGACCGGACCCGATCACCATGATCTTTTTCAGGTCTTTTCTCTTGGGCATCTCTCTTCCTCCGCTTTCTTTCCCTTCACAGCTCCGCCAGGGCCAGGAACTCCTCGAACAGTCCCGCGCTGTCATGGGGCCCCGGGGCGCTTTCGGGATGGAACTGGACGCTCATGATCCTCTCCTCCCGGTTCATGAGCCCTTCCACCGTATGGTCCAGCAGGTTCCTGTGGGTGACGGAAAGCCCCGTCCCCGCAAGGCTCGCCTCCTCCACGGCGTAGGAATGGTTCTGGGAGGTGATCTCGATCTTCCCCGTCAGGAGGTTCCTGACCGGGTGGTTGCCTCCCCTGTGGCCGAATTTCAGCTTGTAGGTCCTGGCCCCGCAGGCCAGGGCAATGATCTGGTGTCCCAGGCAGATCCCCAGGATGGGAAGCCGCCCCCGGAGGGCCCGGACCAGGCCTGCCGCCTCCGGAACGTCCTCCGGGTCTCCCGGCCCGTTGGAAAGGAAGAGGGCGTCCGGCCGCTCGGCCAGGACCTCTTCCGCCGTCACGTTCCAGGGAAAGACCGTCACGCTGCAGCCCCTGGCGGCCAGGGAACGGAGGATGTTCTCCTTCATGCCGAAGTCCACGGCGGCGATCCGGGGACCCTCTCCCGGAACAATGTAGGTCTCCTTTCCTCTCCTGGAGACCCGGGAGACGGCGTCCCTGGGAAGCTCTGCAGCGGCCAGAAGAGACCGGGCTTCCTCCAGGGGAAGGTCCGCGTCCGCCAGCAGGGCCTTTCCGGTCCCCTGGTCCCGGATCTTCCGGACCAGGGCCCGGGTATCGGGACCTGTGAGGCCGGGAATGCCAAGCTCCTTCATGACCCCGGACAGGGTCTGCCGGCTCCGGAAGTTGGAGGGCTCATCGTTGTAGTCCCGGACCACAAAGCCCCCCAGACTGGGATGCCGGGTCTCGTAGTCCTGCCGGTTGATTCCATAGTTCCCGATCAGGGGGCTGGCCATGACCACGAACTGGTCCGTATAGGAGGGGTCCGACAGGATCTCCTGATAGCCCGCCGGGGAGGTGTTGAAGACCAGCTCGCAGATCCGGGTCCCCGTATCCGCTCCGAACCCCGTCCCGAAGTACTGGCTGCCGTCTGCCAGGACCAGTTTTCTTTCCTTTCCTCTGTAGATCATGCCTGATGTCTCCCTTTGCGGCAGGGGGCCCGGAACCGATACGGATTCCGGGCCCCCCTTTTCTGCCTTCTTTCTCTTCCTTCTGCCTGTTTCTTTTCTTCAGCCCGGCTCTTCCTGCCGCAGGGCCTGCCGGATGAATTCCCTGAAAAGGGGGTGGGCCCTGTCGGGCCGTGATTTGAATTCCGGATGGAACTGGACGCCCAGGTGGAAGGGGCTGCCCGGGATCTCCACCGCCTCCACCAGGCTCCCGTCCGGGGAAGTCCCGCAGACCCTGAGGCCTGCCTCCTCCAGCCGGCCCCGGAAGACGTTGCTGAACTCATACCGGTGCCGGTGGCGCTCCAGGACCTCTTCCTTCTGATAGGCCCGCTCCAGGGCGGTCCCGGGCAGGATCCGGCAGGGCCAGGCGCCCAGGCGCATGGTCCCGCCCTTTTTCGTGACGGCCGCCTGGTCCTCCATGAGGTCAATGACACAGCTGCCGCTTTCCGGGGCGAATTCCCGGCTGTGGGCGTCCTCAAAGCCGGGCAGGGTCCTGGCGTACTCGATGACGCAGATCTGCATGCCCAGGCAGATGCCGAAGTAGGGGATGCCCCGCTGCCGGGCGTACCGGCAGGCCAGGATCATGCCTTCGATCCCCCGGGCGCCGAAGCCCCCGGGCACCAGGATCCCGTCTGCCCGGCCCAGCGCCTGGTCCAGGTACTCCTCTTCCAGTTTTTCCGAATCCACCCAGAGCACCTCCACGGCAGCGTCGTTCTCATAGCCGCCGTGATACAGGGCTTCCCGGACCGACAGATAGGAGTCATGGAGGCCCACATATTTGCCCACGATGGCAATGGTGACCTTCTTCTGGAGGGAATGGATCCGCCTCACCATGTCCTCCCAGTCCGAAAGCCCCCGCGGGTCTCCCTCCAGGCCCAGGAGCCGGCAGGCCGCCCTGTCCAGGCCGTTCCTGTGGAGCATGAGGGGCGCCTCATAGAGGCAGGGCAGGGTCACATTTTCGATGACGCAGTCCCCCTGCACGTTGCAGAAATGGGCGATCTTGTCCCGGAGCCCCTGTTCCAGGGGCCGGTCCGCCCGGGCCACGATGATGTCCGGATGGATCCCCATGCCCTGGAGCTCCCGGACGGAATGCTGGGTCGGCTTGGACTTCTGCTCTCCCGAGCCCGCCAGATAGGGGACCAGGGTCACGTGGATGAAGAGACAGTTCTCCCGGCCCTGCTCCAGGGAGATCTGCCGGATGGCCTCGATAAAGGGCTGGCCCTCGATATCGCCGATGGTCCCGCCGATCTCCGTGATGAGGACGTCCGCCCCGGTCTTCCCGGCCCCGGCATAGATAAAGCCCTTGATCTCGTCGGTGACATGGGGGATGACCTGGACCGTCTGGCCCAGATACTCTCCCTTCCGCTCCCGGTTCAGGACGTTCCAGTAGACCCGGCCGCTGGTCAGGTTGGAATAGCGGGTCAGGTCTTCGTCAATGAACCTCTCGTAATGGCCCAGGTCCAGATCGGTCTCCGCTCCGTCCTCCGTCACAAAGACCTCTCCGTGCTGAAAGGGGGACATGGTCCCGGGATCCACGTTCATGTAGGGGTCCAGCTTCTGGGAGGCCACCTTGAGGCCCCGCATCTTCAAAAGTCTGCCCAGGGAGGCCGCCGTTATGCCCTTTCCGAGCCCGGAAACGACTCCTCCGGTCACAAAAATAAACTTTGCCATGCCTTCCGCCTTTCTCAGAGTTCCATCCCCGCGATCCTTTCCATGGCCAGGACAGAATCCTCTCTTCTTCCGAAGGCCGTCAGCCGCAGGTATCCCTCTCCGCTGGGCCCGAAGCCGCTGCCGGGGGTGCCCAGGATGGAGGCCCTGGTCAGGAGACAGTCAAAGAATTCCCAGGAGGTCATGCCTCCTGGGGCCTTCAGCCAGAGATAGGGGGAATGGACGCCGCCGAAGACCTGGTAGCCGGCCCTTTCCAGGCCCTCCCGGAGGATCCGGGCGTTGTCCTTGTAGCCGCCGATCTGGGCCCGGATCTGGGCCTGCCCCTCCGGCGTATAGACCGCTTCCCCTGCCCTCTGGACGATATAGGGGGCGCCGTTGAACTTGGTCCCGTGTCGCCTTTTCCACATGGCGTGGAGACTGGCTCCGTTCCGGACCAGGTCCCGGGGCACGACGGTATAGCCCAGGCGAAGGCCCGTGAAGCCGGCGTTCTTGGAGAAGGACCGCAGCTCGATGGCGCAGGTCCTGGCCCCCTCGCATTCATAGATGGAATGGGGGATCTCCTCTCCTTCGATATAGGCCTCATAGGCCGCGTCAAAGAGGATGACGGCCCCGGTCCTGCCGGCATAGTCCACAAAGCCCTGGAGGGCCTGCCTGGACAGGGCCGTGCCGGTGGGATTGTTGGGAGAGCAGAGATAGATCAGGTCCGGCTCTTCCTCCGGCAGGGCCGGCGTGAAGCCGTTCTCCGCCGTACAGGGCATGTAGATGACCCGGTCCCATTTTTCCTTTTCCGGGTCATAGGTCCCGCAGCGGCCCGCCATGGCGTTGGAATCCACGTAAACGGGATAGACCGGGTCGCAGACCGCGATCCTGGCCTCCGGCCCGAAAAGCTCCTGGATATTGGCCGAATCGCTCTTGGCGCCGTCCGAGACAAAGATCTCATCCGGTCCTATATCGCAGCCCCTGGCCTGAAAGTCTCCTGCCGCGATGGCTTCCCGGAGGAAGGCATAGCCCAGGTCCGGCGCGTAGCCCCGGAAGGTCTCCGCCCTTCCCATTTCCTCCACGGCCCTGTGCAGGGCCTCTATGACGGCCGGGACCAGGGGCTTTGTCACGTCTCCGATGCCCAGCCGGATGAGCTCTGCCTCCGGATGGGCCTCCTGGTAGGCCGCGGCCCTCCGGGCCACGGTGGAAAAGAGATAGCTCCCGGGGAGCTTCGCGAAATTCTCATTGACAGGTGTCATGCTTCCTCCTTCCTGGTCTCTGGTTTCTGTCAGCTGTAGGTCCTGAGGATCATCTCCGCGGCTTCTTTTTTGCTGACGCACAGGTCCATGGCCTGCTTCTGGATATACCGGTGGGCTTCCTCCTCCGTCATCTGCATGGAGCTGATCAGGGCCCACTTGGCCCGGTTCACCAGGCGGATCTCTTCCATCCTCTCCTCCAGGCTCACGGTCTTTTTCCGGATCCGGCGGAGCCTCTCCCGGATGCTGCACATGGCCTCCAGGATCTGCTCCAGGGCGGACCGTTCCAGGGGCCTTCTGGCCACCAGGACGCCCTGGCTGGTCATGCCGGGCCGGACCTGGTCATAGAGGTCGCTCCGGACCAGGAGAAGGGCCACGCCTTCGCTGCCTGTACAGACGTCCGCGGCCAGCTTTCTGCCGAAGTCGTCCGGGAGGGGACTGTTGATGATGACCAGGTCATAGTCCCTCTCCGCCAGCATCCGGCGGGCCCTGGCGACGGTCCCCGCCGCCGCCACCGGCCCGAACCGTTCTCTGGGGAGAAAGCCCTTCAGCGCGTCATTCACTTTTTCGGAGGCTGAAACCAGCAGCACGCTGTACATTCGTCTGGCCTCTGTCATATCTGCTTCCTTCCCTGAAACCGGTCAGTCCCGCTTTCCGTCCATGCTTCCGAGCGCCCTGTCCAGATAAGAGGCCAGGATCCCGGCCGGCACATGTTCCCTGATAAAGGCGCTTTCCGCCGCTTCCCTGGCCGCCTCTTCCCGGGTAGCCGGGAGCCTGCCCAGGTCCCGGAGGGCCTCTTCTCCCGCCCTGAAAAGGTTGACGGTGGTCTCGGGCGGCGCCTGCAGGCCCTTCTCCAGTCCGTCCAGGCAGGCCCAGATGACCAGGCCGAAGGCCAGGTAGGGGTTGGCGGAGGCGTCCGGCGACCGGAGCTCTCCTCTTTCGTGCTTTCCGAAAGCGGCCGGGATCCGGACCAGGACCGACCGGTTCTCCCGGCCCCAGGTAATGGTGCCCGGGGCCATGTGGGAGCCGAGCCTTAAGTAGGATTCCGGGACCTGGTTCAGAAAGAGGGTCATTTCCCGGATGTGGGCCATGATCCCGGCCGTCATGGGCCCCAGGTCCATCTCTCCGCCGCGAGAGCTGACAGAGAAATTGATATGCATGCCGTTGCCCGGCCGGTCCGGAAGAGGCTTGGGGGAAAAGTCTGCCAGGGCCCCGTTCCTGCCGGCGATGGCCTGGACCACGTTCCGGAAGGTCATGGCGTCATCGGCGGACTTCAGGGCGTCGCAGTAGCGGAAGTCGATCTCATTCTGGCCGGGCCCCTCCTCATGGTGGGAGCTTTCCGGCTCGATCCCCATCTGCTCCAGGGTCATGCAGATCTCCCGGCGGATGTTCTCGCAGCGGTCCTCCGGGCCGATGTCCATATAGCCGGCCCGGTCGTAGGGGGTCCTGGCCCCTTCCTCCTCCGGTTCGTCCCGGAAGAGATAGAATTCCTGCTCGGTCCCGAACCGGAACCGAAAGCCCCTCCGGGCCGCCTCCCGGACCGCCTCCCGAAGGACTCTCCGGCTGTCACATTCAAAAGGAGTCCCGTCCGGCCAGGTGATGTCGCAGTACATCCTGACCACCCGGCCATGCTCCGGCCGCCATGGCAGGATGGCCAGGGTCCCGGGATCGGGATGGAGAAAGAGGTCCGACCGGTCATAGCCCCCGAATCCTTCCACGGCCCAGGCATCGATGGCGATCCCCTCCCGGAAGGCCCTTTCCAGCTCCGAGGACATGATGGAAATGTTCTTGGGCCTGCCGAACACGTCACAGAAGGCAAGACGGATAAATTTCACGTCCTCTTCTTCCACGAACTGTCTGACTTCCTGATCTGTATACTTCATAAATCCTCCCTGATTCAACTGATCCAGACATTGACTGAAAAAGGCGTCCATTTCAAGCGGGACTGATCCCTTTGAAATGAACGCCTTTGCTCACGTCCCTCATTATGCGGCACAGAAAAGGAGATGTCAATTCGTTTTCCGAAGACTTCCAGCCAGGAATCCGTTCATCCGTTCCTGTAGCCCATCAGGTACTCGTCGACCCGGGCCGCGCAGGCCCTCCCTTCCGCCAGGGCCCAGACCACCAGGCTCTGGCCCCGCCGCATGTCTCCGGCGGCAAAGACGCCGGGCACGGAGGTGGCGAAGGTATCCTCCGGCGCCTGGGCGCAGCCCCTTTCTGTCAGGGACAGGCCCAGGGCCTCCGGCAGGGCCTTTTCGGTCCCCACAAAGCCCGCGGCGATGAGGAGAAGGTCGCAGGGGATCCGCTTTTCAGAGCCCTTCACCTCCACCGGGCGGCCCTTTTCAAAGACCACCTCCACGGTCTCCAGAGCCGTCAGCTTCCCCTCCTCCTCAAAGACCCTCCGGACCGTGGTCCCGAAGATCCTGGGGTCTGCCCCGAAGACCTCCCGAGCCTCCTCGTGGCCGTAGTCTGTCCGGAGGGTCCTGGGCCATTCCGGCCAGGGGTTGTCCGGCCTTCTCTCCAGAGGCGGCATCGGCATCATTTCCAGGGCGGTCACGGACTGACAGCCCATCCGGATCACCGTCCCGATGCAGTCGTTCCCCGTATCGCCGCCGCCGATGATGACCACCCGCCTGCCCCGGGCGTCCATGGCGGGGGGAAGAGGTTCTTTTCCCAGGACCTGCCGGGTGGCCGCCTTCAGAAAGTCCACCGCGTAAAAGACCCCCTCTGCCCGGTCCAGTCCCTCTGCCTGGAGGGGCCTGGGCCTTTTGGCCCCGCAGCAGAGGACCAGGGCGTCATTCTCCTTCAGCAGCCGGCCGGCCATCCGCTTTTCTCTCACGTCGACCCCGGTCCTGAAGACGATCCCCTCCGCTTCCATGAGCCTCCTCCTTCTGAGGATGACGCTCTTGTCCAGCTTCATGTTGGGGATGCCGTACATGAGCAGGCCTCCGATCTCGTCCTCTCTCTCATAGACCGTGACACAGTGCCCCCGCCTGCGCAGGGCATCCGCTGCCGAAAGGCCCGCGGGTCCCGCCCCGATGACCGCCGCCCTCCGTCCGCTTTCCGAGGCCGGAGGGGTCCCCTGCATCCAGCCCTTCTGATAGGCCTTTTCGATCAGGAAGAGCTCATTGTCCCGGACGGTAACGGGGTCGTCATACTGGCCGCAGATACAGGCCTTTTCACAGAGGGCCGGGCAGACCCTGCCCGTGAACTCCGGGAACCGGTTGGTCTTCAGAAGACGGGCCAGGGCATGGAGGTCCTGCCCCTGCCAGATGCCGTCGTTCCATTCCGGGATCAGGTTGTGGAGAGGGCATCCCACCACCATCCCGCTCAGCTTCATGGCGGACTGGCAGAAGGGGACGCCGCAGTTCATGCACCGGGCCCCCTGCTTCCTCCTGGTCTCTTCCGAAAGGGGCGCGTGGAATTCCTGATAGGACCGGATCCTTTCCCTGACGGGGATCTCTGTGTTCTCTGCCCGCTCATATTCCAGAAAGCCTGTCGCTTTGCCCATCTCTTTCTCCTTTCTCAGACGCCTGTCCTGGTAAGCTCCCGGAAGGCTTCCAGTTCCGCGTTCTCCCGGCTGATCCCCTGCTCTTCATAGCGGCCGATGGCCCGGATCATATTCCTGTAGTCCCTGGCAATGACCTTTTTGAAGCAGACGATCTCCTTCTCAAAGGAATCCAGGATCTGTTTCCCAAGCTCCGATCCCGTGGCGGCCGTATAGTCAGAAAGGATCTCAAAAAGCTCTTCCCGGTCGTACTTGTCCCGGACCTCCTCCATTTCCACCATGTCCTTGTTGATCCTCCGGTAGAGGCTGTGGTCCTTGTCCAGGACGTAGGCGACTCCTCCGCTCATGCCTGCCGCGAAGTTCTTGCCGGTGGGGCCCAGGATCACGGCCCTGCCCCCGGTCATATATTCCAGGCCGTGGTCGCCGCAGCCCTCCGCCACGGCGGTGGCCCCGGAATTCCGGACACAGAACCTTTCTCCGGCGACGCCGCAGATATAGGCCCGGCCCGAGGTGGCCCCGTACAGGGCAACATTGCCCACGATGATGTTGTCCGAGGCCCGGAAGGGGCTGCCGGCAGGCGGGCAGACCACCAGGGTCCCGCCGGAGAGGCCCTTGCCGAACCCGTCGTTGGCGTCTCCCTCCAGCCGGATGGTCAGGCCCCTGGGAACAAAGGCCCCGAAGGACTGGCCTCCCCCGCCCCGGCAGGTGACCAGGAACCGGTCCCGGGGCAGGGTATCCAGGTCCCGGCCGTACCTGCGGACCATTTCCGATCCCAGGATGGTCCCGAAGGCCCGGTCCACCGAACTGACCCGGACCGAGATTTCCGATCTGGCCCCGCCGCTTTCGGCCTCCCTCCTGAACCAGGGCAGGAGGCGCTGCTCGTCCAGGGTCTTTTCCAGCCCGAAGTCATAGGACTGGGCAGGGTCGAACCGGGACCCGGGCCGGCCCGCGTATCCCTCCCTGAGGATCAGGGAAAAGTCAATGGTCCCCGCATGGGGCTGGCCGAAGCTCTGCCTTTTTTTCAGACAGTCGGTACGGCCGATCATCTCGTCCACCTTCCTGAATCCCAGGCCGGCCATGATCTCCCGCAGCTCCCGGGCGGCAAAGCGCATGAAGTTCATCACATGCTCCGGCTTTCCGGCGAACCGGGCCCTGAGCCGCCTGTTCTGGGTGGCGATGCCCACGGGACAGGTGTCTTTGGAACAGACCCGCATCATCATGCAGCCCATGGCGACCAGAGGGGCCGTGGCAAAGCCATACTCCTCGGCGCCCAGAAGGGCGGCGATGGCCACGTCCCTGCCCGTCATCAGCTTCCCGTCGGTCTCGATCCGGACCCTGGCCCTGAGGCCGTTGTCCAGAAGGGCCTGGTGGGTCTCGGCCACGCCCAGCTCCCAGGGAAGGCCTGCGCTGTGGACGGAGCTGTAAGGGGCGGCCCCGGTCCCGCCGTCATAGCCGGAGATCAGGATGACCTGGGCCCCGGCCTTGGCTACGCCCGAGGCGATGGTCCCGACGCCGGCCTCCGAGACCAGCTTGACCGAGATCCTGGCCTGGCGGTTGGCGTTCTTCAGATCATAGATCAGCTGGGCCAGGTCTTCGATGGAATAGATGTCATGGTGGGGAGGGGGCGAGATCAGCTGGACGCCGGGCGTCGAGCACCGGGTGGCGGCGACCCAGGGATAGACCTTGGCGGCAGGAAGGTTCCCGCCCTCGCCGGGCTTGGCTCCCTGGGCCATCTTGATCTGGATCTCCTTCGCGCTCAGCAGATACTCCTCCGTCACGCCGAAGCGCCCGGAGGCCACCTGCTTGACCGCGCTGTTCCTGTCCGTGCCGAACCGCTCCGCCGCCTCTCCTCCCTCGCCGGTATTGGACCTGCCTCCCAGCCGGTTCATGGCCAGGGCCAAGGTCTCGTGGGCTTCCCTGGACAGGGACCCGTAGCTCATGGCGCCTGTTTGGAACCTCTTTACGATCTCCTCCTCCGGCTCCACCTCCTCCAGGGGGACCGGCGGGCCGGCCGGAACCATGTCCAGCAGGCCCCGGAGGGTATGGGGCCTGGCCGCGTCGTCCACCATGGAGGAATATTCCCGGAAGGTCTCATAGTTCCCGGTCCGGACGGCCTGCTGGAGGAGGACGATGGTCCTGGGGCTGTAGAGGTGGTCCTCCTTGCCCCTGCCGGAACGAAGGTTGTGGTAGCCCAGGCTGTCCAGGACCGGATCCACGGGAAGGCCCATGGGATCGAAGGCCCGGTCATGCCGGTAGGCGATCCCCTCCTCCAGCTCCCGGATGCCGGCCCCTCCTACCCGGCTGACGATCCCGGTAAAGTACCGGTCCATCACCTCTTCGGAAAGGCCGATGGCCTCAAAGATCCTGGCGGACTGGTAGGACTGGAGGGCGGAAATGCCCATCTTGGCCGCGATCTTGACGACACCGTTCAGGAGGGCCCTGTCATAGTCATGGATGGCCGTATGGAGGTCCTTGTCCAGGATCCCCAGGCCGATCAGCTCCTCTATGCATTCATGGGCCAGATAGGGGTTGACGGCCCGGGCCCCGAAGCCCAGGGCGCAGGCAGTCTGGTGGACGTCCCGGATCTCTCCGCTTTCCAGGATCAGGGAGACCGCGGTCCGCTTTCTGGTCCGGACCAGGTGCTGCTCCACGGCCGATACGGCCAGCAGGGCAGGAATGGGAACGTGGTTCTCATCCACGCCCCGGTCGGAAAGGATGATGATGTTGGTGCCTTCCGCCACGGCCCGGTCCACCGACAGGAAGAGATGGTCCACCGCCCTGGCCAGGGAGGTGTGCTTATAGTAGAGCAGGGAGACCGTCCCCGTCCGGAAGCCCCTGTGCTTCATGGACCGGATCTTCAGAAGATCTGTCCCCGTCAGGATGGGATTGTCCGCCTCCAGGACCCGGCAGTTGTCCCGGAGGGCCTGCAGGAGGTCTCCGTCCGATCCGATGTACACGGTGGTGTCGGTCACGATCTTTTCCCGCAGGCTGTCAATGGGCGGGTTGGTGACCTGGGCGAACTGCTGCTGGAAAAAGCGGTCCAGGAGGGGATAGTTGTCCGAAAGGGCGGCCAGGGGCACGTCATGGCCCATGGATACCGTGGGCTCCGCCCCGCCCGCCGCGGCCTCCAGGATATAGGACCGGACCTCCTCATAGCTGTAGCCGAAGACCTTGTAGAGCCTGTCCCTCTCCGCCTGGGTGTGGCCCGGGACCTGCCTGTTGGGTATGGTCAGGTCCCTGAGCCGGATCAGGCCGGCGTCCAGCCATTCCCCGTAGGGGTGCGATCCCGCGTAGAATTCCTTGATCTCCTCATCGGAGATGATCCGCTGCCGCCTTGTGTCCACCAGGAGCATCCGGCCCGGCATCAGCCTGGCCTTCTTCACGATCTTCCCGGGAGGGATATCCAGAACGCCCACCTCCGAGGACAGGATCAGGCGCCGGTCATCCGTAATGTAATAGCGGGAGGGCCTGAGCCCGTTCCGGTCCAGGGTGGCGCCGAAGACCTCCCCGTCGGAAAAGAGGACGGCGGCAGGGCCGTCCCAGGGCTCCATCATGGTGGCGTAATAATGATAGAAGTCCTTCCTGGACTCGCTCATGAACCGGTTGTTCTTCCAGGGCTCGGGGATCAGGACCATCATGGCCAGAGGCAGGTCCATTCCGTTCATGTACAGGAACTCCAGGGTGTTGTCCAGCATGGCGGAGTCCGATCCGCTCGCCGAAATGGCGGGATAGATCCTGTCCCGGTCCTTCTCCAGGAGGTCCGACCGCATGGTCTCCTCCCTGGCCAGCATCCGGTCCGAGTTGCCCCGGATGGTATTGATCTCTCCGTTATGGGCCAGGAACCGGTAGGGGTGGGCCCTCTCCCAGCTGGGCAGGGTGTTGGTGGAGAAGCGGGAATGGACCATGGCGATGGCAGCCTTGTAGTCCCGGCTCTGGAGATCGTCATAAAAGCGGCGGAGCTGACCCACCAGGAACATGCCCTTGTAGACAATGGTCCGGGAGGACAGGGAGCAGATATAGGTATCCTCGGAGCTCTGCTCATATTCGCGGCGGACGACGTAGAGACGCCGGTCAAAGGCAAGGCCCCTCTCCAGGTCCTCCGGTCTTTTTAAAAAGCACTGCCAGATGGCTGGCATGCAGTCCCTGGCCCGCTCTCCCAGGATCTCGGGGTGGGAGGGGACCTCTCTCCATCCAAGGACAGGGATCCCTTCCTTGCCGGCGATCACTTCAAAAAGCCTCTTCGCGAAGGTCCGCTTCAGGCCGTCGGCGGGCAGAAAGAACATGCCGATCCCATAGTCCCCGGCTTCTCCGGTCTCGAAGCCCGCTTTCTTCGCGGCCCCCGAAAAAAAGGAATGGGAGATCTGGAGCAGGATCCCGACGCCGTCGCCGACGGTCCCGGCGGCGTCCTTTCCTGCCCTGTGCTCCAGCTTTTCCACAATGCTCAGCGCGTCTTCCACAACGGAATGGTCCGCCTGCCCGTCGATCCGGACAACGGCTCCGATCCCGCAGGCGTCATGGTCTCTGTCATAGGAAAGCCTCTTGTTCATCTCATAGATCCTTTCTGTCTGATACTGCGGATTCAAAAAAAGAAAGAGCGCCTCTGATGCCCTCAGCACCAGAGACGCCCTTGCCTCTTCAGGTCATGATAGACGCAGGCCTTTTTGTTTGTCAACAGAAAAATCCGGAGCGGTCTCCTGAAAAGCCGGAGCGGATCCTGACAGGGCCCCGGTAAATCCCGGACAACGAAGCGGGTTCCGGAGAGAGGCGCGGGATTCCAAAGAGGGGGTTGACAGGGGGAAGTCTCTCCTGTAAAATCCCTTTTCGTAAAGGCAAGGGCGTCTTTGAGTCAGGAACTCAAAGGCGCTTTTTTCTGTTTTCAGGACAAGGCGGATCAAATTCCGGAGGATAAAAGGCAAGGGCGTCTTTTGTGTTCACACGAAGGAGTCCCTGCCTTTTCCTGTTCCCGAGACCGGAAAGGAGATTCAACATGCATACTGTATCGGATTACTTCGGAAGCCTGGTCTTCGACGACCGGGTCATGCGGGCCACCCTGTCCGCGGATGTCTACGCCTCTCTGAGAAAGACCATCGATGAAGGTCTCCCCCTGGATTCCGGCGTTGCCAACGCGGTGGCCCAGGCCATGAAGGACTGGGCCGTAGCCCATGGCGCGACCCACTTTACCCACTGGTTCCAGCCCCTGACGGGCATCACGGCGGAAAAGCATGACAGCTTCATTTCCTCCTCCCCCGACGGCAGCGTCATCATGGAATTTTCCGGCAAGGAGCTGATCAAGGGCGAACCGGACGCCTCCTCCTTCCCCTCCGGCGGCCTCCGGGCCACCTTTGAGGCCAGGGGCTATACAGCCTGGGACCCCACCTCCTACGCCTTTATTAAGGGAAAGACCCTCTGCATCCCCACCGCCTTCTGTTCCTACGGCGGCCAGGCCCTGGACAAGAAGACGCCCCTTCTGCGGTCCATGGAGGTCCTGAGCCGGCAGGCCCTCCGGATCCTCCGCCTCTTCGGGAACACGTCCGCCCGCCGGGTCGTCTCCTCCGTAGGGCCCGAGCAGGAGTATTTCCTGATCACCCGGGAGATGTATGAAAAGCGCCCGGACCTCCGCTTTACCGGCAGGACTCTTTTCGGGGCCCGTCCTCCCAAGGGCCAGGAGCTGGACGACCACTACTTCGGCGTCATCAAGCCTGCCGTGGCCGCCTTTATGGAGGACCTGAACGACGAGCTCTGGAAGCTGGGGATCCTGGCCAAGACCGAGCACAACGAGGTGGCGCCCGCCCAGCATGAGCTGGCCCCCATCTATACCACCACCAACATCGCCACCGACCACAACCAGCTGACCATGGAGATCATGCAGAAGGTCGCCGCCCGGCACGGCCTGGTCTGCCTCCTGCATGAGAAGCCCTTCGCCGGCGTCAACGGCAGCGGCAAGCACAACAACTGGTCCATCGCCACCGACAGCGGACAGAACCTCCTGTCCCCGGGCGAGACTCCCTATGAGAACGCCCAGTTCCTCCTCTTCCTCTGCGCCGTCATCAAGGCCGTGGACGATTATCAGGACCTCCTCCGCCTGTCCGTGGCCACGGCCGGCAACGATCACCGGCTGGGCGCCAACGAGGCTCCGCCCGCTGTGATCTCCATGTTCCTGGGAGATGAGCTGAACGCGGTCCTGGAGGCCATCGAGACCGATACGCCCTACGCCGGGACCAAAAGGACCCTGATGAAGCTGGGCGTGGATGTCCTTCCCAGGTTCAGGCGGGATACCACCGACCGGAACCGGACCTCTCCCTTTGCCTTCACCGGCAACAAGTTCGAATTCCGCATGCTGGGCTCCTCCAACAGCATCGCCTGCGCCAACATCATGCTCAACAGCGCCGTGGCCGAGAGCCTCCGGATCTACGCCGACAGGCTGGAAAAGGCGGAGGACTTTGAGACCGCTCTCCATGACATGATCAAAAAGACCATCCATGACCACAGGCGGATCATCTTCAACGGCAACGGCTATGATGAGGCCTGGATCCGGGAGGCCACGAAGGAGCGGGGCCTGTCCAACTACCGGACCACCGCCGACTGCATGCCGCACCTGCTGGATGAGAAGAACGTTTCCATGCTGACTTCCCTGGGCGTCTTCTCCATAGACGAGCTGGTCTCCCGCCGGGATATCATGCTGGAGAACTACTGTAAGAGCGTGGAGATCGAGGCCAGGACCATGACAGACATGGCCAGGACCATGATCGCGCCCGCCATCGAGTCCTATACCGCCCATCTGGCCGGAGCCGCCTCCGCCAAGATGACGGTCACCCCCGACCTCATGTGCCGCTATGAATCCGGCCTGGTCCGGAAGCTGTCCGTCCTGGTGGATGACATCGCGGAAAAGGCCGACGCCCTGGATTCCGCCCTGGTAAAGCTCTCCGAAGCCGAGGATATCCTCCAGGAATCCGCCATGGTAAGGGACAGCCTCCTGCCTGCCATGACGGCCCTCCGGCTCCCCTGCGACCAGGCGGAGCGCCTGACCGCCAGGTCCTTCTGGCCCTTCCCCACCTACGGAGACCTGCTCTTCGGCGTCAGCTGACAGGTCCCCGGCGAAAAGGAGTAAAAAATGTGTTCAATCATGGTCTGGTGCGGGCCCGGCGCGGATCCGGAGGCCTTCCGGAAGGGCTTTGCCCGCACCGTTTCCAGAGGCCCGGACATGAGCCGGATCCTCGATACCGGCTCCGGCCTTATGGGCTTTCACCGGCTTTCCATCATGGGCCTGACCCTGACCGGCATGCAGCCCTTTGTCCTGGAGGGCAGCCATGGTCCCAGCTACGCGGTCTGCAACGGGGAGCTCTACGGCTTTGAGAAGGAGCGGGAAAGGCTCCGCCGCAAGGGATATGTCTTTCAGAGCGGCAGCGACTGCGAGATCCTCCTCCCCCTTTACCGGGAATACGGCACCGGCCTCTTTGCCCGGCTGGACGCGGAGTTCGCCTGCGTCCTCTACGACGGGGAGACGGGCCGGTACATAGCGGCCCGGGATCCCGTGGGGATCCGGCCCCTCTATTACGGCTATGACAGGTCCGGGGGGATCCTCTTTGCCAGCGAGCCAGGGAACCTGGTGGGCCTTGCGGAAACGATCCTGCCCTTTCCTCCGGGCTGTTTCTGGGAGGACGGCCGCTTTATCCGCTACCGGGATATCGCTTCCCCGGACCATGTCTGCCGGGACGACCTGGAGACCGCCTGCCGGAAGATCCGCAGGGGCCTGGAAGCCGGGGTCTTAAAGCGCCTGGTCTCCGATTCCAAGGTGGGCTTCCTGCTTTCGGGAGGCCTGGACTCCTCCCTGGTCTGCGCCATCGCGGCCAGGGCCTGCGGGTCCCCCATCCGGACCTTCGCCATCGGCATGAGAAAGGACGCCATCGACCTCAAATACGCCAGGGAAACGGCGGACTACATCGGTTCGGACCACACGGAGGTCTTCATGACGCCGGAGGAGGTCATCGGATCCCTGGAAAGGGTCATCCGACTTCTGGGGACCTATGACATCACCACCATCCGGGCCAGCATGGGCATGTACCTGGTATGCAAAGCCATTCATGAGACCACCGACATCCGGGTCATCCTGACCGGCGAGATCTCGGATGAGCTCTTCGGCTACAAGTATACGGACTTCGCGCCCTCCGCCCGGGCCTTCCAGGAGGAGGCCGAAAAGAGGATCCGGGAGATCCACATGTACGATGTCCTCCGGGCAGACCGCTGCATCTCCGTCAACTCCCTGGAGGCCCGGGTCCCCTTCGGAGACCTGGCTCTTGTTTCCTACGTCATGGCCCTGGACCCGGAGCTGAAGCTGAACCGCTACGGAAAGGGCAAGTACCTCCTCCGGCACGCCTTTGAAGGGACAGGGCTCCTGCCCGATTCCATCCTCTGGCGGGAAAAGGCCGCCTTCTCGGACGCCGTGGGCCATTCCATGGTGGATATCCTCAAGGACTACGCCGGATCCCTCTACAGCGACGAGGCCTTCGAGACCGGCAGGGCGCGCTATGCCCACGCCAGGCCCTTTACGAAGGAATCCCTTCTGTACCGGGATATCTTTGAAAAATACTATCCCGGCCAGGCAGAAATGATTACAGACTTCTGGATGCCCAACAGGGACTGGGAGGGATGCGATGTCACCGATCCCTCCGCCAGGGTCCTGTCCAACTATGGAGACAGCGGCGTCTGAAAGGAGGCCCCCTTGCCTGAATCCATGAAAAAAGCGCGGACAGCCGCGGCCTGCCTGGCAGGCCGGGCCGCTTCCCTCTTCTGCAGGCTGACCGGCCATGGGGGCACCAGCCTGCCCGGCTCCCTGGCCCTCAGGGTCTGCCCGGACCTTCTGAAGAGATTCTCGGAGGGGGTCCGGGTCGTGCTGGTCACCGGGACCAACGGAAAGACCACCACCACAAGGATGCTGGAAGCCATGTGCCTGTCCCAGGGCCTGAGGAGCTTTTCCAATCCCTCCGGCGCCAATCTCCGGTCCGGCCTGGTCTCCGCCTTTCTGGCCCATTCCGGTCCTGCCGGAAGGAGGAAGGCGGACCTGGCCATCCTGGAAGTGGATGAAGCGGTCCTGCCCACCGTGGCCGGCGACCTGTCTCCGGCGGCCGTCATCGTCACCAATGTCTTCCGGGACCAGCTGGACCGGTTCGGAGAGGTATCCGGCACGGTCTCCCTGATCCGGAAGGGCCTGGAGAAGGCGCCGGAAGCCCTCCTGTGCCTGAACGCGGACTGCATGCTGACCCTGTCGGCCGCGGAGGGCCTGAAAAATCCCAGGATCCTCTACGGGATCGACGCCCCCCTGCCCGGGGCTGCCCGGGACATCTCCGACCTCCCCCGCTGCCTTTCCTGCGGCGGCCCCCTGACCTACGCTTTCCATACCT
>CAMOUD010000031.1 GCA_946626215.1 uncultured Lachnospiraceae bacterium
CCTGGTCCTGTCTCTGGCCACGACCCTGGCGGAGACGGTCTATTCCACCAGGTATTTCGGCCTGAACGGGACCGCGGAGCGGACCCTCTTTTTGTCCAAGGCCGTCTTTTACTTCCTTTTCTTTGCCATGTTCTGGATGTTCTTTTCCTTCCTGGACAGAAAACTGGCCGGAAAGGAGACGGGAGGCTTCCCCTCCTGGTCAGGGAAGTCCATAGCCGGCTGCGCCCTTCTCCTTTTTGCCTGCTGGCTTCCCTGGTTCCTTCTTTTCAGGCCCGGCGTCGCCAACTGGGATACCATCAACGGCCTCAAGGACCTTCTGACAGGGACCATGCCCATCGAATATGACTGGCATGAGGGCCAGCCCACCATCAGCGTCCTGTTGAATGACCACCATCCGGTCTTCGATACCCTGGTCTACGGAGCCTTTTACGGGCTGGGACAGCTGACCGGCTCTCCCTTCCTGGGCTTTGCCGCCTATACCATCTGCCAGATGGCGGCCGGAGCCCTGGCCTTTTCCCTGATGCTGGGGGCCATGGAAAGGCTGGGGATGCCCCGGCTCCTTCGCCGTGCCGGCCTTGTCTTTCTGGCCCTGACCCCCTGGGTCTCCCTGTATATGATCAACATGATCAAGGACACCATCTTCAGCATCGTCTTTGCCGCCTACTTTACGGTCTATGTCCTGATTGCCCGGGAGGGCTGCAGCCGGAAGAAGGCGGCGGCCCTGATCGCCCTGTCCGTCCTTCTGGCCCTGAGCAAAAAGACAGGGGTCTATATCGCCCTCTTTGCGAATCTCTTTCTGCTCTTCGGCAGGGACTTCCGGAAAAGGGCGCCCGGGATCCTGGCTTCTGCCCTTCTGCCGGCCCTGGTCATCTTTGTCCTCATGGGCAGGCTCCTCTTTCCCCTGCTCAACATCTATCCCGGCGGCCGCCAGGAAATGCTGGGCATCCCCATGCAGCATCTGGAGACCATCCGGCTGGAGCATCCGGAATGGCTGAGCGGGGAGGAAAAGGAGGTCATCGACGCCGTCATCGACCAGGAGAGGGCCTCGCAGAAATATCAGTACCGGATGACCGACGGGTCCAAGGACTCCTACAACTTCTACGCCGCGGACGCGGAGGTCTCGGCCTTTCTGAAACTCTGGATCTCCCAGGGCCTGGCCCATCCGAAAGAATACCTCCGGGTCCAGCTCCTGATCTGCGGAGGCTACTTCGCGCCCACGGTCAAGGCCGACCTTTATACCCAGATCCCGGAGAGCCCCTACGTGGACTTTAAGAGCCCGGAGGAGACAAAGGAGATCCGGGAGGGGGCCGGAGGGGCCGCCTTCTGGCTCATGGATTTCCCGGGCCTGGACCTCCTGGCCCGGCTGGTCCTCTACTCCTTCTGGCTCCCCCTGCTGGTCTTTTTAAAGGCCCTCCTGAAGAAGGACTGGAAAGGCCTCCAGGCCATGATGCCCATCCTGGTCTCCGTGGGATTTCTTCTGATCTGTCCCTATTCCTTTTACCGATATGTGCTGCCCCAGGTCGTAACGGCCCCCCTTCTGACGGGGCTGGCCTTTGTCCCTTCGCCGTCCCATCCGGGGGCCGGACGAAAGGTCATGGACCTGGCCTGACAAGAGCGGCAGCCGGGAGGTATGCGAAACATGCGTGAACAAAGACCTTCTTCCTACAGGACCAGGACCCGGGAACGGGCCAGGGTCTGCCATTCCCTGATCATCAGGGTCATCCGGAAGTGCGCGGCCGACAGGCTCAGCGCTTTTGCCGCTCAGGCCGCCTTTTTTATCCTGATGAGCTTCTTTCCCTTCCTGATCCTGGTCCTCCAGCTCATGAAGCTGGCCCCGATCAGCCAGGAAAGCCTGCTGCTGGCGGTGGATTCCATCTTTCCGGAATATCTCCTGCCTACCCTCCATGAGATCCTCCAGGAGCTTTATTCCTCCTCCTTCGGCCTGGTGCCCGTGACGGTGGCCGCCACCATCTGGGCGGCCTCCAAGGCCATGCACGCCCTGACCCAGGGCCTGGATACCATCTGCAACGCCAGGGAGATCCGGCGCTGGATCATTGTCCGGATCTGGGCCATCCTCTATACGGTGGTCTTCGCCATCCTCCTGGTGGCGGCCGCCGGATCCACGGTCTTCTGGAAGACCATCCGGGACCTTCTGGTCCGCTACCGGCCTCCGGGAGTCTCCATCCATCTCTTTTCGGCAGGCCTCAAGGCGGTCTATACGGTCTGTATCCTGACCCTGGCCTTCATGCTCATGTATAAGGTCTTCCCCCATAAGAAGCTCCGCTTCATAGACCAGTTCCCCGGGGCCGTCCTTTCGGCCGCCGGCTGGTGGGCCTTCTCCGAGATCATCGCCGTCTACGTGACCAGCTTCAACGGCTTTTCCATGTACGGGAGCCTGACCACCCTGACCCTGGTCATGTTCTGGCTCTATTTCTGCTGCTACTTTGTCATGGTGGGAGCCGAGGTCAACGAGATCCGGCGCCGGGACCGGGAAGAAGAAACAGGCCCGCCCCCGGAAGCCTTTCCGGGAGAGGACCTGTGGAAAAAGAAGACCTGAAGGCCGGGAGCCGAAGTCAGTCTATGGCATAGACGGAATAGGGGATGCAGATCCTGTTGGGCAGATCGTGCTCGGTGTCGGTGGGATAGGACAGTCCCTCCGTCAGGGGCAGGCCCTGGCCGGCGTTGACCGCCATGTCCCGGATGCAGGCCGCCATGGAGGAGGCGTCCTGGACGACGGTCCCGGTCATTTTTCCCTGGGAGATCAGGAGCCTGGCGGAGGCGGTGGCGTCCACGCCGAAGACCGGAATGAAGGGGGCTCCCTCCTCGCCCGTGTTGTAGCCGACGGTCTCCAGGGCCCGGATGGCGCCCTCCGCCATGTTGTCGTTGTTGCAGATGACCAGCTCGATCATGTTGCCGGCATCGTCGTTGTAGTACTGGAGGTTGGTGGTCATGTAATCCCGGGCCGCGGACAGGGACCATTTGCCGGTCAGGTCCAGCTGGAAGCCGTCCACGCTTTTGGGATCAAAGTAGACAAGGGGCGGATAGCCCGCCTCCTCCAGGAGGGCGTCGGCGTCCTCCACCGCGTACCGGGTCCTGTAGATGGCCTCCACGTTGGCGGCCTCGCCCTTGAAGAGAGCATAGGAGATCTGGCCGTCGCCGTTGAGGTCGACGGCCTTATAATTTTCTATCAGATAGCGGCCGATCATGTCCCCCTGGAGATGGCCTGCCTCAGCCGGGTCGGTCCCCACGAAGGCGATGTGGTCATAGTAGTCCAGCAGGACCCCTTCGGCCCCGTCCTCTTCGATGGCCCGGTTGAAAAAGATGACCGGGACGCCGGAGGCCTGGGCCTTCATGCAGATGGAGTCGGCGGCGTCGGAGGAACCGGAGCTGACGAGATTGACGATCAGGAGGTCCGCCCCCGCCAGGAGGGCTTCATCGATCTGGCCGTTCTGGATGGACTGGCGGGAGGAGGCGTCGTACTCCGTATAGGGGATGCCGGCCTCCACCAGGTCCCGGGACAGATCTGTCCGGACAGAGGAGATATAGGGGTCTCCGTAATCATAGTAGAAGACAGCGGCCCGGAAGGAGGATTCCTCCTCGGGGACGGGGGCTTCGGTGACTGCCTGGGAGGCAGGCTCCGGGGCCTCCTCCTGTCCGGAGCAGGCGGCGGCAGCCAGGGCGGTCAGAATCAGAAAAAGGAGCAGATACTTTCGCATGGAAGGCCTCCCTTCAGTTCCCCTGAGGGGGAAGATGGCGGACCAGGAAGTCATAGGCCAGGTCCGGCCAGCCGCTGATCCAGGGAACGGGAGTGTTCAGTTCCTTCTGTCCCTTGTAGGGGCCGTATAGGAAGCGCTTGAAGAGGTCGTCCCTGACGGAAGGGGAAAGGGCCAGGTCTCCTCTTTCCGCGGCCTTCAGGACCCGGTCGACCTGGTCGTTGGCAAAGGTCTCCCGGCAGCGCCGGAAGGCCCAGTCCTCATCGCCCAGGGAAAGGCCGTGGCCTCCCTCGGCGTAAAGGTGGATCTCGCAGGGGACATGATGGGCCCGGAGGGCCTCCAGATAGACGAGGGAATTGCCCACGGGGACCGAGGGGTCGTCCATGGCTGCCCAGAGGAAGGTGGGCGGCGTATCCTCCGTCACATGGTCCTGGAGGGACATGAAGGAGAGGAAGGATTCGGGCGGGTCCTCGCCCAGAAGGGCCTTCACGGACTCGGCATGGGCCAGGGGAGGCCTGGCGGAGATGACCGGATAGGCCAGGATGGCCGCGTCGGGCCTGGCGGACCGGACCAGATGGTCGAAAACGGCGGGCCTGGCGGCCTCGTCATGGTGGACGCAGAGGCTGGCGGCCAGGTGGCCGCCGGCGGAAAAGCCGCAGACACAGACTCTGCTTCGGCTGATGCCCAGGTCCCCTGCCCGGCTCCGGAGGATCCGGACGGCCCTGGCGGCGTCGTCCAGGGGCTGGAGGCCCAGGGGGACGGACAGGGCCGGGTTGCAGGTATAGGTCAGGACAAAGGCGTTGGCGCCCTTGTCAAAGAAACGGCGGGCCACAGGGTCTCCCTCCCGGACGGAGGGGTAGAGGTAGGCTCCGCCCGGTATGATCAGGACGGCGGTCCTTTCCGCGGGTCCTTCCTCCTCATGCAGGTAGGCCCTCAGGAAGGGGATAAAGCCGCATGCATGGGGATAGGAGTATTCGGAGGGGGACCAGAGCCGGATGGTCGTGATTTTCATAGGATCAAATCCTTTCGCTTTCAGTCATGTTTCCGGAAGGGAAGAGCTTCCGGCAGGAGCGGAAGATCCGCTGTTTTCAGAATACGGGGAAAGGGACCGGAATGCAAGATGCCGTTCCGGTCCCTTTTTCGGGTCGTTTTCAGTTTTTCGGGCCGGACCGGCGGCCGGATCCCGGAGGCGCCTCCGGAGAGGAGCCCCAAAGGGTCATTCGCTGCTGTAGTGGCAGCCGGAGAGAAAGTCCTCCAGGATGGTCCGGGTGTCCCCTTCGAAGCCGTCAAGGGCGGTCAGCTCCGCGCTGACGGCGTAGGAGTCCCAGACTGTGAAGGCGCTGGTCCCCCGGGCATGGGGATTGGTCTCGGACCGGATCCTGTAGTCCAGGAAGGTATAGGTCACGGGGCCGATTTCCCTGGAACAGGTCTCGTCGGCAGTGAGGAGACCGGTCCATTCGGCCAGGGTCTCCCGGGCCTCTGCTTCGTCCCTGCATCCCAGGATCAGAAGATGGAGCCTGGCGTCATACAGGTCGGTCTCTTCCCCATCCGCGCCTGTATAGGGGACCGGGCTGCCGATGGCCCAGGAGGCGTAGAAGGTATTCATTCCCTTCAGGGTCCTGGGCTTCTCCAGAAGAGTCAGGCCATGACCCGGCTCCTCCACGCCCAGGACCTGGCCCAGGATGGTCCATTCCTTATTCCAGGCCTGTCCCTGGCTGTCGGTCCTGGGATAGGACGCGCAGGCTGTCAGGGCAGCGGCCATAAGGAGAGCCGCGAGGACTGCCGAAAGCTTCTGTTTCATACTTGTCTCCTTTCGCCGCCTGGGGCGGAGGACAGGGGCCGTCCTCCCGGGGTCATCTTTCATAGATATAGGCAAGCTCCTCCCGGTCCCTTGTCGTTCCGCCGGCCCGATAGGTGACCGGAAGGCAGATCAGGGTGGGCATGGAGGGGCGGCCGCGGGAAAGAAGGGTGGAGACCGCTGTTTCCGCCATTTCCCGGACGGGCTGGCAGATGGAGGAAACGCAGGGCATGGCCGGGTCTCCGAACATGTTGATGCCGTCATAGCCGATGATCTGGACCTGGCCGGGAACGGAAACGCCCAGCTCCTTCAGCATCCGGAGGATCACATAGGCCAGCTTGTCCGTGTTGCAGAAGATCCCGTCAAAATCCGGCTTTCCGTCCCTGATCCGGGCCTTCAGGATATTCAGGAAGGGCCGGAAGCCATCCGTATCCGGGATGACGACGGACTCAAAGGGGACATGGGAGGCCCGGCACCAGGATTCAAATCCGTACCTTCGCTTGTCCGGCTCTCCGCTGATCTTGGGGGCGATGCTCAGGAAGAGGAGCTGCCGGCTCCCAAGCTCATAGAGCTTCTGGGCAGCCAGCTGTCCGCCCGAATAGTTGTCGCTGGACACGCAGGGAGCTGTCGGGGAGCACTGCCGGTCAATGGAGACGAAGGGGATGGATTCCTCCAGCTGGAGCTCCGGATTATAGGTCAGGGCTATGATCCCGTCCACCTTGTTCTCGGAGACCAGCCGGATGCAGCGCTGCTCCATATCCGGAATGAACTGGGTGACAGCCAGGAGCATCCGGTAGCCCCGGTCTGCCAGGGCCTTGTTGATGTAGTTGGTCAGGTCTCCGAAGAAGGGATGGTCGGTGCCGGGACAGACAAAGGCGATCACATGTGTCTCGCTGGTCTTAAGGCCGCGGGCATAGCGGTTGATGGTGTAGCCCAGCTTTTTGGCCGCCTCTTCGACCCTTTCCTTATAGGCAGGACTCACGGAGACCCCGTTGAAGACGTTGGAGACGGTGCCCAGGGAAACGCCTGCTTCCCGCGCCACGTCCTTCATGGTAGGAGATTTTATTCTGTTCATATCAAAAACCTGCAGAGGAAAAAAAAGAAAAGAACACCGGGAAAGGGTTCCCATCCCATTATACCATTGTTCCATGAAATAAAAATGAAATTTTCATACCCGAATGGCAAGAAATAACAAACAACCACATAAAACAAAACCAAATAAAGACCACCGCGAGAAGGAGGATGGGATTGTTTGACAAATCGTACAAAAAATACTAGAATGAATTTGTGAAATATTCACACATCTGGTCCGGCCGCCTCAGGGACGGATTTTTCTTAGTCCTTTTCATGAAACGTTTTACACCCTTCCGCCTGCCCTTACGGCCCTTTTCAGGCGGCGCGGGGGGGGAGGAACCGTCAGAAGGCCGTGACAGACGAAGATAGTTTACAGGAAAGAACAGACAGAGCGGCCGCCCTGCGCGGTCAGGAGGATGCTATGGAAACAGACAGACTACTCAACGCACGGGAATTCGAAAAGCAGGCAGGAGACAGGATCGGACCGGAGGAGAAGCCCGCCTTCCACCTTTCCCCCCGCTGCGGCTGGCTGAACGATCCCAACGGCTTTTCCTTCTACAACGGGAAATACCATCTCTTCTATCAGTACTATCCCTATGATTCCAGATGGAATTCCATGCACTGGGGGCATGCCGTATCAGAGGACCTTCTCCACTGGGAATACCTTCCCTGTGCCCTGGCCCCCGATCAGGAATATGACAAGGGCGGCGTCTTTTCCGGATCGGCCCTGACCCTTCCGGACGGCCGTCACCTCCTCATCTATACGGGCCTGGACCGGGAACTGACGGGAATGCCGGGCGCCGAGGACATGGACGCCGTGCCCAATCAGATCCAGTGCGTGGCCCTGGGAGACGGGACCGAGTATGAAAAGTATGAGGGCAATCCCGTCCTGACGGCCAGGGACCTGCCCACAGGGGGCGACCCTGTGGATTTCCGCGACCCCAGGATCTGGAGGACGGAAGAAGGAGACTACCGGATGCTCTGCGCCAACCGGAACGAGGACGGGACCGGCCAGCTCCTTCTGTATAAATCGGAGGACGGCCTCTCCTGGCAGTTCGTCAAGGTCTTTTACAAGAACCACGGCCGCTACGGTCTCATGTGGGAATGCCCGGACTTTTTTCTTCTAGACGGCAGGGGGGTCCTTCTGGTCAGTCCCATGGACATGCTGCCGGAAGGCTTTGAATTCCATAACGGCAACGGGAACCTTTGCCTGATCGGGTCCTTCGACCGGCAGACCGAGACCTTTACGCCCGAGAGCGCCCAGGCGGTGGATTCGGGCATCGACTTCTACGCCTCCCAGACCATGCTGGCTCCCGACGGAAGAAGGATCATGGTGGCCTGGATGCAGAATCCCGACTGCTCCACCTACCGGGGCGCCCTGCCCTGGTACGGCCAGATGACCATCCCCAGGGAGCTGGAGATCCGGGACGGCCGGCTCTGGCAGAGGCCTGTCCGGGAGCTGGAGAGCCTGAGGAGCGGGCATATCAGCGTAAGGGGCATTACCTTCTCCGGGGAATGCGCCCTGGCCGGGGTCTCCGGCAGAAGGATCGACCTGGAGGTCACCATCCGGGTCACGGATCCCCTGAATCCCTATCACAAGTTCATCCTCCGCTTTGCCAGGAACGACCGCTATTATACCCAGCTGTCCTTCCGGCCCCGGGAAAATGTCCTCAAGCTGGACAGGAAGTTCTCCGGGACCCGCCGGGCCGTCATCAACCAGCGCCGCTGCCTGGTCCGCCGGCCCATGACGGAATTGAAGCTCCGGGTCATCCTGGACCGCTACAGCGTGGAGGTCTTTATCAACGACGGAGAGCAGGTCATGACGGCCCTGCTCTATACCGACCAGGATGCCGAGGGCATCATGTTCTACGCGGACGGCGAGGCCTGCATCGACGTGGACAAGTACGATCTGATCGGCTGACATTCCATATCGTTTTCCCCCTGGAGCGGGGCGCGCGGTCTTCGCGCGTCCCGCTTTCTTTTCCGCCGCCCGTTTGTCATTTTGGCTTTTCTGCCGGATAGACAGGAGGACATCCGGAAGGTAAGATAGGCAAAGGGGGGAAGGAACCATGACAGAGAAAAAAACGGCCCCGGCTGAAAAGAGCCTGGCCCTTATGGAAAAGATCGAGGTCCTGTCCGGGGCCTCCGGGGAGAGCCGCCGGGCCCTTCTGAAGGAGAGCCGGCTGCTCAGCCTGAAAAAGAACAGGACCGTGTTTTCGGAAGGAGATTCCCTGGAGGCTGTGTATTTCGTGGCGGAGGGCTTCGCGGTCCTCTACCGCATGGCCCACAGCCTGGATAAAAAGGCCATTTTTGTCTGCGCGGAGGGAGAGATGCTCAACGGGGAGGCCCTCATGGAGCCGGTCTCCGTGGTCAGCTGCCGGGTCCTGTCTGACCGGGCACAGATCCTGGCCATCCGCAGGACCGCCTTTCTGGAGGTCATGCGAAAGGACCGGGACCTGTATGACGCGGTCTTTTTTTCTGTAGCCAAAAAGCTCAGGCGGACCTACCGCCAGCTGGGCAACACCGCCGGAGGCGTCCATCTGGACCGGCAGATCGCGGCCAGGCTTTATAAGCTGGGCAGGGACCACGGGATCCCTTCGGATGACGGAAAGGGACTTACGGTGGCTTTTCCTCTGTCCATCACCTTCCTGGCGGAACTGGTGGGATCCAGACGGGAGACCGTGTCCAGGGTCATCCGGGACATGGCCCGGCAGGGCCTGGTCCGGGCGGACAGAAAGGGCTTCTGGATCGCCGGTCTGGACCGGATCCAGCGCTACATTTATGAAGAAAAATAGGGAAGGAAGCGTGATATTTGTCACGCATCCGCTTAAGCCCCCTGTGCTAAGATGGTAATAGCTTTTACCGGAAGCAGGGGGCTTTTTCTGTATTCTGAAGGGGCTGACAGGGCCTGTTCGGGAGAAGGAGGAGCCCTGCAGAGACAAAACGAATGACACAAAGAAGGGAACCGCGCCCTGCGCGGCCCGTCAGGAAAGGGGGCAGCTGAAGTGGGTTATGTACTGAGCCAGGACAGCTTTACGCGTGTACTAGGGAAAATTGGCCTGGACCGGCGGCTTTACGCGCCGGTCAATAAGGTCGGAGAGGGCCGCTATACGGATGTGGATGTCGTCCGGTACGACTTCATTTCGGAAGCGGCCGAAATCGAAATGGAAAAGAAGTCCGATTACGCCTTCAAGGAGCTTCTGACACCTCTGTCCGAGACCCTTTTCTTCTTTACGGAGAACGAGGTCAAGGAGGCGGACTATGACCAGAGGGAGGTCCTTGTTTTCCTCAGGGCCTGCGACCTGCACGCCGTTAAGAGGCTGGACGCCATCTATCTGGAGAACGGCCGGTTCCCGGACCCCTTCTACAAAAGGATCCGCGACCGGGTGAAATTTGTCCTGATCGGCTGCGGCCATTCCTATGAGGACTGCTTCTGCGTCAGCATGGGGACCAACGTGGCTCCGGAGGGGTATCTCTTCTCCGTGGACCTTCAGGACGGCTCTTATTATATCGATGTGAAGGATCAGGACCTGGCTCCCCTCTTTGCCGCTGAGGCGGAGGCCGAGCAGGAGGTCATGGCCCGCCATGTCACGGAGAACGAGGTGAAGGTCTCGGTCCCTGCCGATGTGCCCCTTGCCGTCTACAAGGATCCTCTCTGGGATGAATATACGGCCCGCTGCATTAACTGCGGACGCTGCAACTTTGTCTGCCCGACCTGCACCTGCTATACCATGCAGGACGTCTTCTATACGGACAACGGCAAGGTGGGAGAGCGCAGAAGAGTCGGCGCCTCCTGCATGGTGGACGGCTACACCAACGTGGCCGGCGGCGGCCAGTACCGCAGGACCAACGGCGAGAGGATGCGGTTCAAGGTCCTCCACAAGATCGTGGATTTCAGAAAACGCTTCGGGTATGACATGTGCGTCGGCTGCGGCCGCTGCGACCAGGTATGCCCGGAATACATTTCCTATGCCAACATCATCAACAAAGTAAAGAAAGCGGCAGAAGGAGGTGCGGCCAATGCGTAAGATGAGCGAGAATCCCTATGTTCCGTATCCCTCCGAGATCCTTCAGATCATCCGGCATACGGACAAGGAATATACCTTCCGGATGCGCTTTACCGGAGAGGTAAGGCCCGGACAGTTCTTTGAGGTATCCGTTCCCAGATACGGGGAAGCGCCGATCTCGGTATCCGGCATCGGCCGGGACTATGTGGACCTGACCATCCGCCGGGTCGGCCGCGTGACCAGCGAGGTCTTTGAAAAGGGCGAGGGGACCTCCCTCCTCCTCAGGGGCCCCTACGGAAACGGCTTTGATACCTCTCTTTATGAAAACGGCGAAGTCATCGTCATCGCCGGCGGCACCGGCGTATCCCCTGTCCGCGGCGTCATCGACGCCCTGGCCGGGACAAAGGACGCCAGGGACAAGCACGTGATCGTAGGCTTCCGGAGCCCCTCCGACATGCTCTTCAGGGATGACCTGAAGCGCTGGGACCAGGCCCTGGACCTGATCCTGACGGTGGACGGCGCCCCTGAGGGCTACACAGGCAATATCGGTCTTGTGACAAAATATATCCCGGATGTCCCCATCCGCGACGTCAAAAAGGCCCGGGCCGTCGTCGTAGGCCCTCCGCCCATGATGCGGTTCTCCGTCATGGGCCTTCTGCAGAAGGGCTTTGAGGAAGAGAATATCTGGGTCTCCCAGGAACGGAAGATGTGCTGCGGCCTCGGCAAGTGCGGCCACTGCCGGATCGGCCAGACCTATGTCTGCCTGGACGGGCCGGTGTTCAACTACACCGAAAGCAAAAATATGCTCGACTGAGGGGGTGAGGATATGGCAAGAGATATCAATACCAAGAAGCTGAAGAAGAACGCTTTCCGCTACTCCAAGGTCAGGGGCGAGACCGCCAGCAGGATCCGGATCCCCGGCGGCGTGATCAACGCGAAGAGCATGGCCAGGATCGCGGAGGTGGCCGAGGAGTTCGGCAACGGCACCATCTTCCTGACCAACCGGCAGGGCGTGGAGATCCCCGGCATCCGGCTGGAGGACATGCCCGCCGTCAACAAGGCCATCCAGGCCATCATCGATGACTCCGGCGTCAACCAGGAGGAGCGGGACAAGGGCTATCCGGCTTCCGGGACCCGGAACGTGGTCGCCTGCCCCGGTTCCCGTCTTTGCCCCTTCGGCTGCTATGACACTACGGCTCTGGCCCGGAAGATGGACAAGATGATCTTCCCCAACAACCTCCATGTCAAGATCGCCTTTACCGGCTGTTCCAATGACTGCGGCAAGGTCCGGATGGACGACTTCGGCATCATCGGCATGACGGAGCCCCAGTACGACCCGAACCGGTGCGTGGGCTGCGAGCAGTGCGTCAAGTTCTGCAAGATCCGGTCCGTGGGCGCCCTGTCCCTGGTCAACGGCAAGGTGGTCCGGGATACGGAAAAGTGCATCGGCTGCGGCGTCTGCGTGGCCTACTGCCCCACCAGGGCCTGGACCAGGTCCCGCGACCATTACTTCCGCATCGTCATCATGGGACGGACCGGCAAGAAGAACCCCCGGCTGGCGGAGGACTTTGTCAAGTGGGCGGACGAAGAGAGCGTCTTCAGGATGATCAGGAACTGCTACGCCTACGTGGAGGAATATATCGACCCGGGCGCCTATGAGGGCAAGGAGCATATCGGCTACATCGTAGACAGGACCGGATTTGACGAATTCGTCAAGTGGGTCATGAAGGATGTGGAACTGAACGACAAGGCAGAGGTGGCCTCCAGAGTCTATTGGGGAGGCAAGCATTATGACAGGAGCAACAACCTGATGTGAGGGTCAGGAGTCATATGACGATCTTGAAAAAGCTGGCAGCAAGTGCCGTGATCCTGGCGGTCGCGGCACTTGCCGCATGCGGACAAGTGAATAAGGAAAGCCCGGACCAGGCAGCGGAGGCCCGGACAGAAGAAAAGACCGATGAAAAAGCCGGGACCGGCCAGGCGGAGACGCCGGAAGAGGTTCCGGAGGAAGAAATGGTCGTGGCGGCCGTATCCAGGTCCATCGGGGACCTCTGGCTCCTGGCCGGCGGAGAGCTGGCCGGCATGACCCAGGACGGCATGGACCTTCCCGGGATCACGGAGGAGACAAAGGTCATCGGGACCGTCACCAATCCCTCCCTGGAGGCCATCGCGGCCCTGTCTCCCGACATGGTCCTGCTCTCGGGAGAACTGTCCACCCATAAAAAGCTGGCAGAGGACCTGGAGGAAAGAGGCTTTGCCTGCCGCATGGTCACCATCGATTCCTTCGCCGACTATGACAGTGTCATGGCAGAGCTGACAGCCATGACCGGACGGGAGGACTGCTATCAGACAAATGTGACCGCCCTTAAGGAAAGGATCGGCCAGGTCCTTGAGGAAGCCGAAGGCAAAGACCTGGTCCGGGGGACCTATCTGGCCCTCAGGGTCTCCGCCGCCAGGAACAAGGCCCTGAAGAACGACTATTTTGCCTGCGAGATCTTCAATGACCTGGGCCTTGCCAACATCGCCCAGGACAATTCGGCATTTGACGAACTGAACATGGAAGCCATCCTGGACGCGGATCCCGACATCATCTTTGTCATCGAGCAGGGGAAGTCGGAGGAGGCCCAGGAGAGCTTTTCGGAGAATTTTTCCGGCAGACCTGTATGGCAGGAGCTTTCAGCCGTGAAGAATGACCGTGTCTGGACCCTGCCCAAGGAGTATTTCCAGTACAAGCCGAACGCGAAGTGGGATGAGGCATACAGGTATGTCATGGAACTTCTGGAAAAATAACAGATTCATAGCGGGAGGGGTCCCTCTGCTGGCGGCTGCTCTGGCCGCGTCCCTTTTCGCGGGGAACGGAGCCGTGTCCAGCAGCCAGTTATGGGGCCTGGTGACCGGCAGGGGAGGGCCGGACGCCATTCGGGTCATCTTTTATCAGATCCGGCTGCCCCGGACAGCAGCCTGCTTCCTGTGCGGAAGCGGCCTGTCCGCGGCGGGCCTTCTCCTTCAGGAGGCCCTGTCCAATCCCCTGGCCTCTCCGGGCATCATGGGGATCAATTCCGGGGCGGGCTTTTTTGTCCTGCTGGCCGGCCTTCTCTTTCCCCCCATCTACCTGCTCAGGAACGCGGCTGCTTTTGCCGGCGCGCTGTTCTCCGCGGTCCTGGTCTATCTGATCGCGGACAGGGCCGGCATGTCCAGGGCCGTGATCGTCTTATCGGGCGTGGCCGTATCCAGCCTGATGACAGCGGGGACCAATACCATCATGACCCTGCGGCCGGAGAGCGTTTCGGATAAGGTGGGCTTTTCCATGGGGAGCCTGGCAGGGATCGATGTCAGGCAGATCCCGGTCCCGGCCCTCCTGATCGGGGTGGGGATCCTGGCCGCCTTCCTTCTGGCGCCGGGGATCGAGCTCTTTGTCCTGGGAGATGAAACGGCCCAGGGGCTGGGCCTGTCCGTAAAGAGGCACCGGAAGCTGACCGTGGCCTGCGCCGCCCTTCTTTCGGCGGCCTGCGTCTGCCTCTGCGGCCTGCTCGGGTTCGTGGGCCTGATCGTTCCCAACACCCTCCGGCTGTCGGAAGGCATGAGCATCCGGAAAAAGCTCCTCGGCTGCGTCCTCTGGGGAGGGAGCCTGGTCCTCTTCTGTGATACCCTGATGCGGACCCTCTTTTATCCCTATGAGCTTCCGGCGGGCCTGCTCCTGTCCCTGGTCGGCACGCCCTTTTTTATCTTTGTGCTTATGCGGCGGGGCATACGAGGCAGACGGCATGATTGAGCTAGAGAATTTCAGCGCCGGCTACGGCGGCGAAGTGAAGATACGGGTCGAGACCATGGTCATCCGTCCCGGCAGGGTCATGGGGATCCTGGGCAGGAACGGATCCGGCAAGTCGACCCTCCTCAGGGCCCTTACAGGGATCCTTCCCTACGGGGGGACAGCCAGGCTGGACGGGACGGACCTGTCCTCCCTGTCCTCCGCGGAGCGGGCAAAAAGACTGGCCTTTCTCCCCCAGCAGCTTTCTCCCGTCCGGATGGAGATCGGGACCCTGGCGGCCCACGGCCGCTTTGCCAGGCTCCCCTTTTCCAAGGTCCTGGGAGAGGCGGACCGGGAGGCGGTCCGGAAGGCCCTGGTCCGGACAGGCCTCTGGGAAGTGAGGCACAGGAAGGTGGATGAGCTTTCCGGAGGAGAAAAGCAGAGGGCCTATCTGGCCATGGTCCTGGCCCAGGACGCGCCCTACCTCCTTCTGGATGAGCCGGCGTCCTCCCTGGACATTGCCTGCCAGATCGAGATCATGGATCTTCTGCGGGACCTGGCCCGGGAGGGGAAGGGAATCCTCATCACCTCCCACGACCTGCCCCAGACGGCCGCCTGCTGCGACAGCGTCTGCCTGATCGACAGGGGGCTGGCCGATCCTGTGGTCCCGGCTTCGGACCTGGCCGGAAACAGAGACAGGCTCAGGCAGGTCATGGGCGTGTCCCTGGTCCCGGCAGAGAAAGGAATATATCCCTATGTACTGGATGGATGACAGCAAAGGAAAAGACGTTCTCCTCTTCTCGGGCTTCGGGACCAGCGATCCCGCGGAGATGGAGAGGACATACGGAAATCTCATGGAAAGGGCCAGAGCCCGATATCCCGGGATGCGGGTCCTTCTGGCCCTGACGGCTCCCCGGGTCATCGAGCGGCTCTATGAAAGAACGGGAGAGCGGCCCTTTTCTCTGGAGGAAGCCCTGCAGGAGGCACCGGACTGGGGAGAGGGAGAGATCTTCCTGGTCCCGGTCCAGGTCCTGAAGGGACGCGAGTATGAAAAGGTCTGTCAGGCGGACGCCGCCCTGGAGGACCAGGACAGGCGGGTCAGGCTCTACGAGCCCCTGCTGCACGGGTACGGTCTTGCCCGGATGAGAGACATGCTCCTGAAGGAAGCCCCGGAAGAGGAGGATACGGCCCAGGTCTATGTCGGCCACGGGACCGCCCTGGAGGACCGGGCCAGGCTTTCGGAGCTTCAGGAAAGGCTCTGTGGAGCCGGAAGGAAGGACATCCTGATCGGAGACCTCCACGCCGGACCGGAGGCCCTTCTGGGGACCCTGGCGGAAAGGGGCTTCAGGGAGGTCTGTCTGCATCCATTCATGATGACCGCCGGTCATCACTGGGAGAAGCACATTGCGGGAGAAGGAGAGGGCTCCTGGAAATGTATACTGGCCCGGGCGGGCTTTACGGTCCGGTGCCGGAAAAAGAGCCTCCTGGAGAGGGAGGAAGTCCTGGAGATGCTTCTGGACCTGCAGGGCAGGTAAGAAGCCTTCGGGCAAGAAAAAAGGCTGCTGCACGCGGTGTCGTGCAGCAGCCTTTTCCAGACTCAGGTCATTTTATCTTCGTGCATGCGGGGTCTTGCATGCCTGCTTCCAAAAGCCCTCCGGCTCAGCCGAAGAGGTCATAGAGGAACTGGCGGATGGAGCCGGCCAGGCCCTGGTCCCTGCCCTGTTCAAAGGGTTCACAGTAGTCCAGTCTTTCGGACCTTGCCCATTCAGGCTCTGCGTTAACGGTGTGATAGGTGGTGAAAAATTCCACAGGATACATGGTCATGGTACTGCCTCCCTTCTGCGGATTTGAAGTCCCTGCTCTTGCGGGCCCCCCTCTGTTGTTGTATCTTATAACTATATGATACCCCTTTTTCTTCAGACATCCATGGCCCTGTGCTCCAAAAGACGGGGGATGGATATGTGCCTGCAGCACAAGTAATCGGAGGCGACCCATGGGCTATACGATTGAAGACATGCTGACGGTCTCCGCGTCCCGCTACCAGATGGAGCTGGCGGCAGGAAGCCGGGGCTGGTCCAATTCCATCAGCTGGATCCTCCTGATCGAGGATATGACCATCCTCCAGAACTTCAAGGGCAAGGACCTGGCCGTGACCACGGGACTGGGCTTCCAGGAGCCGGAAAGGCTGCTGATGCTGGTAAAGGAGCTGAGCCGGCTGGGGGCCTCGGGCCTGATCATCAATACAGGCATGTATATCATGGAGGTGCCGGAGAAGGTCCGGGCCTTCTGCGATGAGAACGACTTCCCCCTCCTGACGGTCCCCTGGGACATCCAGCTCTTTGACATGATCAAGGACATCAACATGCGGGTCCTCCTCCAGGGCCTGACGGACGAGCAGATCACGGTGGCCCTGATCCACGCCATAGAGGCGCCGGAGGACGCGGGCGCCTGCCGCAAGGACCTTCTGCCCCACTTTGACGTGGACGGGGTCTTCCAGGTGGCCTCCATCGAGACAGGGGACCTGGATACCATGGATACGGTGGAAAGGAGAAGGATCAGCTTTCAGCTCCAGATCTATCTGGAATCCATTACCCACAACGCCTCCTTCTTTTACTATGACGCCGCCTTTGTCCTGGTGACCAGCGCCATTCCGGAGGCCCACCTCCGGTCGGCCCTGGACCGGTTCGTGGAGAGGCTCCGGGTCCGGATGCCGGACCGCCGCCTCTATGTGGGGGTGGGCTCTCCCATAACGGATATCAGGAACCTCCATCTGGCCTATCAAAGGGCCAGGGCTGCCACCCGGATGGCGGCTGCCTCCGGAAAAGACATCGTCTGGTTCGATGAGATGGGCCTTTACCGGATGCTCACACTCCTGCCGGACCCGATCCTTAGAAGGCAGATGGGAGAGGAGGTCCTGAGGCCCCTCCTGGACTATGACAGGAAGCACGGGACCGACTACGTCCGGATGCTGGAGATCTACCTGGACAGCGGAGGCAGCATCAAGACGGTGTCTGAAAAGACCTTCACCCACCGGAATACGGTCATCTACCGGATCGGCAACATCCGAAGGCTCCTTTCCTGCGACCTGGACAGGGCCGAGGACAGGCTCCGCTTCCAGATCGCCTGCATGCTCCTGCATACGCCGGAGTAGAAGACAAAAATGTACTGACTGTATGAATGCATATGGTACAGCATGAAAAAGCCAAGAGAACGTCCCGTGGAAGGGCCTCCCTCCATGGGACGTTCCGCGTCCGGGTCAGATTTTCCTGCCGCCCGCATAGACGGCCATGAGCTCCAGGTCCCTGCCCAGGAGGATAAAGTCCGCCGGGGCGCCGGGGGAAAGGGTCCCGATCCTGCCGGCCAGGCCCAGGGCCGCGGCCGGGGCGGCCGTGGCGGCATAGACGGCCCTTTCCAGAGGGATCCCGAAGGAGACGGCCCTCCGGACCCCCTCCAGGAGGGAGATGGAAGACCCGGCCAGGGTCTTTGTGCCCGGCAGAAGGGCCCTGCCTCCTTCCAGGGTCACGGGAAGGCCCCCCAGAGCGTAGGTCCCGTCCGGCATGCCGGTACAGGAGAGGGAGTCGGAGATCAGGACGATCCGGTCCTCAAAGAGCCGGAAGGCCAGCCGGACCATGGCCGGATGGACATGGAAGCCGTCCGGGATCAGCTCGGCAAAGGCCCCGGCCTCCAGACCGGCCGCGATAGGGCCCGGGGCCCGGTGACGGAGGCCCTCCATGGCGTTAAAGAGGTGGGTCAGCTGGGTGGCCCCGGCCTCAAAGGCGGAAAGGGCCGTCTCATAGGAAGCCCCGGTGTGGCCCAGGGAGACCCGGCAGAGCCTGGAAATGCGCCCTATGGCCTCCATGGCCCCCGGCAGCTCCGGGGCCAGGGTGACCAGGCGGACCAGGCCGCCGGAGGCCTCCTGAAGGGCCTCGATCAGGGCAGGGTCCGGGAGGGAGAGGGCGGCCGGGTTCTGGGACCCCGGCCTTTCCGGGGACAGGAAGGGGCCCTCCAGATGGATCCCCAGGAGCCTGGCCATGCCGGGCCCCCTCTCATAGGCCCGGAAGGAGGAGACGGCCCGGAAGAGGGCCTCCCCGGGAAGGGCCGGAGCCGTGGGGCACCAGGAGGTGACCCCCCGGGAGGCGTACCAGGCCCCCAGCTGCCGGAGGCCCTCCCTGCCGGCCTCCCAGGCGTCGAGCCCCAGGGCTCCGTGGGTATGGATGTCGATCAGGCCAGGGACCAGAAAGGCCCCGCCCGCGTCATCCCCCTCTCCGTCTGCGTCCCGCTGCGGGACCAGGGCCCGGATCCCGGCGTCAAAGACCAGGGTCCCGGGGACAAAGCCCTCTCCGGTAAAGAGCCTGGCATTTTTTATCTTCTGCATGGTCATGGCGGCCTCCGCGATAAAGAGAATGGGGCAGGAAGGGGAAAGCCCCCCTCCTGCCGGGTGGATCCTGTCCCCATCATAGTACCAAAGGGGCCGGCAGGGACAGGGATTTATGATCCGCTGAATCAATTTTGATGGGCAAATCATATATGGTAGAATAAGAGTGAATCACAAGCAGAAAAAGCGGCGGGCAGGTACCGGGGCCGTGCCGCCGAAGGAGTACATAGAGAAAGGAGACCGCCATGACAGCAATGGAAAGATATACCAGATGGCTGGAAAACCTGGAGGAGGGGGACCCCCTTCGGGCAGAGCTGGAAGCGATCCGGGAGGACCCGGCTGAGATCGAGGAACGGTTCTTCAGGGACCTGGCCTTCGGGACCGCGGGCCTTCGGGGAAAGCTGGAGGCCGGGACCGCCTGCATGAACCGTCTGGTGGTGGGCAGGGCCACCAAGGGCCTGGCCGATTACATCATCGCCCATGGACCGGAGGCCATGGACAGGGGCGTCATCATTGCCCACGATCCCCGGCATTTTTCCAGGGA
>CAMOUD010000032.1 GCA_946626215.1 uncultured Lachnospiraceae bacterium
TTTTAATTAAGGAGTTTTGTCCGTGATTTCTAAAGATTACACGCTTGGAATCGATATAGGATCCACGACTGTCAAGATTGCCATTCTGGACGCGGACCGCAGGCTAGTCTTCTCGGATTACAGAAGGCACCACGCCGATATCCGGGGCACTCTCCAGGCCCTGACCAAGGACGCCAGGACCAAACTGGGAGACGTGACCGTACATCCCGTGATCACGGGATCCGGCGGCCTCACTCTGGCCCATCATCTGGAGGTCCCCTTTGTCCAGGAGGTCGTTTCCGTTTCCACTGCTCTGGAATATATCGCCCCCAAAACGGACGTAGCCATCGAGCTGGGCGGGGAAGACGCCAAGATCATTTATTTTGAGAACGGCAATGTGGAACAGCGGATGAACGGAATCTGCGCCGGCGGCACCGGCTCCTTCATCGACCAGATGGCCTCTCTCCTCCAGACCGACGCGGCCGGCCTCAACGAATACGCCAAGGGCTACCAGTCCCTTTACACCATTGCCGCCCGCTGCGGCGTTTTCGCCAAATCCGATATCCAGCCCCTGATCAATGACGGCGCCACCAGGGAAGACCTGGCCGCCTCCATCTTCCAGGCCGTTGTCAACCAGACCATTTCCGGCCTGGCCTGCGGCAAGCCCATCCGGGGCCATGTGGCCTTCCTGGGCGGCCCCCTCTATTTCCTGACAGAGCTCAAGACCGCCTTCATCCGGACCCTCAAGCTGGATGAGGAGCATACCATCGAGGTGGAGAACTCCCACCTCTTTGCCGCCATGGGTTCAGCCATGAACGCCAGGGAGGACAACTTCCGTACCCTGGAGGAGATGGTGAAAAAGCTCTCCTCCGAGATCCATATGGAATTCGAGATCGGCCGCATGGATCCCCTCTTTGAGTCCAGGGAGGACTATGACGCCTTTATCGAGCGCCACGCCAAAGCCACCGTCGTCAAGGGAGACCTCTCTTCCTATCACGGCCGCTGCTTTTTAGGCATTGACGCCGGGTCCACCACCACCAAGCTGGCCGTGGTCAGCGAAGACGGCACCCTCCTCTATTCCTTCTACAGCAACAACAACGGCTCTCCCATCCGGACCTCCATTGAGGCCATCCGTGAGATCCATGATCTTCTGCCCGCCGACGCGGAGATCGTCCGCAGCTGCTCCACCGGTTACGGAGAAGCCCTCCTCAAGGCCGCCTTCCTCCTGGATGACGGCGAGGTCGAGACCATAGCCCACTACTACGCGGCTTCCTTCTTCAATCCCCAGGTGGACTGCATCCTGGATATCGGCGGCCAGGATATGAAGTGCATCCGGATCAGGAACGGGGCCGTGGACAATGTCCTGCTCAACGAGGCCTGCTCCTCCGGCTGCGGTTCCTTCATTGAGACCTTTGCCCGGTCTCTGGATTACAGCGTCCAGGATTTTGCCCAGGCGGCCCTTTTTGCCAGCCATCCCATCGACCTGGGCACCCGCTGCACCGTCTTCATGAATTCCCGGGTCAAGCAGGCCCAGAAGGAAGGAGCGGACGTTTCCGATATCTCCGCCGGCCTCGCCTATTCCGTCATCAAGAACGCCCTTTTCAAGGTCATCAAGGTCTCCGACGCCTCCCAGCTGGGACGCAACATCGTGGTCCAGGGCGGCACCTTCTACAACAACGCGGTCCTGCGGGCCCTGGAGACCATCGCCGACGGCCAGGTCATCCGGCCCGACATCGCCGGCATCATGGGCGCCTTCGGCGCGGCCCTGATCGCCCGGGAGCGGTACAACGCCGCCCTGAAGGAATCCGGCTCCTTCGAGACCACCATGCTCTCCTTCGATGATATCGAGAACCTGGAGTTCACCACGACCCTCCGGACCTGCGGCCGCTGCACCAACAACTGCCGTCTGACGGTCAACCACTTCACCGGCGGCCGGGAATATATCTCCGGCAACCGCTGCGAACGGGGCCTGGGCAAGGAACTGACCGATACCGGCATCCCCAACATCTACAAGTTCAAGCTGAAGCGGATCTTCGGCTACAGGCCCTTAAAGACCGCCGAAGCCTACAGGGGCACCGTGGGCATCCCCCGGGTCCTCAACATGTATGAGAACTATCCCTTCTGGCATACCTTCTTTACCGCGCTGGGATACCGGGTCATCGTCTCGCCCCTTTCCACCCACAAGATCTACGAGATGGGCATCGAGTCCATCCCCAGCGAGTCCGCCTGCTATCCGGCCAAGATCGCCCACGGCCACATCATGTGGCTCATCAAAAAGGGCGTGGACTTCATCTTCTATCCCTCTCTTTTCTATGAGAGGAGCGAGTTCAGGGATTCGGACAACCACTACAACTGTCCCATCGTCACCTCCTATCCGGAGAACATCCGCAACAACGTGGAGGAGATCGACCGGGGCGAGGTCATCTTCCGCAATCCCTTCATGGCCTTCACCTCCCTGAAGACCATTTCCGACGCCCTGGTCAGGGAGTTCAGGGGCATTCCGGAAACCGAGATCCGGGTCGCGGCCGAAAAGGCCTGGGACGAGCTGGGCAAGGTCCGGCAGGACATCCGGCATGAGGGCGAACGGATCCTCTCCTACATGGAAAAGAACCATGTCAAGGGCATCGTCCTGGCAGGCCGTCCCTACCATGTTGACCCCGAGATCAACCACGGCATTCCCGAGATGATCAACTCCTACGGGATCGCCGTCCTTTCCGAGGACTCCATCTCCCATCTGGCCAGTCCCGAGAGGCCCATCGTCGTCCTGGACCAGTGGATGTACCACTCCAGACTCTACGCGGCCGCCTCCTATGTCAGGACCCGGGAAGACCTGGATCTGATCCAGCTCAACTCCTTCGGCTGCGGCCTGGACGCCGTGACCACGGACCAGGTGGACGATATCCTGGAGGGGTCCGACAAGATCTATACCTGCCTCAAGATCGATGAGGTCAACAACCTGGGCAGCGCCAGGATCCGTGTCCGGTCCCTGATCGCCGCCATCCGGATCCGGGACGCCAAAAAGGCATCCAGGACCATCCGGCCCTCTTCCATCAGCAAGGTCCCCTTCACCAAGGAGATGCGGGATACCTATACCATCCTCTGCCCCCAGATGTCGCCGGTCCATTTCGACCTCCTCCAGCCCGCCATGGAAAGCGTGGGCTACCATGTGGTCGTCCTGGACAACGACAACCGGAAGGCCGTGGACTATGGTCTCAAATATGTCAACAACGACGCCTGCTATCCCTCCCTGTTCGTAGTCGGACAGATCATGGAGGCCCTCCAGTCCGGCCGCTACGACCTGGACCGGACCGCCATCATCATGTCCCAGACGGGAGGCGGCTGCCGGGCTTCCAACTACATCGGCTTTATCCGCCGGGCCCTGAAAAAGGCCGGCATGGAGCAGATCCCCGTCATTTCCGCCAACCTTTCCGGTCTGGAGGAGAACCCGGGCTTCAAGCTCTCCTTTACAGCCCTCTCCAGGGCGGCCGTAGCCATTGTCTTCGGCGATGTCATGATGAAGTGCATCTACCGGATGCGGCCCTATGAGATCAAGAAGGGAAGCGTGGAGGCCATGCACCAGAAGTGGCTGCGCCGCTGCACGGATTTCCTGACCACCACCATGGGCTTCAACCTGCCCAAGGTCCTCCGGATCTGCAGGGACATGATCGCGGACTTCGACCAGATCCCCATCCGGGAGGAAAGAAAGCCCCGGGTCGGCGTCGTGGGCGAGATCCTGGTCAAATACGCGCCGGCCGCCAACAACCACCTGGTGGACCTGCTCGAGCAGGAGGGGGCCGAGGCTGTGGTCCCGGACCTCATGGGATTCATGCTCTACTGCTTCTACAACCAGGTCTACAAGGCCCAGCACCTGGGCACCTCCAAGAGGACGGCCGCTGTCTGCACCGCAGCCATCAAAGCCATCGAAGCCATGCTGGGGCCCGTCAACAAGGCCTACAAAAAGAGCCGGCACTTTACGGCCTCCGAGAGCATCTATCAGCTGGTCCGCTACGCGGAGCCCATCGTTTCCATCGGCAATGAGACCGGTGAAGGGTGGTTCCTGACGGGCGAAATGATCGAGCTCATCAAGGAGGGCGTGCCCAACATCGTCTGCATCCAGCCCTTCGGATGCCTGCCCAACCACGTGGTGGGCAAGGGCGTCATCAAGAAGATCCGCGGCATGTATCCCAAGGCCAACATCGCGGCCATCGACTATGATCCCGGCGCCAGCGAGGTCAACCAGCTGAACCGGATCAAGCTCATGCTGGCCACGGCCCAGAAGAACATGGCAAAGGACAGATAAGAACAGAAAACAGACCGAATCAGCCGTCCGGCTGGTTCGGTCTGTTTTTCTGTTCGGTCCGTTTTCTTTTCGTCTGTGTTCTGTTCGGTCTGTTCTTCTGTCCGGCATGCCTCAGCATGCCTTCGCGTCCCTTCTTTTCTTATCTTACCTGCCGATCATCCGGCGGGTGATGGCCGCGCACCTGGCCGAGGCTTCTCTTTCGAATTCCAGGTAGGACATCTCCTCGGAGTCATCGGCCTTGTCAGAAATGGCCCGGATGATGACGAAGGGGGTCCCGTTGTTGCCGCAGACCTGGGCGATGGCGGCGCCCTCCATCTCGCAGCAGAGGCCTCCGAAGCGGGCTATGATGGCCTCCTTCTTTTCCCTGGCGGCGATGAACTGGTCTCCGCTGCAGATCCTGCCCTCATAGACATGGACCTCCGGGGCCGTCTCCCGGACCGCCTCAACGGCGCTCTCCCGCATCTCCTTGTCCGCCTTAAAGGGAACCGCTCCCGTGCCGGGCATATCCGCGAAGCCCTCTCCCAGGGGCGTCAGGTCAAAATCATGCTGGACGGCGTCCGTGGAGACCACGATGTCCCCGATGTCGATCCTGGCGTCCAGAGAGCCTGCCGATCCGGTATTGATGACCCGGTCAGCCCCGAATTCATGGATCAGGAGGCTGCAGCAGACCGCTGCGTTGACCTTGCCGATCCCGCACTTGACGACCACGACATCCCTGCCGTCCAGAAGGCCCCGGCAGAATTCCATGCCGGCCAGCGTCACAATTCCCTTTTCAGTCATGGCCTCCTTCAGAGAAGCGACCTCTTCTTCCATGGCCCCGATCACGCCTGTCATGATCCGGCCCTTATTCCCTGTATGATTCATAGATCCTGTATCCTTTCCTGCCGCGGGGCGTTCCGTGCCCGCCGGCATACCGTCCCCAGCGGGAACAGGACTATCATACCATACTTTTCTCTCCGGACATGAAAAAAAGCCCCCGGCGGGAGGGGGCAGCAGGCGAAAAGCTTTCAGACAAGATACAAGGAAGGGTATTCATCGATCTGATCAATACCCTTCCTTACTTTTCGTTATCCAATGGTCTGAAATACCTCCTATTCACTTGTTCTTTCTGTTTTCTTTTCTGGAACTTTGTCTCTTTCTTCCTGAACCCTTCTTCTTTTGTACTGATTGTACGGTAATGATCATCTGAAATGTTATGAACCTGTTATCCTGAATTGGTAGGCTTTGAATCATTCTTTTATTCTCTGATCGCTGCTTTCCTTTTTCGGAACCGGATTCTGTTTGCGGATGAAATACATTACATCATCGGTTTGGAATCAATCGACTTCTCCGGAAATACCAGAAGTAAGATGATTAATAGTTGAAGTACCTCTCTTTCCTGGATATTTTTGGATCTTCCGATAATCTTCTCGTTATCGGTTTCTCTGTTCCTTTTCTGATTCTTATTATAGGCATATGCCCTATATTTGTCAATTAATTTTAGAAATCGTCTGAATTTTCAGATATTTATATACAACTGAAAAGGTGTTAAGGCCCGCCGGATCTCCGGCGGGCCTCTTCTTCCTTATGGTTCATGATGGGTCTGTTCACGGGCGGCAGGGCTGCTTTCAGACCTGGCCGCTCCGGGACCGGGTCCCTCCCGTCAGATCAGGGGATACCTGGCGGTAATGCCTGCCACGATCTCTCTGGCGGGCTCGATGCCTGCCTCTCCGCCCCTGACGATCAGGGAGATGGCTTCGGCGATCTTGTCGAAGTCCTCCGCGTTCAGGCCGCGGGAGGTGGCCGCAGGGGTGCCCAGACGGATGCCGCTGGTCACGAAGGGAGACCGCTTCTCATTGGGGATGGTATTCTTGTTGGCGGTGATATGGGCCTCATCCAGCCACTTCTCGACTTCCTTGCCGGTAAAGCCGGACTCGGTCAGGTCGATCAGCATCAGATGGTTGTCCGTGCCGCCGGAGACGATCTGGACGCCTCTTGCCTGCAGGCCCTTGCAGAGGGCCTGGGCGTTGTCCAGGATGTTCTGCTGATAGACCTTGAAGGAAGGCTCCAGGCACTCCTTGAAGCAGACGGCCTTGGCAGCGATCACATGCTCCAGGGGACCGCCCTGGGTGCCGGGGAACACGGCCTTGTTGAAGTTGTACTTTTTGGCAGCCTCGGCGTTGGCCAGGATCAGGCCGCCTCTGGGGCCCCGGAGGGTCTTATGGGTCGTGGTGGTGACCACGTCCGCGTAAGGGAAGGGGCTGGGATGAAGGCCGGCAGCGACCAGGCCCGCGATGTGGGCGATATCCGCCATCAGGACCGCGCCGCAGGCGTCCGCCGCTTCACGGAACTTCTTGAAATCGATGGTCCTGGCATAGGCGGAAGCGCCGGCAATGATCAGCTTGGGCTTATGCTCTACGGCCAGTCTCTTAAGCTCATCGTAATCGATGAAGCCGTTCTCATCTACGCCGTAGGGAACGATGTTGTAGTAGGTACCGGAGATATTGGCCTGGCTGCCGTGGGTCAGATGACCGCCCTGGTTGAGGTTCATGCCCATCAGGGTGTCGCCGGGCTTCAGGATGGCGAATTCCACGGCCAGGTTGGCGTTGGCGCCGGAATGAGGCTGGACGTTGGCGTATTCACAGCCGAAGATCTCCTTGGCCCTTTCAATGGCCAGGGATTCGATGACGTCGATGACCTGGCATCCGCCGTAGTATCTTTTTCCGGAATATCCTTCCGCGTATTTATTGGTCAGAGGGGATCCCATGGCCGCCATAACTGCCTTGCTGACCCAGTTTTCAGAAGCGATCAGCTCGATATGATCGTTCTGTCTCTCAATTTCCTTGACGATCGCGTCAGCGATGGCCGGATCTGCTTTCCTGACTTCATCCAGAGAATACATTCTTTTCCTCCTGCTCATGCAAAACGTAAATACTCGGAAAGACGACTGCGGTACGCCAGTCCGACAGAGCAAAGTATAGCAAGAATCCTTTTTCGGTACAAGAGCCAAATATTGACGTATTTTCACCGCAGATGGACATTTTTTGTTAACTTCTGCATAATTACTTGCCATTTTTTAAAAAGCAGTGTATCATCGGCCATGGTTGACAGATAACAAATAAGAATCCAGAAATGATGACTGAGGCGCCGGAGCGGCGCGCTTACTGAGGTGAATGGATATGAGAGAGGGAACCATTTTTGATCCCCGCTGCTGGTATCGACCGCTGACGAAAGAAAAGACCCGGTTCATTCTGGCCAGTAAAACAAGGGTGGCCGTGCCCATGCTCGCCTTCATGGCGGTCTACGGCATCGTCTTTGTTCTGATCGAACATTGGAACCGGCTGCATTATACGATCATCCACATGGCCGTGGACGACCTGATCCCCTTCTGTGAGATCTTCATCATTCCATATGTACTATGGTTCGCCTATGTGTCCCTATTCACGGTCTACCTCCTGTTCAGGGATGAGACGAGCTATCACAGGACCTGCACCTTCCTGGCAGCCGGCATGGCCGCCTTCCTCCTGGTCTCGATCCTCTTCCCCAACATCCACTTCCTCCGTCCGGAGGTCATGCCCAGAGACAACATCTTCACAAGAATGGTCGGCATGATCTACGCGGCCGACACGCCCACCAACCTGACGCCCAGCATTCACGTTTTCAATTCCCTGGCCGTCATGGAAGGCGTCCGCCACCAGAAGGAAGGCATCTTCGCCCGGAAGGCAGCAAGGATCCCCATGTATGTCCTGGGCATCCTGATCGTCCTTTCCACCATGTTCATCAAGCAGCACTCCTTCTCGGATGTGCTCATCGGGATCGGTCTTGCCTGCGTCCTGCACGTCCTGGTCTACCGGTTCGATTTCCTCTTCATCTCCCCGAAGAGGACAAAAAGAGTCTACAGAGGAGCCCTTTCCCAGAACTGAGGCCTCATACGGATCTTTCAGAGCCTCCCGGATCTCCGGGAGGCTTTTTCTGTGCTCTTCTTCCCTTTCTCCGCTCCTTCCGCCCCTCTTCCCTCCATTCCCGGGCCTCATGCCAGGGCTCTGCCTGCCGCGGCCTTCTCCGGCTCCGGACACAAAAAAACAGCCGTGCCGGCTTCTTAAGCAGGCATGGCTGTTCTTGGTGCTTTCATTCGGATCTCTCCGTCAGGCCCGCCAGGCCGGGAGGATCATTTTTCCTCAGGTCTTTCCGCCTCCAGCATGCGGATCCGGGAGGTGCACTGGATGACACTGTAGGGATCCGGCCAGGTGACCGAAAGGGGGGTCGAGCCGCCCGAATAGGTGGGCTGCATATCGATGACGCCGCTGGCGGCGTTCTGTTTATAAATCTTCCAGGGCGTCGAATCCGACAGCTGCTGGTTGATCAGCTCAGAGATCTTGGACTCGGGGATATCCGTCTGGAAGGCTCCCTCCATGCTGGAGAGGAGCTCGCCGGCGTTGACCAGGATCGAAGGGGACATGATCTTGAGGATCAGGGCCTTCAGGACCTTCTGCTGGTTCTTGACGCGCTGGTTGTCGCCGTCCGCGAAGCTGTAGCGCTCCCGGCAGTAGGCCAGGGCTTCTACGCCGTCCATATGGTGCCAGCCAACGCCGAAGTAAAGACGTCCGTTGGTATAGGCATGGAAGGCTTCGTCTACATAGATGTCGACGCCGCCCACGGCGTTGACGATATCCACCAGGGTATTGAAGTTGACCCGGATATAGTAGCTGATATCGATGCCGTAGATGGATTCGATGGTCGCCTTGGAAACATCCACGCCGTAGATGCCGGCATGGGTCAGCTTGTCCCTGGCGCCGTAGGTCTCGGTCTCCATGCCCTGCAGCTCCACGTAGTAGTCGCGGGGGGTGGAGGTCATCAGGACCTTCTTGGTCTTGGGATTGATGGTCACCACGATGTTGACGTCGCTCCGGCTGTTCTCCAGCACGTTCTCCCGGGTATCGATACCGCTGATCAGAACGTTGAATGGCTCGCCGGGATCCACGACCTCGCCGGCCAGCCGGGTATTGATGCCGTAGTTGTAGATCTGCCGGACCTGGCTGTCATAATCGGAGATCACGTCCCCGATGACTGAAGCGTAGGAGTTGTTGTAGATGGCGGCGCCGATCTCCTCATTGAGCAGGGCCTGGGCCTCCTCGATGGGAGTGGCGAATTCCACCAGCTGGATCTCCTGGCCCAGCCGGGTCGTCATGTTCTCCAGCATGGCTTTGGTATTGGCCTGGTCGACGCCGGTCTGGATCCCGAACAGGTAGTCCTTGGCATCCACCAGGGACTGGGCTCCGTCGTCCGCCCGGACGACCACGACCATGTCGTCGGTCTTATAATCCGCGCTGGCCGAGGCGAAAAGGCCGATGGTCTGGGACACATAGACCGTTCCGATGGTCAGGATGATACAGGCGGCGGCGGAAAAGGCCGCGCCGATATACCAGTAGTTCTTCTTCCGGGTAAGCAGGAACCGGGAAAGGAACAGGGCCGCCAGAAGGAGCAGGCAGGCCAGGGCCACATATTTCCCGGGGATCATGCCGCTCCGCCAGATGGACACGGCCAGGATGACGGAAAGGATCGCCTGCAGGAGGAAGAGCACGAAAGTAGCCCTTCTCCGTCTTTCCCTCTTCAGCTTGCCGGAAGATTTGGAGCCGCCAGTCCCCCTGGAAGGGCCGGAAGGTCCTTTGGAGGAAGGCTTCGCGGAGGAGGAAGGCTTCGCGGAAGAGGCAGGCCTTGCGGAGGTCCCTCTCGCCGGACCGCTGCCGGTCCCGTTCCTCCCGCTTTTTCCGTTCCTGGAGCCTGTCCCGTTCCTGGAAGGACTTCCGCTCCTGACAGGGCGTTCCGCGCCCCTGTCTGTCTTTTTAGAATTGGGTCTGGGATTAGACATACAAAAACGTCCTCATCTGTACTGGAATACCATGTATGCCTGTACTGTCATAGTGCACGCATCCAACATAAATTACTCTATTTCCCATTTGAATGCAAGAGACTTCTTCCTGAAACAAGGGAAAAAACCTCTGGGAAAGAAGGAGCTTCCTTATTTGTTCCTTTTTTTCGCCTCCACGCTGGCCACATAGAAGGTATCGCCCTCGATGACCATCCCGCTCAGCTTGTTGCCGAACACGCAGCCGGTATCCAGGGCTATGATCCCCCTCTCCTCCAGCCGGTAGCGCCTGTGGGGCTCCAGGATGGCGTAGCGGCCCTCCCCCGCCATGTAAAGGGGGTTCCTGTAGGGAGTGTGGCCGGTGATGATCAGCCTGCCGTAATAGTCCGTTTCCCGGCCCCAGATCATGGTCTCCACCGAATTCTTCTCCGGGTCCTCGTCCGTCAGGCTGGCGTGGACGGCGATAAAGCGTCCGAGGGGGTCCTGGTAATAGTAGGGCATGGCCTCATACCAGCTCCTGAACTCCTGGATCCTGTGCTTGTGGCTGATAAAGGAATAGACCGTCTTTTCCCCGCTGTTCAGGTACCAGAGCTTTTTGTAGACAGGATCGGGCAGGGCGGAATCCAGCATCATCTGCTCATGGTTGCCCCGGATCAGGACGCACCTGTCCCCCATCTGTTCCTTCAGGTCCCTGAAGAACTCAAAGACTTCATAGATCTGGGTCCCTCTGTCAATGGTATCGCCCAGATTGATCAGGAGGTCCTCCTCCTGTCTGAAATCCAGCCTGGCCAGCAGGTCTCTGGCTTCATCCAGGCAGCCGTGCAGGTCGGTTATGATCACTGCTCTTCTGTTTTCCATATGTCCCTCCCGGGGCCCCTCAAAGAGCAAGGGAAACCATCAGACCGGGCATCACATCGCAGGCGTCGGAAAGGGTAAGGACCAGGGACGCCATGTAGTCAGGCATGGCCCTGAACGCTTCTCCGCAGGCTGTGAAGGTGAGATCCCAGAAATTTCCTTCTTCCGTCAGGATGTCATAAAGGGCATCCAGGTTGTTTCCGTACCAGTCCGGCAGGTCCATGGAGGCCCTGAGCCTTTCATGCAGGCCCTCCCGGTCCCTGACGCCGGACAGATCGACCGTGTATTTCATAGATTAATCCTCTTCTCCGTACAGGAGCTCAAAGGACTCGTAGTGATCTCCCGTATAGTAGATCCTGCCGTCGTCGGAATAGACGATCCTTTTGGCTCCCCTTTTGGACTTGCCCAGGGTATCGATGTCGCATTCATGGTAGGATCCGTCCGGCAGCTTTCCTTCCCGGTTCCCGTAGTAGTCGCCTCCGATGCACATGCCGGGGGCGTAGGGCTCCAGGGAGCCTCCCTCCCAGCCCAGGGCCCGGGCTTCCTTCTTGGTCATGAAGTTGTCCGGCAGGCGGTCGTAGGTATACAGGTAGAGGGCCACGTCCTCCTTGGTGGTATAGCTGCCGTCCTCTTCGATCACGGCCTCCAGGACAGGGATCTCTTCTCCCTCGTCCGTCAGGAAATCCTCCTCTTCCTCCGGATAGTCCTCCTCCTCTTCCGTGGCGTCAGGCTCATCCGTCTCTTCCAGGACCTCCAGGTCCTGGACCGCCGGCTCCTCTGCCGGCTCCGGGACACCGCCCCCGCAGGCCGCCGCGGTCATCAGAAGGGCCGCCGTCAGCACAGTGATCCATATTCGTCTGATCTTCAAAATCTGTCCTCCCCCGCTTTGGCAAGGACCGCCCAGATCCCGCGGGATTATGGACGGTCCTCCTGCAGGCAGCCGGTTCTCATGCTTCGCCGCGCTTGCCTTTGTATTCCGAATGAATGCCGTTGAGCGTCATTTCAAAGTCTCTCCGGCTCTTCTGCCGGACGTTCTCCAGGATCAGGCCCGTAAAGATCGACATGATGGCCGCCAGGATGGTAAAGCCGCAGACGATCAGGGTCGGGAACCGGTCTACCGTACCGGTCCGCAGGTAGGCCCCGAAGACCGGGACAAAGAAGATCAGGGCGATCAGGGCAAGGATGCCCGCGATCAGGCGGAAGTAGGACAGGGGCCTGTAGTTCCGGTAGAGCCTGGCGATGGTCATCAGGACCTTGAAGCCGTCGGAATAGGTGTTGAGCTTGGACTCGCTCCCCTCCGGCCGGTCCCTGTAGCCGATGACCACATTTTCGACCTGAAGGTTCTTGTCGATGGAGTGGATCGTCATTTCCGTTTCGATCTCAAAGCCCCTGGACAGGACCGGGAAGCTTTTCACGAACTGGTAGGAAAAGGCCCTGTAGCCGGTCATGATGTCCTTGATCTCGCTTCCGAAAAGGATGTTGATGCTCTTGCGCACAAGATCGTTGCCGAAGTTATGGAAAGGCCGCTTGTTCTCGGAAAAATAGGTGGAGGAGAGCCTGTCGCCGACCACCATGTCGGCGTTGTGGTTCCTGACCAGTTCCACCATCTCGGGAGCGTCCTCGGCGGGATAGGTATCGTCCCCGTCCACCAGGATATAGCAGTCCGCGTCGATCTCACGGAACATGCGGCGGACCACGTTGCCCTTGCCCTGCATGTATTCATGCCGGACTACGGCGCCTTCCGCGGCGGCCAGTTCCGAGGTCCTGTCGGAGGAGTTGTTGTCGTATACATAGATCACGGCGTCCGGAGGCAGCACGGCCCTGAAATCCCGGACCACCTTGGCAATCGTCTTTTCTTCGTTATAGCAGGGAATAAGTACAGCGATCGTATCCATAAATCCTTCAATCTGTCTGGTCTGCGGGCGCTCCTCTTAACCGAGCAGCTGCTGCAGGGGCGGTATTAACTGTTTCTTGCGGCTGACCATGCCGGGCACATAGGCGCGGCCGTCCTTTGCCTCTGTCCCGAAGGCCTCGGAGATCAGGGAGTCGGCCCCCTTGCCCGCGTACAGGAGGGTGGTGCCCTGCTCCTGCATGTTGGTCAGCATATAGATGATCAGGGGCAGGCCCTTGGACTCCAGGGCCTCGGGCAGGAAGGACGAGACCATCTCCTCGGCCGTCTGGCAGGAGCCCTTGGACATGAAGAGGCCCTGGCCCGCTCCGAAGGACTGGCCGCCGAACTCGAAGATCTTGAAATCCGAGAAGAGCAGGTCCTTGGCAGTCCGGCCGGTCAGATCGTCGCTGGCCGCGAACATCTGCTCCGCGTACTCGTTGATGTTCTCTCCGGCGATCTTCGCCAGCTCCTGGCAGGCCTTGGAATCATAGGCCGTACAGGTGGGGGACCGGAACTTGAGGGTATCCGAAAGGATGGCGCTCATCAGGAGGCCCGCGATGTGGGGCGGGATCTCCACGTTGTTCTCCCGGAACATCTTGTAAAGGATGGTGGCCGTGCAGCCCACCGGCTCATTGCGGAAAAAGACGGGGCCGCCGGTCTCCATGGAGCCGATCCTGTGGTGGTCGATGATCTCCATAATCCTGGCCTCCTGGAAGCCGTCGACTGCCTGGGACTTCTCATTGTGGTCCACCAGGATCAGTCTCTTCCGGTGCAGGTTCAGCAGGTTCCGTCGGCTGATGACGCCCACATAGCGTCCTTCATTGTCCAGGATGGGGAAATAGCGGTGCCTGACGCTGGCCATGACCTTCATGGCGTCATCCACCGGCAGCTCCAGGTCAAAGGTCAGGAGCTTTTCCCTGATCATGAAGTGCTTGACCGGGGCCGCCATGGAAACGATCCTGGAGGCGGCGTAGGTATCATAGGGGGTGGTGATGATGGTGGTGCCGGTGGCCTCGGCCCTGTCCAGGATCCTCTGAGGGACTTCGGAATCCACGCAGACGATCACGCAGGCGGCGCCCAGGTCGACGGCGATCATCTGGGCCTCATAGCGGTTGGTGACCAGGACGATGTCGCCGGGCTGGATCAGGTTGATCATGGTCTCCGGGCTGGTGCCCACGTGGATCCGGCCCTGCCGGATATGGCCTTCGGGATCGCCCACCAGCATCTTTCCGTCCAGGGTATTGAGGAGGTTCTTGTAGCTGGTATGGGCCTTGCCCAGGATGCTGGTATCAAAGAGGTCCAGATAGGCGTCCGCGATGTCCTTGACCGCGATCAGGCCCAGGAGGGAATTCTCCTTGTCCGTAATGCAGAGGGTATCTATGACATTGTCCCGCATATATTCCCAGGCGTCCCGCATGCTCATGTGGGCGTCGATGCCGGGGGCCATGCGGATATCGATGTCCTTGATCTGGGGCCGGACATCGGTCAGAAGCTCGGGGACCTCTACGCCGAAATGGTCCAGTACGAACTGGGTCTCCCGGTTGATCTCACCGGCCCTCCGGGGGTAGTGAGGGGCATCCGAGAGCTGGTTCTTGAGGTAGGCACAGGAAATGGCGGAGCAGATGGAATCCGTATCCGGATTCTTGTGCCCGATCACAAATACGGGGCGGGTATTCTTCTTTTTATTGACCATGGGGATCCTCCTGAAACTGAAACTTAACCTGGGGCCTCGGGGGGGCTGCTCATCCCGGTCAGTATCTTCCTTATGGAACGCGGATGTTCAGATGCTGCTGATTCTATCTTACACTAAACCCTTTTTTTATTAAAGGGGGCAAACCCTCACCTTCCGTCCCGGGCAGCCTCCAGGACCTCTTCGATGACCCGGACGCAGGCCGACAATCCCTCGGCGTCCTCCCGGTCAAAGCGCCCTTCCTGGGGGCTGTCGATGTCCAGGACTCCCGTGACCCGGCCGCCTTCCCGGATGGGGATCACGATCTCGGACCTGGAAGCGCTGTCGCAGGCGATATGGCCCGGAAAGGCGTGGACATCCGGGACCAGCTGCAGGCGCTCCTGGCTGACGGCGGCCCCGCAGACCCCCTTTCCCCAGCCGATCAGGGTGCAGGCGGGCTTTCCCTGGAAGGGGCCCAGGACCAGAGCCCTTTCCCCCTTCACATCCTGAAGGAAATAGAAGCCGGCCCAGTTGATGTCCGGCAGGGCCTCAAAGAGCAGGGCCGAGATATTGGCAAGGCTGGCGGTCCGGAAGGGCAGGCCCTCCGTCAGGGACCGGATCTGCATGGCGAGCATTTCGTAGTCTGTCTTCATTCCTTCCTCCCCTCCTCCAGACAGTCCATGAGCCTGTCCGCGAAAGTCCTGTGTCCGGCCGCGGAAAAATGCACGCCGTCATAGGCGGTCCCGATCCCCCAGGCGGACGCGTCCAGGAACCGGGCCCCGTAGTCTTCTGCCACAGCCCTCAGGGCGTCTGCCATGCCCTCCGAGGCCCTGTTGATAAAGGGGCCGTAGAGGTCTTCATCCGCATAGACCCTGGGCGGGGCGATCAGGATGGTCTCCCGTCCTCCGGTCCGGAAATGCGCAAGGCCGGGGACCTCCTCAAAGACCCGGCGCATCCTTTGACCGACCCGGTCAGCCGAAGCCGGCCACATCTCAAAGATGTCATTGGTCCCCAGCATGATCAGGAGCCGGTCCGCGTCCTGGTGGACGGCCAGGATCCCGTCCATCAGGGAAAGGCTTCCCGGATCATGGGGGATCTGGCGGCCGTTGGAGCCCTCGTTGAAGACCTTATAGCGGCCGGTGCCGGCCAGGATCCCGGTCCATCGGACCTCCTTCGGGTACCTGTACCAGCCCCTGTCGGCAGGATCATAGCCAAAGGTATTGGAATCCCCGTAGCAAAGCAGTGTTTCCATGCCCCTCTCCTTTCTCAGTCCTCCTCCGGGACATCATATTCCAGGAGGCCGCAGTTCTCCAGAAAGAAGGAGGAGAACTCCTCGTTGTCCATGCCCGTAAAATAGGACCGGATCACCCTGGCGATGCCTCCGTGGGTGACCAGGAGGACCGTCTCCCCCCTGTGCTTTCGGGCCAGCTCCCTGATATAGGGATAGATCCTGGCAGCCAGATCCATGACCGATTCGCCGCCTCCCGGGAGTCTCCTGAAGTAGCAGCGCTTGACCGCGTTGTATTCCGGGTCCCGGCGGCCCGCCTTCTCATAGTCCCCGAAATTCATCTCTATGATCCGGGGCTCCGGGACCAGGGCAAGGTCCCGTCCCTCCAGAGCGATGGAAGCCGTTTCCATGGTCCTGGAAAGGGGGGACACATAGACCGCGTCTATATGCCTGCCCTCCAGTCTCTCTCTGAGCGTCAGGGCCTGGGCCCTGCCTGTTTCATTCAGGGGGATATCCGTCCTGCCGAGGACCCAGTTCTCCCTGTTCCAGGGAGTCTCTCCATGTCTGGTGACCAGTAATTTCATTCCTTTTTCCTTTCAGTGCCCTCCGTGACCGGAGGCCCTTTCCGTGTCTTCTGTACGCTATGATGATACCACATCCGGCCGGCGCCTTCAGCGTCTCAGACAAAAAAACAGGACACCCCGGCAGGATGTCCTGTGCTTTCGATCATTCCACTTTGTCATAAAAGGCCGCGCACCGCTTCAGGATCCGTACCAGGCTCCCGGCGTCCTCAGTCCCCAGGTCCTCCAGGAGGCCCGACCAGTTCTCTCCCGCTTCCAGGAGGACCTGCCGGCTTTTTTCCTCTCCGGCCCCGGTCAGGCTGACATGGACCTTTCTCCGGTCCCGCATGCCCTGGGTCCGGCTGATATAGCCCCTTTCCTCCAGCCTGCGGAGGATGTTGGCGATCCGGCCGCTGGTCAGTCCGGTCAGGTCCGCCAGGTCGCCGGCCAGCATGGAATCTCCCGTATGCAGGAGACAGAGCAGGATCAGGTCCTCCCCTTCCGCCGATGCCATTTCCCTGAAGCGCAGCATGGCGCGGGGCTCCTCCATCTGAAGGTCCAGCAGATCTCGGGTCAGGTCCTGTACTTCCACGGTTCTTTTCTCCCTGTCTTCTAAGGCGCGGCCCATAAAGGGCCGGGCAGCCTTTCGGTTAGTTATACCTACCTTAGTTAGTATAAACAACCTCCGGTTTTCTGTCAATCGGGGACAGGCAGAAAACCGGAGGGACCGGGAAGGGCAGGAGGAGAACAGAAGGGCCCTGAAAACAAATGCCCTGGATCTATTGGAAGACCATAAATCCGAAATTCAGTATGTAGCAGCCCAGCATGATGACGCCGCTGAGCCTGCCCAGCTTTTTATCCTTGATGCAGAAGAACCAGAGCAGGAGCCCCGCTGCCAGCATGATGATGATATCCTGCTGGAACCCGTCCGAGAAGGGGACCGGGATCAGGAGGGAAGACGTCCCTACCACAAAAAGGATATTGAAGATGTTGCTGCCTACGATATTGCCGATGGCGATGTCCGTATCTCCCTTGGCCGCTGCCGTGACGGAGGTCACCAGTTCCGGCAGGGAAGTGCCCAGGGCTACGATGGTCAGGCCGATGAATTCCTCGCTGAGCCCGGCGATCCTGGCAATGGAGCAGGCCGCGTCCACGGCAATGTCAGAACCGAAGATGATGCAGAAGAGACCGCCCGCCACCATGAGGATGGCCCTGGGCCAGGTCAGCCGGTCCGCGTTCTCATCTTCCTCCTGGCCGGCCCTGGCCTCCATGAAAAGATAGCCCAGATAGATCAGGAAAAGGATCCAGAAGATCCCGCCGTCCAGGCGGCCGATCATTCCGTCCCTGCCCAGAAGGACAAAGACCACGGAACAGAGGAGCATGAAGGGGATCTCCCGCCGGACGGTGGATGTGCCCACCGGTATGGAAGCGATCAGGCTGGCCGCCCCCAGGATGACCAGGATGTTCATGGTATTGGAACCGATGATGTTGCCGATGGTAATGCCCTCTGAGCCTGCCGCGGCGGCGGTGATGCTGACTGCCGCCTCGGGGAGGCTGGTCCCCATGGCTACGATGGTCAGGCCGATGATCAGCTGGGATACGCCCAGCTTGGAAGCGATGCCGGAAGCGCCGTCCACGAACCAGTCCGCTCCTTTTACTAGGAGAAAGAAGCCTCCGGCCAGCAGCAGCAGCTGAATGATGATGTTCATGATCGTGATGCCTTTCCGCGTCAGAACGCGTTTTGAAACTCCAGTGGGCAAAAAAGAAACGAGGCCCACTGTAACTATAGAAGTAACAGTAAGTCTCGCCGATTACCTGCCGCACCGGCCCCTGAGGACGTTCTGACGATACGGCTGACACAGACAGCATGTCTGTGAGGGCTACTCCCTTATGCGGTTTAACCATAGCACGGGAGCAGCCCTCTTTGCAAGTTTTAAATTGTAATCAATGTGTAAAATCTCTGTCAGATTTCCTCTTCCCCGGCCCTCTTCTCCTTCTTTCCGGCAGGTTTCCGCCTTTTCCGGCGGGGAGCCAGGGCCTGGTCGGCCCGGACGAAGAAAAAGCCGGCAATGACAAGGCCGAGGGCTATGGCCGCGCAGACGCCGATGACGGCGGGCAGGCCCTTCTGGTCCGCGTCCAGGAAGGGATAGGAAATGGGCCATCCCTGAAAGACGTGGGTCAGATCGGTAAAGACCAGGTACCAGATCCCGGGAAGCAGTCCCAGGAAGGGGAAAAGGACGTTGTAGCGGCCCTTGAGGGTAAAGAACATCCAGTCGGCCAGGACCATCAGGGGGACCAGGATCTGGACCAGGATCAGGCCGATCCTGGCAAAGAGGTCCGCCGCCGGAAAGGCGGCCGGCAGAAGGACCGCGGAGGACGCGAAGGTCAGGAGGCTGCTGATCATGGCCATGTACTGGAGCCAGGGCATGAAGGCCTTCCTTCCTCCCATGAACAGCAGGTAGATCAGGCAGAGGACCTGGTAGACGATGGCCAGGATCGTGGTATGGGCAGGGAAGCCCCTGAGGCCCGCCAGGGAAAAGCTGCCGGACGCGGCGCCGCAGATGAGTATCAGACCGGCCGCTCCTGCCAGGATGATCCAGATCTTAAAATGGACAGCATAGGGGAGTCTTCTTTCCATCTTCGTTTCCTGCCTTTTCCGTCTGCAAATGCCCTGCTCCAGGGGAGAACAGGGCATAGTCATATCTCTGATACTCATTCTACCACGGGCAGGAAA
>CAMOUD010000033.1 GCA_946626215.1 uncultured Lachnospiraceae bacterium
CACGACGCCTTTGAGATCGCCGTCAGAAAATCGGAACGGATCCGGAAAAAGTTCGCCAACCTGTCCCAGCTGACCCATTACGCTACGGAGCACGGGCAGGACGGGCCCATCTACAATATCTCGCAGGGTCCCTGCGCCTGCATCATGGCGGACGAAGCGGGGATCCGAAGGTACGTGCCGGAAGACCTTCAGGATAAGGTTTCCGCTTATATAGGGGGCGTGAAGCAGCTGCCGCTGGTCATCTTCAATTTTCCCGGCTGCCTGGAGGAATTTGCCCGGACCGGCCGTTTCTACGAGGGCGGGATTTCCGCCCAGATCGAGCCCGCGGACAGGAAGCGCTTCCTGTCCTGCCTGCTGGACCAGCTGGGAGACAGACTGTTCCTGATCAATGAGGATAAGCTCCCGCCCATGCTGAACTGGGAGATCCTCTGTCAGTCCGGGAACGGCCTCATGGTGGAGGGCAGGGAGGACGACGGGGCCGCCTTTGTGATCCGGGAAAAGAACATCGTGGAAGCCTTCATCGATTTCTTCCGCTACAACAGGGTCCAGGGCTGGCTCATGAACGTGCACGCGGCCAGAGAATGGCTTCAGAGCGTGATCGACAGCATAGAGGAATAGAGATCAGCCGATTTATGGAAGGCCTGCTCCGGCAGGCTGAGTGAATATAAGAAAAGGCTGGAAAAAGGCGGTCACTTCGCAGGGAGTGGTCGCCTTTTTTCCGGATCAGGGCCTGCGGCAGGTAGAGCATGGCCGTCCTGAAGTTCCGGGAAAGACTTCTCAAAGACATCTTTCCCTGCGATAATGAAAATGGAACCATGGCCTGATGAGGCAGGACGGGAGGCGGGAATGATCAGAAGATGCGACAGCAGAAGGCCCTATGTCTTTATCAGCTATTCAAGCAGGGACAGGGAAGTAGTAACGAGAGACGTGGAGGCCTTTCAGGCCAGGGGGCTCAACGTCTGGTTCGATGAAAAAAATCTGGACTGCAGCCTGGACGCCTGGACGGACTCTGCTCTCCAGGCCATCTGCAGTCAGAACTGCAGCCTGATCGTTTTCTATCTGAGCCCGGAATCCGCGGCCAGCAGGAACTGCCACAGGGAGCTTATTCAGGCGTCCTCGGCGGATACGAGAGATACGCATAAGGGGAGAACGGTCCCGTTCATCATTGTGGAAACGAAGAGGGCCGGGGACCTGGGAGACTACTGCAGGGAGTGCCGGGAATCCTTCCTGGCCGGAGGCCAGGAGGAAAAGGCCCTGGCCGTGGAGGATTTCTACGCCCGGATCCTGCATGGAAAGCGGGAAAAAAGCCGGATCCACCCCAGGGAGGACAGTGAATCCGCGGAAGAGTACTACGACAGGATCTGCTCCTATTTTCCGGATTTCACCATGCATGCCAGGAACCGCCTGCGCTATCTGGTCCCTTTCTATCTGGAGGGAAGCTTTGAGGAAGGTCTTGCCTGCCTGGACCGGGATCCGGACTGGGTACGGCTTCCGGATGCCGCCTATGGCGCTGCCGGAAGGGGCAGACAGGAGAGGGACATCTGGGACTTTCTTCTCCGGGCCTTTTCGGCGGACGGCGATTTCAGGGGCCGGAGACTGGGAGCCATGTGGCAGAGGAGGACGGAAGGAAATCCCCTTCTCCAGCTGGCCTGGTTCTCGAACGGAGACAGGGATGCCTTCCGGGAGGTCCTGATCCTGGAGGCGGGCCTGGTGCTTTTTGAGAGCGGAGTAGGGATCCTGTGGTACGAAGCCGCCTTTGGCAGGGCCTGCCGGAGAGGGGATCTGATCAGTGAGGTCCCCGGTCTGAAGGGCAAAAGGACGCAGGATCCCATGTCCCTTACCCAGGTCATGGAATTCCAGAACGTATTCAAGGAACTGGCCCGGTACCCGGGCAGGGGCGCTCTGAGGATCTGCATGATGCGGACAGGGAATCTTCTGGCAAAGAACGCCGGGAAAAAGCAGGACCTGCCCGCGGCCGCGGCTGCCTGCAGGGAGGACCTGACCTTCGAAGCCTTTTATTCGGAAGAGGGTAGAAGGATGCTGAACAGGACCAGGTTCTATGATTTTTCCATGGGCCGCTGGGTCTGCAGCCTTCTTCAGGCTTTAGACGGAAAGGCTCCTGTCCGGTTCTTTACGGAACGCGCGTATCCCCTGCGGAAGATGGAGGAACAGGCCGGGAAAAGGACAGTCTTTCAGCGTCCGGTTCCCGATAAGGCCATCCTTTTCCAATACATCGTGACAGGCAGGATCGAGGAGACGGGCATCAGGACCGCCGCGGCTTATCTTACCTATGGCTATAACAGCAAGTACAGGCTGGAGCCGGAAAAGATCGATTGCCTGACGCCCTTTGAGAACGCGTGCTGGTTCGCGGCGCCGGAGGGATGCGGCTACTATGTCCGTCCTGAGGCCCGGAATGAAGACTTTTATGATAATCAGATGTTCGGAACGGTGATCGGAGACTACTTCCTGATCGATCTTCTGGTCTGTTATCAGGTCTATACCATGCGCCGCTTCCTGATCCGGTATTATGAAGCGGATCCGGCGGACCGGGAAGAGAGGATCCGGCTTGCCGGGGAGATCCGGTCTTTCCTCCTGCTGAACAGCTTTACATCCGTCAGCTGCATCCACAGCCATGATGAGTTTTATGCCTACCTGGGCAGAAGGCTGGGAAAGGACGGACAGATGGAAAAGATCCGGGACATGTACGCGCTTTTAACGAATGATGCGCTGTAAATTCCGGGACAGAGAGGTATTATAAATAAAGGCCTCTCCTGCCTGAATGCGGACCAGAACCATACCTGAAGGTTCCATGAAGGAGGGCAGGGACGAGACCGATGAGGAGGCGTACGTTATGAAAAGAACAGCCATTGTCATATGTCTGACGGCTCTGGGCCTTTTTGCCTCGGCCTGCGGCGGCAAGAGGGAAACGGCAGTCCCGATCGAGGCGGTCGAACTGGAGGAGGAGCCGGAAGAGATCCGGGAGGAGGATCCTGCTCCTGCCCCGGTTTCCGAAGAGACGGAAGCGGACGAGGAGGAGAAAGGAACGAAAAAGATCGAGGCCCGGATCGAGGTGGACCGGAACTCGGTCAGGCTTGCCCCCGGTGAATCCGTCCAGCTCAAAAGCTATGTGATCGGGTCAGACCAGGAGACGACCTGGACCAGCAACAATACGGATATCGCCCGGGTCAGTCCCGACGGTCTGGTAACGGCTGTGGCTGAAGGCCAGGCCCTGGTGGAAGCTCAGAACGCGGGCAGGGCCGCCATCTGCGTGGTCTATGTCACAAAGGACGGCCAGCAGGAGAAAAAGGAGACGGCACAGCCGAAGCCCCAGACCCCTGCCGGGACCACGGAAAAGAAGGACCAGACCGAAAAGAAGGACCAGACTGACAGGAAGAGCGCAAAATCCGACTCCGGTACACAGGAGCCGGAAGGAGAGACGGACACGGGAGAGGATCCCTATGAGGATCAGCCGGAGGATCCGGACGACGACTCCCAGGGAGACGCCGAGGGAGAGGAAGAGGAGACGGTGGCCTCCTACGAAGATATCCTGGACCAGTATCAGGATGTCCTCGACAACGGCTTTTACCGTGAGGTCGTCGAGGAGGAAGGTTCTTCCTACGGGGACTGGGTCAGCCGGCCCCTGCTGGAGAACGCGGTCTGGAACCTCTACCACAGTGATGAGGACGCGGTCTTCTACATTTTTTACGCGGAGCAGGACATCAACGGAGACGGCAGGGATGAACTGCTGATCGGCGGAGGAGACAGGGAGAAGAATATCAGGATCTACGGCTTCTTTGCCATGGAAGACGAAGGCCCGGTCCCTGTATTTGACATCGATTACCTGGGCGGAGACGCGGAGATCTGCTTTGCCGGGGACGGCTCCTTTGTGGTCTATACCGGCCCCTCCATTACGACCTGGCAGCTCCCTGAGGGAAGCGCCGAGCCCGTGGTCATGGGCAGATACATCTATTCCGTGGAGCAGGATGCCTGTTTTTATGAGGACCAGGACGGGAACAGGACGGAGATCACGCCCGGTGAATACTACAGCTATACAGAGGAGAACCTGGAGACCCTGGATATTTCCTGGTCCCTGGTCGGAGACCAGGTCATGGAGCCCCTGCCTGCTGTCAGCGACATGGCTGATCCGGATACCGCCGTCCAGTACCTGCAGGCGTATCTGGATACCCTTCCCGGAAACATCTTTTATGCGGATGTTGAGACCGACGGCGATCCTTCGCTGGCGGTCGCTCTCTGCCATCCCCAGGGAGACGGAGCCCCCTATGTGGGCCTGGCCCGGATCGATCTGGAGACCGGAGAGACTTCCTTCACATGGGAAGAGGGATGGGACCTGGACTATGACAGCATGCCGGAGACGGCAGATCTCTGGTGAGATCCCATCTCGCCGGCGATCATAAGGATCAGGATCTGAAAGAGGACGCGTCCTGTCTGCGGACGCGTTCTTTTTCAGCTGTCATGGCAGCCCTTCCCACGGAAGGCTTTTTTCTGAGGAATTCTAAAGGACGTGAAGACAGATATGCGGGAACCATACTTCCTCTGGTACCTGGCCCTGTGCCACCTGCTGGTGGACGGGCTGTGCGCGGCGGTGGTCTTTGGCCTGACCGGGAGCGGGGAGCTCCTGGCCGGCGGGATCTTTCTCTATAATACCCTGGCCTTTGCCTGCCAGAGCCTGACGGGTCTCCTGGCGGACCGGATTCGCCGGCACCGGGAGGGACTGGCCTTGTCCTTTGGCCTCCTTGCCCTGGGAGCCCTTCTTCCGGTCCCCGTCATGGCCAGGATCGTCCTGATCGGCCTGGGGAACTGCCTCTTTCATGTGGCCGGAGGGGCCCTGACCCTGGAGAGGAACCATGGCAAAGCGGGGCCTCTGGGCGTCTTTGTGGCGCCAGGCGCCTATGGGATCCTTCTGGGGACCCTCTTTCCTTCCCTGCGTCTCTTCTTTGCCGCCGCCCTCTGTCTGGCGGCCCTGGTCCTGTTTCCCCTTTCCGCGGCCTGCGGAGTCATGGACCCGGACATTGCTGGAAAGAGAGAGAAGGCAGGAGGCGGAAAGGGAGATGTCCTGGCCGCTTCCCTGTTCCTGACAGGAGCCGTGGCCGTCCGGGCCCTGGGCGGTTCTGTCGTATCCTTTCCCTGGAAACAGGGGGCCTTTTTGTCCTTTCTGATGGTGACCTGCGTTTTCGCAGGAAAGATGGCAGGCGGCTTTCTCTGCGACAGGGCCGGTGCCCGGAGGGCGGCCTGGCTCTCCGTACCTGCCGCTGCCCTGCTGATCGCCTTCGGCTCCTCCCGGATGCTTCCTTCCCTGGCCGGCCAGTTCCTTCTCAACCTGACCATGCCCATTACCCTCTGGCTCCTCTACCGGCTGATGCCGGACATGCCGGGCTATGCCTTTGGACTGGCTGCCGCGGCCCTGTGGCCGGGGGCCATCGCGGGCAGGTTCCTGACCCTGACGGGCCCTGCCAGGTGGATCTTCGTTCTGGCCTGCTTTCTCTTCGGCCTCTGGGCTATCCTGCGGGCAGGAGACGGGGCAGAGAGGGCAGGCCCCTGACGGCCCTCTCTTTCCTTATGGAAAAATGGGAACCATTCCTGTACACTGGACTTGTAAATCTGAACAGACAGATCTTCGTTTTCACCGGCTTCCCCGAAGCCGGAAGAAAGGAGAAGCAGCATGAGACATACATGGAGAACGATCCTCTGCGCCATGATGGCGGTATATCTGTCAGCCGTTCCGGCATGGGCGGATCTCATTGACGAACCGGACATCACAAGGCCGGGCCCTGCCATGGCCGCGGCCCTGGCAGTCGCTCTGATCCTGATCGCGGCGGCGGTCCTTGTCTGGACTATCATCCGGAAACGCGGGAAAAAATGATCCGGGCACTTTTGCTGACGGTCCTGATCGAGGCGGCCTTCTTTATGATCCTGGGCCGACGGGACCGGTACAGCCTGACCGTTATTGTGTGCGCCAATGTCATCACCAACCTTTCCCTGAATCTCTTTCTGTCCATGAACGGGATCACGGACCACAGGATCTGGCTCCTGCTGGAGTGCCTGGTGGTCCTGGCCGAATACGGCGTCTACGCGCTGGCCTTCGGCAGATCGGGGAAGCTTTTCGGGATGACTCTGGCGGCCAACTGCCTGTCCTTTGGGGCAGGCCTTGTCATGTTTCGATAAATACATGGAGCATACAGCAATGATGAGTCTCTTTCTGACCAGCAGCCCCTTCGGGCCTCTGGACAACAGCTACACCGTCCGGGGCGTGGACCCTGCCTGGGGCCTGCCGGACCTCCTGAAGGAAAGATGGAGAAAGGACGCGGGAGTCCTGATCATCTCAGCCTTTCCCTCTGATATCCCGGCCTGCGCAGAAATGCGGGAGGGGATGGAAAAGGCCATGAGAGAGGAGGGACTGTCCCTGTCCCGGGTGGATATATGGGATGACAGGACAAGAGACTACAGCCGGGAGGTCCTCCAGAACTATGACGTCATTTATCTGGGAGGGGGCCATGTCCCCACAGAGAATGCCTATTTCAGGCGGATCGGACTGAAGGAGATGATCGAAGGCTTTGACGGCATCATCATCGGGATCAGCGCGGGGACCATGAACGCGGCTTCCCTGGTCTATGCCCAGCCGGAGCTTCCGGGAGAGTCCCTGGACCCTGCCTATCAGCGTTTTCTGCCGGGACTTGGCCTTACGGACCTGCAGATCCTGCCTCATTATCAGATGGTCAGGAAGATGGAACTGGATGGAAGAAGGATCATCCAGGATATCACAGTGGAAGACAGCTATGGCCGTGATTTCCTGGCCCTGCCGGACGGGAGCTTTGTCCTTTGTGAGAACGGAAAGGAAACCCTTTACGGAGAAGGATACAGGATCAGGGACGGAAAGATCCGTCCTGTCACAGATCTTCGGTAAGGAAGGGGCCCTGAAAGGCCCCGGATGAACAAAAGAATACCCTTCTGACCCGGGCTGCCGTGTATTTGGGCCGGATTTCCTCTGAAAAGGGGAGATCCGGCCCGTTTTTTATGTTCCGGAGCCCCTGAGGAGGAGGGGGAAGCCCTGTTTACAACATTGGGATGAAATTCACAACGTATAAATTGTCATTCACATCAAATTTTTAAAATCGGAAAAGAGAGATGTTATAGTGGCAAAAGTTCAAAATAAGACGAAAAAACAAACAAATAATTCGGGCAAAACCATCGTAAGGTGGTGACGCAAAGCTATAGGGGCCGGAAACGGTCAGCCAGTTGCCAGATCATTCCATCGCTGCAGGCGGATGGGAATGACCTGGTATTTTTTTGGGAAAAATCCAGAAGACCGGCCGGAACAGTAAGCGGAGGATGCCTGAGAAAGGAACCGGAAGAACTGTGAATGTAAATGAATTAAATATGCACCTGCAGTTCATCGTATCTGCTGAGACGGAAATGATCCTCGGGGCCGAGGCTCTGGCCAGATGGAACTGTCCCGGAAAGGGGTTCCTGACGCCGAAGGCTTTCGGAGCCGACCTGTTTGCTTCCGAAGAGGGAATGAAGCTGGATCTGTACATGTTTGAGCGTGTATGTCAGAAGCTGGAGGAATGGCAGATGAAGGGCTGGGAGGACCTGTCCCTGTCATGCAACTTCGCGAGGTTCCGCTTTTCGGATTTCCTCCTGGCGGAGAAACTGATCAGGATTGCCGAAAAGTACAGGTTCTGCCGGGACAGGCTGATCATCGAGGTGACGGAAGACCTGGTGGAGGAGACCCGGTTCGTCATGAGAAGGATCCTGTACAGTCTGAAGGACTTTGGCTTCAGGATCGCCCTGGACGACTTCGGCGCTTACGGCTCCTCGATCCGGGACATTCAGATGCTGCCCCTGGACATCCTGAAGCTGGACAGGTCCCTGATCCGGAATTCATGGACGCCGACGGGAGAAGCAGTCATGAAGGAACTGACCCGAATGGCCAAAAGGCTCAAGCTGATGACTGTATGCGAAGGCGTGGAAACAGACCTGGACATGCAGATCGCCAGACGGACCAGGGTGGACGCGGTCCAGGGATTCCTTTATCACATACCGCTTCCCGAACAGGAAGCAGACCGGCTCCTGGAGCAGTATCTGGCTTTGGAGAGGATCGTCTGAAGGACGGGGCCGGGTTCAGACAGACAATAAGACCGGAAGGGTCGAAAATAACATAAAGGTATTCAGTAAACAGATCCGGAACAGGACAGCTGGAAACATATATTTGAACATGAGGCAGGAGGTAAGAGATGGCGGACCGTTACACAACTATCTGCGGAAAACTGGTCAGAATGATGGACAGACAGGATGAGGCGACTGAAGAACTGCTGAACAAGCAGCATGTTTTCATCGTAGGCTCAAAGGGAATCCCGGCCCAGTACGGCGGGTTCGAGACTTTTGTCGAGAAGCTGGTGGAATATCAGAGGGATACCACCATTCAGTATCATGTTGCCAGAATGGCTGACAATGATACAAGATTTGAATATAACGGCGCCTTTGTATTCAACGTAAAGGTTCCCAACATCGGCGCTGCCAAGGCGATCTATTATGATCTGGCCGCCCTGGAAAAGTGCGTCGCTTACTGCAGGACCATGGACCTTCGCAGGCCCCCTGTCTTCTATGTCCTCGCCTGCAGGATCGGACCCTTCATCGATTATTATAAGGAAAGGATCCGGAAGCTCGGCGGCGTCCTTCTGGTCAATCCTGACGGACATGAGTGGAAGCGTTCCAAATGGTCCCTGCCTGTCAGGCAGTACTGGAAGATCTCTGAGAACCTGATGGTCAGAGCCGCGGACCTGCTTGTCTGCGACAGCAAGAAGATCGAGGAGTATATCCAGGAAGATTACGCCCAGTACAGCCCTGTGACCACCTATATTGCCTACGGCTGCGACAGCCAGCCCTCCAACCTTTCCGATGATTCCGAACAGTTCACCGGATGGCTCGAGGAAAGAGGACTTGAATCCGGTGAGTATTACCTGGTAGTAGGCCGTTTTGTGCCGGAGAACAACGTGGAGACCATCATCCGCGAATTCATGGCCTCCGGAACCAGGAGAAAGCTGGCCATCATCACCACCGAGAACAAGAAGTTCTACAACGATCTTGAGAAGCGGCTCGGCTTTTCCAGAGACGAGAGGATCGTCTTTGCGGGCACGGTCTACGATCAGGAACTGCTCAAGAAGATCCGTGAGAATTCCTGCGGCTACCTCCACGGCCATTCCGTGGGAGGTACCAACCCCAGCCTTCTTGAGGCTCTGGGAAGCACCAGGCTGAACCTGCTCCTGGATGTGGGCTTTAACCGTGAAGTGGGCGAAGACGCGGCTCTTTACTGGACCTGCGAGGAGGGCTCCCTGAGGGCTCTGATCGAAAGGGCGGACCTGCTTTCCGCAGCCGAAATCGCAAGCTACGGAAAAGCGGCCAGAATGCGGATCTTTGAAGCCTTCCGCTGGGAATATATCGTGGATCAGTACGAGAGCCTCTTCTTCACCGTTGTTATGGCCGAGACTGCCGATCCCATCAGCGTGCGAGAGTATCTCTGGAAGAGACATGCCGGCGTGACCGCTTTCTCTATGGAAAGAGAAAACTCCGCTTTTCGCAGCAGATAAAAAGCACAACCTGATCTGAATACTGCCCCCTGGCCCAAATATCCTGTCAGGGGGCGATCATTTGCCGGAGTGACCTCGGACGGCTGTTCAAAAACTGTTTTGAGGAGGGACCATTGAGTATTATAGAAAGAATCATGTTAGTCTTGTGCCTGTGCGGAGCTGTTTTTCTGACTGCAGGGTGTCCGGAGGGAACAGAACCGGCTCTCTCCGACAGGGCAGTCGTTCTTTCGGCGGAGCCGGCTGAGACCGAGAAATTCGCGGCTCAGGTGCTGTCAGCCTACCTGTCAGATCTGAGCGGAGCCTCCTGCCCCGTGATCGATCAGAGCACCCCCTTTGACGGATTTTCCTACTATATTGGAGGCGCCTATTCCGAAAGCACCATGGAGACGGAAGGCCGCCTGGACGGATCCTACACACTGCTCCCTCTGGACAACGGACTGGCCATTTTCGGGGCCGGCAACCGGGGAACGATCTACGGTGTGTACGGGTATCTGGAAGACTACTGCGGGTATCGGGATTTTACAGCTTCGGCCGGCATGCAGTCAGTCACGGGAAAGATCACGCTTCCAGAAAGCAGAGTGGACTTTGAGACCAGCTTTGAGTTCACTGATACGGACTGGTCCAGCCCGCTTGACACAGAATACTCTCTGGCCAACGGTCTGAACGCGGGCACCCGCAGGACTCTGGACCCGGTACAGGGAGGGGCGGTATCCTATCTGGGGGATTTCTGCCATACACTCTCGAATATGTTCTGCTCGGGAGAGACCTATTTCGAATCCCATCCGGAATATTTCGCCCTCTATGAGGGAGAAAGGATCCCCTGGCAGCTCTGCCTTTCCAATGAGGACACCTACCAGGTCGTGATCGGGGAGGTCATGGACCTTCTAAAGCAGGGACATGACCCTTCCGCGGATCTTCAGATCATTTCCCTGAGCCAGGCTGACAATCCCTACTACTGCCAGTGCGACTCCTGCAGGGCCCTGGAAGAGAAAGGAGGGTCTCCCTCCTATCCGATCCTGGCCTTTGTCAACCGGGCGGCCCGGGATGTCAGGGACGCAGGATATGACAATGTTGCCATTGATACCTTTGCCTATCTGTATTCCCGCAAGGCACCCTCCGGAATCGTTCCGGAGGGCAATGTCATTGTCAGGCTCTGTTCTCTGGAATGCTGCTTTTCCCATCCTCTGGAGGATGCCTCCTGTCCGGAAAACGCGGCATTCAAGGAGGACCTGGAGGCCTGGAGCCAGATCTGCAGCCGCCTCTATATCTGGGACTATACCACCAATTACGGGAGCACTCTTGGAATCTTCCCCGACTTTCATGTCCTGCAGGCCAATATCCAGTACTTCCTTTCCCATGGGGTGAAGGGCGTATATGAGGAAGGCAATTATTACATGGCCACCTGCGATACGGAATTCGGAGAACTGAGATCCTATCTGATTTCCAGACTCCTCCGGGATCCCTTCTGTGATTTCGAAAAGGAGAAGGAGCTTTTCTGCAATGCCTACTATGGAAAGGGAGGCCCTTTCATTGTCCAGTTTCTTGACAGGATCACCGCTGCCTGCGGCGGGAAGCATGTGACGATCTACAGTCCCATGATCGAGTCTTTTACCATCAGCGAGAAGGAAGCGGAGGAGATGGACAGGCTCTGGGACAAGGCGGAGAGAGCCGCCGGATCGGATAAGACTGCCAGAAAGAATCTGGAGCGAAGCAGGCTCTCCTGGCGGTATGTCAAAGCGGCCCTCAGCCTCAGGGAGTTCGCGGGACACCTGGACAATACCGTTGCCGTAAGGGAGCAGCTGTATAAGGACCTGATCGCCCATGGGGTCGAGCAGATCGATGAGTGGAATCCCATCAGCCCGGATTTCGGCCCCTACCGGCTGATTCCCGTGGAAGAGTGGGCTTATGCATCCATTATTCACATCCTCTATTATGACGCCAATGGAGGAAAGGGGGCGCCCGGTTCCCAGTGGAGCAACGGGTACTTGGAAATCTCTCTCGATCAGCCCGTCAGAAAGGGATATGAATTCCTGGGATGGTCTCCGGACCGGTACGCTGCCCGGGCCATGTATGAACCCGGCGGGTATTTTACTTTGACGGATGACCTGACTCTTTACGCGGTATGGAGAGCAAAATGAGGCAATTTACAACATTTTATATCTAATCTATATCGAATAACCATCATTTGAGTGCATATTATGCTATAATTAAAAATTGGAGTGCGGGCAAAAAAACTCGTATCCAGCTTAAAATTGCATACCTTTTTAGCAAAATCGTTGTAAAGCGATGACGCAAAGCTATAGGGGCCTGAAAATGGCCAGCCAGTTGCCGAATTATTCCTGCGGGAAATATTCGGCAACTTTTTGTTTTTTTTGGACGAACAAGTGTTCAAATGATGGGGTATGAGGCCCTGGGACTATCGGGCGTTGACTCAGATCAGGAGAAAACTGCTGCAGGAGAATACGATTATGAACATCTCAGTCATTATCCCGGTCCATAACAGTGAAAAATATCTGGAAGAATGCGTAGGGTCCGTACTGCCGGGACTTAAGGAAGATGACGAGATCATCCTTGTGGAGAATGGGTCGGAAGACAGCTCCTGGGACCTTTGCAGACAGTACGCGGAAAAGTATCCCAATATCCGGGCAGTCCATCTGGATCAGCCCGGCGTTTCCCATGCGAGGAACAAGGGCATTGTCATGGCCAGAGGCTTCTGGCTGGTCTTTCTGGATTCGGATGATATCATGGCACCCGGTTTCCTGGAGGCTGCCCACCGGGCAGATCCGGCCGGTGACCTGATTCTTTTTAATTACTGTTTTCTGGGAGAAGAAGGTACAGAGCCTGAAGACAAAGGCTTCCTCAGACCTGTGGATCCCGACCTTCTGCGCCGCGGTGCTCTTCAGTTCGGCAGGTATCAGACGGCGGTCAGGGAGGAGGCAGGACTGGACAATGTTACGATCTGGAGCTGCTGCGCGAAGCTGATCAGCAGAGACCTGGTCCGCCGGAACAGAATCCATTTTCCGGAAAGGCTGTGCCTGAGCGAGGATACCATCTTTTCTTTCCAGCTCTACTGCAGCGCCGACAGGATCTACAGCAGCGGCAGGATGGCGTTTTATTACAGGCGGACTCCCAGTTCCGCCTCCAGGATCCACCACCCCAGGACCCTGGAGAACAACCGCTATCTCAGAAAGTGGGTCCGCAGATATGCCGATGACAGGAACCTCTGGCCTGAGCTGGGAGAAGAGCTGACTGTCTTTCTGGCAAGAAAGCTGGTGGAGGAGTGCCTCCATCTGACGGCTGATAAGGTGCCGGCCGAAGATAAGGTCTCCTATGTCCGAAGACAGCTGTCGGATCCCTTTACGGCAGATACGATCAAACGGGTCGGATACGCGCATCTGATCGCGGGAAAAAGGAACAACCTCCTCTGCGGCAGTGTTCTCTTCCTATTAAAGAGGAGGTTATACGGCCTTCTCTACATTCGTCCGCAAGAATAAGAAATATGGTAATCAGCAAAAAATACGCTTTTCTGATCATCAACTTCCTGATGGTGGCGTGCTCCATGTTCAGCGTGACGGATTTTCCTCTTGCCGGCTTGTGCACGAAATTTAAATACGTCTACATAGCGTATTGCATGGTGGATGTCCTGTCCCGCAGAAAAAGGCCCTGCGGCAGGAATCTGATACTGATCTTCGGGCTCCTGGTCTTCTATGTCCTGGCCTGGGGCTTTGTATTCCGCAATCCCATCGTGGCTTTGTATATTTCCGCCCATGCCAAGATCATGCTCCTTTATTTGGCCATGCTGATCCTTGGGACCCTGGAACTGATCTTCTATGACTGCATTGAGGCCTTTACCGCCACATCTGGCACGGCTTTCCTGATGGTACTTGGAGTACAGGTCCTTCTTCACCCCCAGGAACTGATCCTGAATCCGGTCTTTGCGTTCCGGTCCTTTCTGGCCCACGACCTTGTCCGGTCCGGCTTCGGATTTCTGGATACGAACTTTGTGGGGAATACCTGTTTCCTGATCGCCTCCTCTTTTCTGATGGTCGGCATAGGATACTCCGGAAATGCTTTCCTGCATTCCAGAAGCAAGATGCTTCTGGCACTGCTGGGCCTGCTGGTCTTTTTTATTGCATTGTCCACATCCTCCAGGACCCCCATGATCTGCTTTGCCATGTTCGCTATGGGTTCCTGGGTGATTTCTCTCAGGCAGCGGCTCCGCTTCACGGAAGAGTCCGTACGTTTTCTTAAGCGGGCGATCCTTGTGGGAACGGTTCTGATCCTGACTGTTTTTACCGCCGGGGATGTCTGGGGTTATATCTGGCTCAAATCCAATCGTGCCCTGAATGTTGCAAAAAATCCCCAGTGGGTCCCTGTCCTTGGGAGCATCTGGACAGGCATGGGCTTTGTGGAGAACGGCGCTTTTGTGACGGACGCCTCCAACAACTGGATCAGCGCCTTTGGGGTAGCCACATCCTCCCTGGATATGAACTACCTTTATCTTTACTGTACTACGGGCATCCTGGGATGCGTGGTGATGGCGTCTGTCCTGATCCTTATGGGCATCGGCCTTTATAAGAACCGGAGTCGGAAATACGGTCTCTATTATCTGGTCCTGTTTGCGGTGGTCCTTTTCTACGCTTTCTGGGAGACGGTTCTTTTTACCTATCGATTCTGGGGAATGATCATCCCTCATATTATCCTTCTGTATGGAGCCAATAAGGAGCCTGCCGAATGAAGCTTCTGAAAAAAATACTGATTCTGACGATGGCTTTGGTGATCATCGCGTATATCCTGATGCGGGTCCTGGACAATTCCATACCCGGCCATGGGCCCGTGATCTGTGCCGAGAAAGAGGAGATCCGTATCTCCTGCAAGTACAAGGAAAAGGATCTGCTGGAAGGCCTGACTGCCTACGACGCAGAGGATGGAGATCTTTCAAAGAACATTTTTTTCGGAGATTTTTCGGACAGTATCCAAAACGGGACCACGGAGCTGGAATATACCGTATTCGACAGCGACGGACTTTATGATTCCTGTATCAGGAAGGTGACCTTTACTGACTATGAGGCTCCAAAGATTACACTGACCAATCCTCTGGTCTTTCTGGAGGAGGATTTTTCCGATTTTATCCTGCTCTACTACCTGAAGGGCAGCGACATGCTGGACGGGGACCTGAGCAAACATATCATGATCGGAGAATCAGACGTGGATTATGATACGCCCGGCAAATATAAGCTGGGGGTCTCCCTTGCCAACAGTTTCGGAGACAGCGTCAGCCTGGATCTTCCGGTCCACATTCTGGAAAAGAAAGACAGAGGACTTTACATTGATCTTCTTGAGCCACTGGTCTATGTCCGCGTGGGCGATCAGATCGATCCCAAGTCCTATATCAGGCACGTTTACGACCAGATGGCCGAAAAGAATCTGGGCAAGCGGGACTATACCCTGGAGACGGATTCCGATGTGGATACAACCGCGGAGGGTGTCTATGAAATCTACTACAAGGCATCTGCCAATACGGGCGACTTGTATGGAGAGACTTGGCTGACCGTTGTGGTCAGAAAATGATGGAGGAAAAGCATGCCGCAGGATTTTCGTTGGGGCGGGATAGATTTTAAGAAGATGTGTAAGGAGGTCTTCCGGAATTTCTGGATGATCCCGGCCGTCATGGTCACTGCCTTTTTGGGAATCAGCCTGCTGGATCACTTCACCTTCAGCCCCATGTATACATCCAGAGCCGTCGTGGCCGTCTATCCCTTTGACAACCTTTATACGCTGGACATCGCGACAGACAGCATGGACGCAGTCAACTCCGTCAATTCAGTCCTGAACAGCGACATGTTCCTGATCGATCTGGAAAAGGAGATGGGAAAGCTGAAGGAAAGGTCCTTTTACAGCAGTCCCATTTCCAACACCAATATGCTGGTCCTTGAAGCGCGGAGCCCAACGCCGGCAGACGCCTATCTGACCCTTCGGCATGTTCTGAAGTCCTACAGAAAGTACGCGGGACAGCTTCCCGGCAATAGTACTCTGGAAGTCCTGTCCCGGCCGGAGATTCCTTTTAAGGCAACGAATGAATCCAAGATTCTTCGCTATAGGCTTCTGCTGACACTTTTTGCCGGGTTCTCCATGGGATGTCTCCTGCTGCTTCTTTATATAGGAAGAAGTACCTGCAAAACAGCCGGAGCGGTCAGGAGACAGTATAAAGAGGCCAGGTTCTATACTCTGCCCCCTTCCGGGAACGGAAGGAAAAAGGGCGGCAGGGCGAAAGTAGACAGGCGGATGAAGGCAATGGCCCTGACTGCGATGGAGCTTTTTCAGCTGACGCGGGCGCTGGGAGCCAGGACCCTTTTCTTTACCTCGGCAGCCAGAAAAGAAGGGAAGACCGATCTGGTCCTGGATCTGGCAGGAGAATTATCCGCCATGGGCAGAAGAATCACAGTGGTGGAGGGAGACATGAAGCATCCCGCCATGCTGTCTCTCGCGGAAGAGGCGGAAAATACGCCGGAAGGAGCCCTTCAGGACGTGCTGCAGGGAAAGACAGGCATTTCGGAAAGCGTATTTCACTATGAAGAGAAGGACTGCATGATCCTGCCTGCCAGGCAGGAGTCCTTTCAGGATGATTATACCTTTACGGCCACTGAGGCCTCTGCCCTTCTCAGGGCTCTTGAGAAGGAAACGGACCTGATCCTGATCGACGGAGGCACCTGGGACCACTCGGGAGAAGCCGGGATCTGGCTTGAGGCGGCGGATGCTTCTTTTGCGGTCTTTGCTCCCGACAGGGCCTCCTTTGAAAAAGGAGACCGGCTCATGGAAGACCTGGAAAAAGGCAGAAAACCCTTCGCCGGTGTGATTCTGAACGGATTCGGATAAAAAAGAAATTTATGGAAGAGAACGAAAGAAGCCTGCAGCTGCAGACCGATAAAAACGATTATATAGATATTCCGGCCTTCCTGCGGGCTATGCTTCGCTGTACCAGAAGGTATCTCCTTCTTGTCCTGCCCCTGGTCCTGGTCATGACTGTCTTTATGGGCCTGGCCTCCAGAGTTCTTGTCAAAAAAACGAATTATGTGGCAGTGGGGACCTTCCTGATCGGAATGCGGCTCTCCAACAGCGCTTCCTATGTCTACACTTTTTCGGATGCAGCCAATCGCTCCTATCTACTGAGCGGAATGGCGGGCATCTTCCAGGGCGTAACGAACAGCGAGTATATGACTTCCATCATCCGGGAAGAGATGGGGCTGGGGGAAAAAGACACGATTAACGGGACGATCACACTGGATATCGCCGGCAATACCAATATGGCCGGGATCTATGTGGTCTCCGACTCCCTGGAGGACGCTGAGACCATCCGGGATATTGTCTTTGAGAATCTTCCTTCCGCTGTTTTTTCGTCCATGGGGCCGGTAGAGCTGGATGTCAAGGAATGGTATTCGGAGGAGGAAGAGCCCTCCCGGCAGTTCCTTACCAAGCCCCTGGTCTGGGGCATAGGCGGCCTTTTTCTGGGAGCCTTTGCCTATCTGGGCCTTATCTTTCTCTATACCCTCCAGCGCAGGGATATTGACAGGCCGGAGACTATGGCCGGAATTACGGAGATCCCCTGTCTGGGAGACATCCCTGCTCCTGGCCGGGAGAGCCTTATGAAGAGGAAAAAAGGAGACGCCGGCTCCGTCATGACGGAGGAATATCTGGACGCCTTAGCGTCTTTCAGAAGAGGTCTTGCCAAGGAAATCCGTGAAAAGGATATTCGGGTCCTGCTCTTTATCGGCTGCGGCCATGAAAGCGGCCAGGGCCGCCTGCTAGGCAGCCTGGCGGATACCTGGAACGCCCAGGGCAAGGAAGTGCTGATTACAGATCTTGGCGCGGGCGAGGGCCCTGTCAGGGAGGCAGAAGCGGTACAGATCCTGGATGCCTGCCGAAAGAAAGCAGACCTGGTCCTGGTGGACGGGCCCGCTTATGGAGGAGACGCCGGTTCTCTGGTCATGGCAGACCTGGCAGACGCCATGGTCCTGGTCATTCCCTCCGGATATGCCCAGGAGGAGCAGGTAAGGGACATGATCACGGCCCTTCAGTATGCCAATGCCCGTCCACTGGGCTTTGTGCTGAACAACATTGATGAAAGGCCCATCCGGCCGTGGAAAAACAGCTGACCGGAGAGGGAAGAGGAACATACATTTTATTACTATGGGAAGAATGGAGAAAAGTGTCAGGAATTTCAAGTTCCTGATGATCTCCCAGGTGGTCACGATCCTGCTTGCTTTCGTGACCAGGACCTTTCTGGTCCGGTTCCTGGGAATAGAGGCGGTCGCCATCAACAGCCTGTTCACACAGGTCATCACAGCTATCTCCCTGGCGGAGATGGGCGTGGGAACAGCCATTGTCTACAATCTTTACAAGCCCCTGGCAGAGGGAGACCGGCAAAAGGTGTCGGAGCTCATGAGCCTTTTCCGGACCGCCTACCGGATCATCGGCCTGGCGACCCTCCTGATCGGTGTCGGCCTCGCCCCCTGGATCCAGTATTTCATCAATGACATTTCCTATGAAATGTCCTATGTACGGCTGGTCTACCTGATGTTCGTATTCCAGAGCGCGGTCTCCTATCTGTTTTCCTATAAGATCGCTCTCCTTCAGGCAGATCAGAACGGATATATCTATACAAGGATCTTTACCATCTTCAAGCTGGCGGGCACGGCCCTGATCCTCCTGCTTCTGGTCCTGACGAGGAATTATCTGGTCTTCCTGACGGCAAACATTCTTCTGGTCATCATAACGGACGCCTATGCGTCCGGTGTCGTGGACAGGGAATACCCCTATCTGGACCGGAAGGCCCGACTGGCCAGAGAGGAGAGAAAGAAGGTATTCTCCAATATCAAGAATATCTTCATCATGCAGTTCGCCGGCCGCGTAGTGGATTCGACGGACAATATTCTGATTTCCTCTCTGATCAGCACCATCCTGGTGGGCATCTATTCCAACTACATGATCGTG
>CAMOUD010000034.1 GCA_946626215.1 uncultured Lachnospiraceae bacterium
CACGCCCATGCGGGCTGCGCTCCTATGGACGTGGTACCCTGCGGAAATAATGGAATAACGGAAGGATCCTGCTGCAGGAAACAGGATAAGCTTTCGGGCAGGAACAGGATTCGGAAAAGAGTAAGAGCCGGGAAATAAAAGGACCGCGCGGAGAGCCCCATGGCTTCCGCGCGGTCTTTTACTGTGCCTGTTCAGCTTATGTTTCAGTTTTCGCCGATATAGGTGTTGAAGAGGTCGTCATCACCTACAACGCCGCGGATCTCTTCGTAGAGACCGGTGCAGCGCTCGCGCATCTGGGCCCTGAGCTCATCAGAGACCTCCACGATCTCGGCAGCCTTGGCAGGATTGCCGCCGCCGGTGGTGATTTCCTCGATTCGGGAATCAGACCGTTCCACGGCCTGCTCGCGGGCGTAGTCCCTGGCGATGGCAGCAGCCTCGTCGATGATGGCCTGCTGGTCTTCAGGGAGGCTCTCGTAGAAGTCGTTGCTGGCTACCAGTGCCAGAAGGTGAGGCAGATGGTTGGTCTCTACCACGTATTTCTGGACTTCATAGAACTTGTTGGAGCAGATGACCTCGTAGGGGTTCTCCTGGGCGTCGACGGTATGCTGTTCCAGGCCTACATAGAGCTCAGCGAAGGCCATGGGAGTGGGGTTGGCGCCGATGGAGGACCAGAAGGTCATGTGGTAGGAGTTCTCCATGGTCCTGATCTTGATGCCCTTGAAGTCATCCAGGCTGGTGGGCTTGACATTGGAGGTCATGACACGGAAGTTCTGGTCTGCCATGGCCAGGAGCCGGCAGTGGCCTTCCTCGTAAATGTCGTTGATCTTGGTCATGAAGGTCTCATCGTCCAGGACCTTGTGCAGCTCGTCCAGGTTGGAGAAGGCGCAGGGCAGGTCAAAGAGGCAGAGACGAGGCAGATAGGAGACCTCGGGAGCCGTATTCTGGACTACGAAGGGGATCTCGCCGCACTGGACGGATTCCAGCAGCTCGGTATCGCCGCCCAGGGTGGAGTTGTGATAGACCTGGATCCGCATCTTGCCGTCGGAGAGGCGCTCCACCTCCTCCGCGAAGCGGAGAGCGAAGAGGCCTGTAACGGTATCCTCGGGGGAAGCGGTCGCCAGGACCCAGGCGTATTCCTGGCCTGAAGAAGAACCGCAGCCGGTCAGGCCGAAAACAGAGGCGGCCAGTACAGCCGTCAGGATAAGCAGGGTAAAGAGTCTCTTTTTCATTCCGACACCTCCTTACAGTAAGATCAGGCTGAACGCCGGGATGAATGTGAACAGAAGCAGGGCGATCAGGAACATGACGATCATGGGCATGGCCTTACGGGCGATTTCCATGACAGGGACTTTGGAGAGAGACGACGCCACAAAGAGGTTGACGCCGATGGGCGGTGTAACAAAGCCGATGGCCAGGTTGACGACCATGATGATGCCGAACTGGATCGGATCCACGCCGAAGACCTGGACGGCCGGCAGGAGGATGGGAGTCAGGATCATGATGGCGGGCGTGGTATCCATGATCATGCCTACGATGAGCAGGATCACGTTGACGATCAGGAGGACGGCTACCTTGCTGGAGAAGCTGGTGGCGATCCAGGTGGATACGGTCTGGGGGACCTGCATGAGGGTCAGGATCCGGCTGAAGGCCACGGAGGCTGCCAGGATAAAGAGGATGGGCGTAAAGGTACGGGTCGCCTCTTTGAAGATGGCCCAGAGATCCTTGAACTTCAGTGTCTTATAGACAAAGAGGGAAATGATCAGGGCGTAGAAAACGGAAATGGCTGCCGCCTCTGTGGGAGAGGTGATGCCGGAATAGATGCAGCCCAGGATGATCACGGGGGTCAGGAGAGCCCAGATGGAATTGAAGAAGACCTTGAAGAAGGACTGCTTGTGGAGCTCGTCCGTGATCTTCCGGATGGCTTCCTTATCCTCGCCGTGCCGCTTGCAGTAGTAGAAGGAATAGCCCATCAGGATCGCGCCGATGGTCAGGCCCGGGATGACGCCGGCCAGGAAGAGGTCGGAAACGGATGCGCCGGCCGCCTGGGCGTAAAGGATGAAGGGGATGGAGGGCGGGATGATGACGCCGAGTCCGCCGGCTACGGCCACCAGGGCCACCGTGAACTTCTTGTCATAGCCCATTTCCAGCATGACCGGGATGGTCATGGAGCCGACTGCCGCGACCGTGGCGGGGGCGGAACCGGAGATGGCGCCGAAGAAGAGGCAGGTCGCCACGACCGCGCAGGGGATGCCGGCGGTCAGGTTGCCGATGAAGTAGGAGAAGACGTCGAAGATCTTCTTGGAGACGCCGCCCCTGGCCATGATGATGCCCGAAAGGACAAAGAGGGGAATGGCCAGCAGGGTGGTCTGGTTGATGCCGCCCAGCATGGACCGGGTGATATAGACGCCCGAGACCGTGAAGGAATCCGTCAGGATGGAGGGCAGCAGGGAGGTGATGCCGACGGCAATGCCGATCGGGACCGCCAGGCCCAGCAGGACGATGAAGATTATCATGATAAGAGCTGTCATCTGTCAGACCTCCTTTCCGCGTTCTTGTCTCCGGACGTGATCACGCCGAATTCGGTGAATACGCACTGGATGGACCGGATGGCCGTCAGGACAAAGCCGACCAGGGGGCCGGACTGGATGTAGTACATGGGGAGACGGAGAGCTGAGGAAACAGCGCCGCTGGCAATGGACTGCATGACATAGGTCCAGGCATAGGGTATCATAACCAGTGAATAGACAGTGATGATGCAGAAGCTGAGCATCCGGATGATGTTGGGAATGATGCCGGGGCAGGCGTTCTGCAGCTGGTCAATGGAAATGGAAATGCCTTTCTTGATGCAGAAGCTGGTCGACAGGAAACAGGACCAGACCAGAAGGAAACGGGCCAGCTCATCTGACCATGTCAGGGAATTGTTGAAGACGTATCTGGCGATGACCTGAATGACCATGATCGACGAGATGCCGATCAGCAGCAGGGCAAGCAGGACTTCCTCCAGATGATCGTCCAGCCATTTGAGTGCTTTCATACTCATACTCCTTTGCAGTGATCCCCATCGGGGAGAATTATATGGTTGTCTGCCTTCCGGGGACCGGACCGGTCCGGCGGAAAAGCGTTTGCATACAGGGCTATTCTATCATAGAAACAGAATTGATGACAGGGAAATACATATCAAAATGTTGGAAAAAATGGCGTTGATTCATAGGTTTTGCAGAGACCGGGACGGCCTGGGGAGGCCGGCCGAATCCCGCGCGGAATAAGAGAGGAGGAAATGGAGATGTCTGAAGAGGAAAAGAGAAAAAGCAGGGAGGAACGGCTGGACCGGATCTTCCGGTTCGCCCTGGAGATCGACAGGGAGAAGACCATCGGCCGGCAGACCTACCTGTCGGACCTGAGCCGGAAGGAGAACGACGCGGAGCACGCCTGGCACATGGCTGTCATGATCCTGCTCCTTGGCGAGTACGCGAATGAGAAGATCGATGTCCTCCATACGGTCCATATGGCCCTGATCCATGACCTGGTGGAAATCTACGCGGGCGACACCTACGCCTATGACGAAAAGGGGAAGGAGACCCAGGCGGCCAGGGAAAGGGAAGCGGCGGACAGGCTCTTCGGTCTTCTGCCTTCAGACCTGGAGGCCTCCTTCAGGGCCCTCTGGGAGGAGTTCGAGGAAAGAAAGACCCCGGAATCCCGCTTTGCCAGGCTCATGGACAATGTCCAGCCCCTTATGCTGAACGCGGCGGGAGAGGGAAGGAGCTGGACGGAGCACGGGGTCGCCCTGAGCCAGGTCCTTGGCCGCAACGCCGGTTCCCCGGAGGGGTCCGCTCAGATCTGGGAATACGCCTACCGGCACTTCATCCATCCCAGCGTGGAGGCGGGCAGGCTGATCCGGGACAGGGAGGAGCCCTTCTCCTGATCACAGGTGCATGTTTATTCGGCGGATATACAGAACTGATGGAAAAAATGAATAAAGAATCCAAAAACTCCTTGTACAATCGGGGCTTTGGGAGTATAAAAAACTATTGTAAGAAAAACTGCAGTCCAAAGAGGAGGAAAAGCAATGAGCATCAGAATCGGCATACTTGGTTACGGCAACCTTGGCCGCGGCGTGGAGAGCGCCATCCGTCAGAATCCGGATACGGTCCTGGCGGCAGTCTTTACCAGGAGAGATCCCGGCTCTCTGAAGATCCGTACAGAGGGCGTGCCGGTGGTCTCCGTGGACCAGGCGGCCGACTATGCGGACAAGATCGACGTCATGATCCTCTGCGGAGGGTCTGCCACGGACCTGCCCGTCCAGACTCCTGCTTTTGCCCGTCTTTTCAACGTGATCAACAGCTTTGACACCCACGCCCGGATCCCCGAGCACTTCGCGGCTGTGGACCAGGCGGCCAGAGAGGGCGGAAAAGTCGCCGTCATCTCCGTGGGCTGGGATCCCGGCATGTTCTCCCTGAACAGGATGATCGCCTCCGCCTGCCTGCCCGAGGGCGCCAACTATACCTTCTGGGGCCGGGGCGTCAGCCAGGGCCATTCCGACGCCATCCGCCGGATCGAGGGCGTGGAGGACGCCAGGCAGTATACCGTGCCCGTCCAGGAAGCGGTGGACCGGGTCCGCGGCGGCGAGCATCCGGACTTCACGGCCCGGCAGATGCATACCAGAGAGTGCTTCGTGGTGGCCAGGGAAGGCGCCGACAAGGCCCGCATCGAGAAGGAGATCAAGGAGATGCCCAACTACTTCGCGGACTATGACACCACCGTGACCTTTATTAGTAAGGAAGAAATGCGGCGCGATCATGCCGAGCTTCCCCACGGCGGCTTTGTGATCCGCAGCGGCGTGACGGGCTTTGACGGGGAACATACCCAGATCATTGAATACAGCCTGAAGCTGGATTCCAACCCTGAGTTCACCTCCAGCGTCCTGATCGCCTACGCCAGGGCGGCGGCCAGGCTTGCCTCTGAGGGCCAGAGCGGGGCCAAGACTGTTTTTGACATCGCCCCTGCCTATCTGAGCCCCTTAAGCGGAGAAGAGCTGAGGGCCCACATGCTCTGATGCCTGTCCGGGATCTGAGCGGGAGACGGACCCTTCCTGACAGGAATGAAAAAAAGCGCTCCCGGAAGCATGACAAAAGCAGCTGAAAAAGCAAAAAAGACCGGGGGCCGGATCTCTCTTTACGGAACAGAGAGATCCGGCCCCCGGTCTTCAGTGGGAGCCAAGGGGGGCCGTCTGTTTACAGGGTCAGGTCGCCTTCCCTGATCCAGCCGGCCTTCCGGAGGGGCGTGGCGAACAGGGGAGTCAGGACGGCAGGGAGGATAAAGGAGATCAGGATGAGGCCGGTCCAGTCAAAGACCGAAGGCGCGCCGCGAAGGCCCGAGGCGGCGTCCGCGACCCAGCCCGCGTAGACACCGATCTGTCCGACCAGGCCGCAGGTCCCCATGCCGGAGGCCACCGCGCTGGCGGGATCGTTCATCTGGAGGCGGAAGAGGCAGGTGGCGATGGGACCGGTGACGGCGGAGGTCAGGATGGGCGGGATCCAGATCCGGGGATTCTTGACGATGTTGCCCATCTGGAGCATGGAGGTCCCGATGCCCTGGGAGACCAGGCCGCCCCCCTTGTTCTCCTTGAAGCTCATGACGGCAAAGCCCCCCATCTGGGCGCAGCAGCCCGCTACGGCGGCGCCGCCTGCCAGGCCGGTCAGGCTCAGGGCCGCGCAGATGGCCGCGGAGGAGATGGGCAGGGTCAGGGCGATCCCGATGACCACGGAGACCACGATGCCCATGAGGAAGGGCTGGAGCTCGGTGGCCCAGCGGATCAGGGCCCCGACGCTGGAAGCGGCGGTGCCGATGGCGGGGGCGATCAGGGCAGACAGGCCCACGCCTGCCAGGATGGTGACCAGGGGGGTGACCAGGATATCTACCCGGGTCTCCTTGGAAACGGCCTTGCCCAGCTCGGCGGCAATGATGGCGATGAAGAGGACCGCCAGAGGGCCGCCCGCGCCGGGGCCTCCGGACAGAGTGGTGCTGCCCAGGGCGTTGGCCGCGTAGCCGACCGTGACCATGGAGAAGAGGACCAGGGGCGGTGCCTGGAGGGCGTAGCCGATGGCAACGGCCATGGCGGCGCCGCTCATGGAGGCGGCGTAGCCGCCCACCGTGTTCAGGGCCGGGATCCCCAGCTGGGTCCCCAGTGTATTCAGGATCGTGCCGATCAGGAGGGAAGCAAAAAGGCCCTGGGCCATGGCGCCGAGGGCGTCGATGCCGTAGCGGCGGGCGGAAATGACGATGTTCTTGCGCTTCAGAAAGGCCTTGAAACTGTTCATGAAAACTCCTTTCCCATACCATGTATGAAGGGGAGGGCCGGAAGGACTGCGGACCTGTCCGGCATGTGTCTTGTCACTTGACAGGACTCATCTTACCACAAAGGTCCTGTCTGTCAATAAGGGGGCGGGAATGTACCTCAAAATAAACAAAACATGTCCCCCGCAGGGGTCGGAAGGGAAAGATTTGGGCAGGGGACTTGTCCCTGACAGGCGCGGATGCGTATAATAGTACAGATACGGGCCCCTGCCGGCCCGTTCCATACATCGGCAAAGATCGGAGGAAGCGAAGCGGATGAAACACCTGAAAAGAATGCTGGCCCTGATCCTGGCAGCGGCCCTGGTCCTGACAGGATGCGGAGGAAAGACGGGACAAGAGGAGACTTCTGAGGGATCTACCCAGACGGAAGCCGCCCAGCCCGCCAACTATACATTTGACCTGAACGACGGCAAGACCTATCACATCGGCGTTCTCCAGCAGGCGGACCACCAGGCCCTGACCAGGGCGGTGGAAAGCTTTAAGGGGAACCTGGAATCCATCCTGAATTATGATGTGACGGTCACGGTCCTGTGCGGGAACAACGACAGGGAGGAGTGCGAGCGGATCGCCAGGAGCTATACCGAGGCGGGCATGGACATGATCCTCTGTGCCGGGACCGGCGCCCTTCAGGCGGCCGCCTCCGTGACCAGCACGACCCCCATCATGGGCGTCGGCATTACGGACTTTGTATCCTCGGGCACCGCGGAGGCCAATGACAACCCCGGAGGCAACGTGACCGGCGTTGCCTGTCTGCCCCCTCTGGACGACCTCTATGAGGCCCTCAACCTGATGACGGCCACCGGAGAGAAATTCGCCCTGGTCTATTCGGAGGATGAGACCAATTCCGTCTTTCAGATCCACATGATGACCCAGCTTCTGGAGGCCGACGGCAAGACGGCGGTGACGGATTATATCACCTATCCCGTCAGCTCGGATTCCCAGCTGGAGGAGACCCTCCGGAAGGCCTGTGAGGAATGCGGCTCCGTCTTTATCCCCATGGACAACCGGATCGCCTGCCGGATGGACCTGGTGAACAAGATCGCCGCGGAGACCTGTACGCCCGTCATGACGCCTGATTCCAACATGTGCCGGGCAGGCGGATTCGCGGCCGTATCCATTGACTTCGGGGCCGCTGGCGTCATCGTCTCAGAACTGGTGGCTGAGCTCCTGAAGGGGGAGAGGGTCACGGTCAATACCCATATCCGGACCCTGCTGGAGACCACGGTCTATGTCTATAATCCCCGTACGGCCGACCAGATCGGCCGGATGGGCCCCTATAACTATACGGCCCAGGATGTGCCGGTCACAGAGACGGAAGTCCAGACCGGAGAGGGGGGAGAGGAACCCTGATGAAGCTTCTTTACGCGGAGGATGAAAGGGCCATGTCCGAGGCTGTCACGGACATCCTGGAATACCATAAGTACCAGGTGGATCCGGTCTATGACGGGGAGGAGGCCCTGGACTATATCCGGGCCGGTTCCTATGACGGGATCATCCTGGATGTCATGATGCCCCGGATGGACGGTCTGGAGGTCCTGAAAAGGATCCGGGCAGGGGGAGACCGGACGCCGGTCCTTCTCCTGACGGCCAGGTCCCAGATCGAGGACAGGATCGAGGGCCTGGACCTGGGAGCCGACGACTACCTGCCCAAGCCCTTCGACATGGGAGAGCTCCTGGCCCGGGTCCGGGCCATGCTGAGGAGGCGGGAGGAGTACCGGCCGGATGTCAAGACCTTCGGGGACATTGCCCTGAGCCCCCATACCTATGAGCTGTCCTGCGGGACCCGGTCCCTGGTCCTGCCCGGACTGGAATACCGGATGATGGAAACCCTCATTATTAATAAGGGGATCTTTCTTTCCTCCGAAGACCTTCTGGACAAGGTCTGGGGCTACGATTCGGAGGCGGACCTGGGCAGCGTCTGGGTCTATATTTCTTATCTGAGAAAACGGCTTGCCGCCGTCGGGTCATCGGTGACCATCAGGGCCCGCCGCGGCATAGGCTACCGGCTGGAGGAATAGGAACAGCATGGTACGATCCCTGCAGAAAAAGTTCACAGCCGCCGCCATGCTGGCAGTGACCATCCTTCTGGCGGTCCTGGTGGCCGGCATCAATCTGCTGAACTGGGCGTCCGCGCGCCGCGGCCAGGACCTGGTCCTGGAAGAACTGACGGAGAGGGGCGCGGTCCCCGGCAGAGGAGCCCTCCGGGAGGGCGGAGGCTTTTTCGACAGACTTTTCGGAGGAGGCCTGAACAGCCGGGAGAGCGGATTCTTCCTGGTCTATTATGACGGTGAGGGAGAGATCGTCCAGATCGATGAGAGCCGGATCTTCACACTGGAAGAGGGAGAAGCGGAGGAGATCGCCCGGGAGGTCCTTTCCTCCGGCAGGACAAGAGGCGTAAGCGGAGATTTCCGCTTCCTGCTGGCAGAGAAGGCGGAGGGAGACCGGGAGTCCGGGACCGGCCCCGGGGGAGGAGGCCCCGCGGACCTGCGGGACAGAGTCCCTGAAGACTTCTCCGGAACGGCGGCCTTCCTGTCCATCGAACGGGACAGGGCCCAGACATGGTCCTTTCTGGGGATCTCCGTCTTCATTGCCCTGGTCTGTCTGGTCCTGATGATCCTTCCCGTCCGGCTCCTGTCAGCCCTGGCCATCCGGCCTGTGGCCGAGAACATGCAGAGACAGAAGGAATTCGTGACCAACGCGGGCCATGAGATCAAGACGCCTCTGGCCATCATCCAGGCCAATACCGACGCCCTGGAGCTCAGGACCGGCGAGACGAAGTGGACGAGGAACATCCGGGAGCAGACCCGGCGCCTGTCCGGTCTCATGCAGAACCTCCTGACCCTGTCCCGGATGGATGAGACAGGCCTGACTATGGAAAAGGAGGTCCTGGACCTTCCGGACCTGGTCCGGGAAGCCTGGAAGCCCTTTTCGCAGAGCGCGGAGAACAGGGGGATCGTCTGTGTCCTGGACCTGCCGGAGAAGGCCGCGGTCCGGGCCGGCCGCCAGAGCCTCGCCCAGCTGCTGTCCATCCTGTTCGACAACGCGGTCCGCTATACGGACGAGGGGGGAGAGATCCTGGTCAGGGTCTCCCGGGACGGAGGCGGCGTCCTCCTTTGCCAGTCCAATACCTGCAGGCCGGAGGACCTGCCGGAGGAGCCGGAAAGGCTCTTTGAACGCTTTTACCGGCCGGACGCGTCCAGGAGCCGGGAAAAGGGAGGGTCCGGGATCGGACTGTCCGCCGCCCTGGCCATCGCCCGGGCCAACGACGCTTCCCTCAGTGTCCGCCGGGAGGGAGAGGACAGGCTTTCCTTTGCCCTGCGGTTCAGGGCATGAAAAACCGTGCTCGCGGCTGCGATCCGGGCCTCCGGCCCGGATCTTTTTGTGTCCCGGAAAGACTGTATCGAAATAAATACATGGAAATTAACAAAACTGCGTCTGCTGTCAGGGACTTCTGTTTTATTATTTAAACAATTGTGATATACTGTTTAACAATCCGGGACTGCCGGTGAAGATTATGAAACGATTCCTTAGATGACTTACATTCGAACTTGAACAGGAGGTTTCGGAAGTGAAACAGGATATGCAGAAAACAGTACTTCTCAAGAAAGCGATTCTTTCCAGATACAGGAGCATCCGGCAGTTCGCCGGAGTCATGGAGATCCCCTACAGCACCCTTGTCACGGCTCTGGAGCGGGGCGTGGACGGCATGGCCTACAGCACAGTGATCCGCATGTGCCGGGTCCTGGAGCTCAATCCCATCGACTTTTCCTCTCTGGAGGAAACGAGGGGGCTTTCTGAACAGATCACGACCCGTATGGTCATGGAGAAGTACGGCAGGCTCAACCGCGAGGGCAGGGAAAGGGCCCTGTCCGTCATGGACGACCTTCTGCAGATCCCTAAATACCAGCAGAATCCGGGAGCCTGAGCCTTTCGGGCCCGGATGCGGTAATTGTCTTTTTTCCGGTTGACGCGGCGGCTTCTTTATGCTAAGGTAGGCATTGAGATTGTCGCCGGTCTTTTTTTTATGCTCAAAATCTGAGTCCTGAGACCGGCCGGACATCGTTCAGAAACGATCACCACGCGGAGGTAGAGCAATATGCGTACAAGAATTACATTATCCTGCACAGAGTGCAAGCAGCGTAACTATAATACCACCAAGGATAAGAAGACCCATCCCGAACGCCTCGAGATGAAGAAGTTCTGCAGATTCTGCAGAAAGCATACCGTCCATAAGGAGACCAAGTAAGGAGTACTGCATGGCTACTAAGGAAAAGAAAAGCGCTCCCGCCCAAAAGGAATCCGGGATCGGCGCTTTCTTTAAAGGCGTTAAAACTGAATTCAGGAAGGTGATCTGGCCCGACCGCGAGACGATCATCAAGCAGATGATTGCAGTTGTATGCGTCACAGTCGTAGCAGGTGCTGTAATTGCTGTGATTGATTTCGGAGCTCAGAATCTGATCAATCTGCTGACAACAATCGGCGCCTGATCGCAATCATTGAGGTAAGCTGATGGCAGAAAGAAATATGGATACGGGCGCGGCCCGTGCCAGCATCAGAGCCGGCAGACGGCCCGGCGTGCGCAGGTATGAGACTCCTGACTTTTCCAAGCAGGCGGCTGAAATGGAAAAGGCCGAGGAAGAACGCAGGGAAGCCGCCGCGGAAGCGGAAGGCACCGAAGAGACTTCTGAGATGTCTGCTGAGGAACTTGAAGCCGCGGCACAGGCTGGAGCTGAGCCGGAGGAAGAGGAGTTCGACAAGTCGAAACCGCACTGGTATGTGGTCCATACCTATTCCGGCTATGAGAACAAGGTCAAGACCAGCATTGAAAAGACCGTGATCAGCCGGGGCATGGAGGACAGGATCCTGGAGGTCCGCGTTCCCGTAGAGGAAGTCACGGAGATCCGGAACGGCCAGAACAAGACTGTCCAGCGGAAGCTTTTCCCGGGCTATGTATTCGTCTACATGATCAATGATGAGAATACATGGTTCGTCGTCCGCAATACCCGCGGCGTGACAGGCTTTGTCGGACCGGGAAGCGATCCGGTCCCGCTGACCAAAGAGGAAATGCGCGCCTTCAATATCGGAACAGAACCCATGACCGTCGACTTTGAGGTCGGCGACCTGGTCAGGATCATGACCAGCAGCATGGGCAATTCCCTGGCCAAGGTCCTTAAGATCGACCTTAAGAAGCAGGAGGTCGAGGTCATGACCGAGCTCTTCGCGAGCGAGATCAAGATGACCCTCCGCATCCAGGACGTCCGGAAGGAAGACAAATAATTATTAAGAAGCCAAAGAACGGGCAATAGGGCCCGCTCTCAGGTATATACAGTGGGAGCAGCCAGGCCGCTGCAGTGACCACAAAGGAGGAAAAATGGCTAAGAAAGTTACAGGTTACATCAAGTTACAGATTCCGGCAGGCAAGGCGACCCCCGCGCCTCCGGTAGGCCCCGCGCTCGGACAGCATGGCGTCAACATCATGGAGTTCACCAAGCAGTTCAACGCGAAGACCGCTGACAAGGGCGATCTGATCATCCCCGTTGTCATCACTGTCTATTCCGACAGAAGCTTCAGCTTCATCACCAAGACTCCCCCGGCACCCGTTCTGCTCAAGAAGGCCGCAGGTCTTGCGAAGGCATCCGGCGTTCCGAACAAGCAGAAGGTCGGTTCTGTTACCAAGGCACAGATCCGCGAGATCGCAGAGCTCAAGATGCCCGATCTGAACGCAGCATCCCTTGAGGCTGCCGAGAGCATGATCGAAGGCACCGCAAAGAGCATGGGTATTACAGTTGTCGAATGACAGCGGCACAGACAGGAGGATTGAATAAATGAAGCACGGAAAGAAATATATGGAAACCACCAAGCTGGTGGATCGTTCCAAGCTGTATGAGCCCGCTGAGGCAATCGCAGTTGTTAAGAAGACAGCTACCGCCAAGTTCGATGAGACCATCGAGTGCCACATCCGCACAAGCTGCGACGGCCGTCACGCCGACCAGCAGATCCGCGGCGCGGTCGTACTGCCCGCAGGTACCGGCAAGACCGTCAGAGTCCTGGTATTCGCCAAGGGTGCCAAGCTTGACGAGGCACAGGCTGCAGGCGCCGATTTCGTCGGCGGCGCAGAGCTCCTTCCCAGGATCCAGAACGAAGGCTGGCTGGACTTTGACGTAGTAGTCGCTACCCCCGACATGATGGGTACCGTCGGCCGTCTGGGCCGTATCCTTGGCCCCAAGGGCCTGATGCCCAACCCCAAGGCCGGCACCGTTACCATGGATGTCGCCAAGGCGATCGCTGACATCAAAGCCGGTAAGATCGAGTACAGACTGGACAAGTCCAACATCGTCCATGTACCGCTGGGCAAGGCTTCCTTCACGGAAGAGCAGCTGCAGGCCAACTATGACGCTCTTATGGCAGCGATTGTCAAGGCTAAGCCCGCGGCAGTCAAGGGCCAGTATCTCAAGAGCGTAACGCTGTCGTCCACCATGGGCCCCGGCGTCAAGATCATTGCCAACAGATATTAATATCGGCCTGAAAAAACAAGAGGGCGCAGGAGCGTACAGCTCCTGCGCTTTTTGCAGGAGAGAAAAATGAAAAAGACCAGAATTCTTATCTCCCTTCTGCTCGCGGCCTTCCTGGCGGCGGGGATCCTGGCGGGCTGCCGGGGAACGGCCAGGCAGGAGGACGCGAAGTCCGGCTCTCCGGAGGATGAGGAAGCGGCCCTGGCCCGAACGGAAGCGGAAAGGCAGGCGGCTGCCATGCAGCTGGCCGCCCGGGCGGAGATCGAAAGACAGAAAGCCCTTCAGGAAGAGGCGGAAAGGCTGGCCGCGGAGAAGGCGGCCGCCGAAGAGGAAAAGCGAAGGCAGCTGGAGGAGCTGGGCGCCGTTTCCCTGACCCCGAAGAAGGAGGACAGCCTGACCCTGACCTTTGCCGGCGACATCATCTTTGAGACGGGCCAGAACCCCGGCGCCTCCAGGGCCTATTCCGACGGGATCCGGGCCTGCTTTGACCAGGCGGCCCTGGAGATCATGGAGTCGGCGGACCTCTTCATCGTCAACAATGAATTCCAGTATACCGACAGGGGCGCTCCGATCCCGGGCAAGACCTTTACCTTCCGCTGCCCGCCCTACACGGCGGCCTGGCTGGCGGAGATCGGCACCGACCTGGTGACCCTGGCCAACAACCATATCTTTGACTATGGAGAAGAGGGCTTTCTGGATACCCTGGATACCCTGGACCAGGCGGGCATGCCCTACATCGGGGCCGGCCGGAACCTGGAGGAGGCGACCCGGGCCGCCTACTATGAAGCGGACGGCATGGTCATCGCCATCCTGAACGCCTCGGAGATCGAGCGGTATGAAAATCCCGAGTCCCGGGGAGCCACCGAGAACGCGGGCGGCGTTTTCCGCTGCCTGGATGACAGCCGGCTCTGCGAGGAGGTCCGGGAGGCGAAGGAGCACGCGGACTTTGTCATCGTCACGGTCCACTGGGGGACCGAGCTGATGACCACGCCCGACGACGACCAGCTGGTCAAGGAAAGAGATCTCCGGGAAGCGGGCTGCGACCTGATCGTGGGAGGCCACCCCCATGTCCTGCAGACCATCGGCTGGAAGGATGACATGCCCTGCGTCTACAGCCTGGGCAACTACTTCTTCAGCGCTTCCGCCAGGGATACGGGCGTGGTCCAGGTCACCTTTACCCCTTCGGAAAAGAAGATGGCGTCCCTCCGCTTTGTCCCCATGCTCCAGAACTACGGGGTCCAGACCCTGACGGGATCGGAAAAGGACAGGCTCCTTTCCTACATGCGGTCCCTGTCTCCCGAGGTCTCCATTGACGGGGACGGATACATTTCGAAGGCGGAATGAAGAGCGGACCGAAAAACTTATACTTACGGTAGAATAAAAACGCTTGACAAGCGGACGGACCTGCGGTATTCTATCATAGTCTTATGACGCCGAAGACAGCAGGTGCCCTCCGGGGCGTAACCGCCAAAGGACCTGCCGAGGGAATGTAAGATCGTATGAACGGATTTACAGAATACCCCTGTCTTCGTATGGACAGGGGTTTCTTTTTTGAACCTGACTTATACGATTTGTTTTCGGCAATAAAATCTATAAGGAGGTAAAAGAATGGCAAAGGTTGAATTAAAAGCACCCGTCGTCCAGGAGATTTCTGAGAAGATCGACGGTGCCCAGTCTGTTGTCCTTGTAGACCACAGAGGCCTGACTGTCCAGGAGGACACAGAGCTGCGCAGAAAGCTTCGTGAAGCTGGCGTGACATATAAGGTCTATAAGAACACCATGATGAAGCGCGCTTTTGAAGGCACTGCGTGCGCAGAACTGGATCCCTTCCTGGAAGGCCCCAGCGCGATGGCAGTTTCCAAAGAAGACGCGACTGCTCCCGCCAGGGTCCTTACCGAGTTCGCCAAGACCGCAAAGGCCCTGGAGATCAAGGCCGGTATCGTGGACGGACAGTTCTGTGACGTTGACGCGCTTGGCGAGGTCGCCAAGATCCCGTCCAGAGAGGTCCTGCTTGGCAGACTGTTCGGCAGCTGGCAGGCACCCGTCGCGAATTTCGCGCGTGTCATCAAGCAGATCGCCGAGAAAGACGGCGAAGCGGCTCCGGCCGAGGCAGCAGAATAATTACTGCCGTATCATGACAGGAGGCGGCTGGGCCGCCTGATTGAAAAATATGAATGGAGGAAATTCAAATGGCAAAGTTAAGCAGTGCTGAAATTATTGCAGCTATCAAAGAAATGACTGTCCTTGAGCTCAACGATCTGGTCAAGGCTTGTGAAGAAGAGTTCGGCGTATCCGCAGCAGCAGGTGTTGCCGTTGTCGCAGCCGGCCCCGCAGAGGCAGTTGAAGAGCAGACCGAGTTCGACGTCGAGCTGACCAGCTTCGGCGCACAGAAGATCAAGGTCATCAAGGTCGTCCGTGAGATCACCGGCCTGGGCCTGAAGGAAGCAAAGGCTGCTGTTGAGGAAGCTCCCAAGGTACTCAAGGAAGCTGTCTCCAAGGAAGAAGCTGAGCAGATCAAGGCTAAGCTCGAAGAAGTCGGCGCAACTGTTACCATCAAGTAATCAGTTCCCGGACATAAGAAAAGCCAACAAAGGACGCAGGTCCGTGCTCCGGCGCGGACCTGCGTATCTGTGCGTTTGGAGAAAAAGCCCCCGGCCGGCGCCGCCCTGGGGAAGGGCGGAAGGGCCTCAGGCATTTTATAAATTTTTAATTGACTCTTGCAAAGCTGCGTAGTATACTATCATACGCATCTTTTTTGCGTGCATGGGGATTCGTGCGCCCAAAAAGAGGAACAGGATCGCGAAGGGGCATCCCGGGACGGGGACCCCGGATCCTGCGTGGAATTGCTGTTAAGCACTGTTACATATTTCTAACGGGGTGAACTAGATGGAAAAACACAGGATACATTGTACCGAGGCCGGTAAGAGCATGCGCATGAGCTACCAGAAGCAGAGAGAAGTTCTGGATATGCCCAATCTGATCGAGGTTCAGAAGAGCTCTTACCAGTGGTTTCTGGACAAGGGACTGCAGGAGGTGTTTGACGATATCTCACCGATCGATGACTATCAGGGCCATCTTTCGCTTTCCTTTGTGAGCTTCCAGGTACCGGATGCCAGAGAAGCCAAGTATTCCATCGATAAATGTAAGGAAAGAGACGCGACCTTCGCGGCCCCTCTGAAGGTCAAGGTCCGCCTCTACGACAAGGAGAACAAGTCCACGGTCAGGGACCAGGAGATCTTCATGGGAGACCTGCCCCTTATGACCCGTACCGGAACCTTCGTCATCAACGGAGCGGAAAGGGTCATCGTCAGCCAGCTGGTGCGTTCCCCCGGTATCTACTACGGCATTGAAAGAGACAAGAACGGCAAGAAGCTCTTCAGCTGCACGGTCATCCCCAACCGGGGCGCGTGGCTGGAGTATGAGACGGACTCCAACGACGTATTCTGGGTCAGAGTCGACCGTACCCGCAAGATTCAGGTAACGGTCCTTCTTCGCGCGCTCGGACTCGGCACGGACGATGAGATCCGTGAGCTCTTCGGCATCGAGCCCAAGCTGGAAGCCTGCTTCATCAAGGACGCCACCACCAAGAAGGACGCGGCCGGAAGCAGGGAAGAAGGCGCCATCAACAGCCAGGAGAGAGGCCTGAAGGAGCTCTACAAGAAGATCCGCCCGGGCGAGATCGTTTCCGCTGAAAACGCTCTGAGCCTGATCAACGGCATGTTCTTTGATCCCAGGCGGTATGACCTGGCCAAGGTCGGCCGCTATAAGTTCAATAAGAAGCTTCACATGCGCAGCCGCATCGTCGGCCATGTCCTGGCAGAGGATGTCAGGGACGACATGACCGGTGAGATCCTGGGCGAAGAAGGCGATACCGTCACCAGAGAGATGGCCGACGCCATCCAGAACGCGGCCGTTCCCTACGTCCTGATCAGCGTGGAGGGAAGAGAGGAGCCCGTCAAGGTCCTGTCCAACCTCATGGTCGACATCACCCACTTCGTGGACTGCGATCCCGCTTCCCTGGGCATCACGGAGCTGGTCTATTATCCCGCCCTGGAGGAGATCCTGGCCCAGAACGCGGACGCGTCCGCCGAGGAGCTGGGCGAGGCCATCAGGAAGAGCGTGCATGAGCTGATCCCCAAGCACATCACCCGCGAGGATATCTTTGCCTCCGTCAACTACAACATCCATCTGGAGTACGGCATCGGCACCGATGACGACATCGACCACCTGGGCAACCGCCGGATCAGAAGCGTCGGCGAGCTGCTGCAGAACCAGTACAGGATCGGTCTGTCCAGACTGGAGAGAGTGGTCAGGGAGCGCATGAACCAGGTCGACAGCAGCGACGACATCACCCCGCAGAGCCTGATCAACATCAAGCCTGTCCAGGCGGCCGTCAAGGAGTTCTTCGGATCCTCCCAGCTGTCCCAGTTCATGGACCAGAACAACCCTCTGGGCGAGCTGACCCATAAGAGACGTCTGTCCGCTCTGGGCCCCGGCGGTCTTTCCAGAGACCGTGCCGGCTTCCAGGTCCGTGACGTCCACTATACCCATTACGGCAGAATGTGCCCCATCGAGACCCCTGAAGGTCCCAACATCGGCCTGATCAACTCTCTGGCAAGCTTCGCCAAGATCAATGAGTACGGCTTTATCGAGGCGCCCTACCGCAAGATCGACCACTCCGATCCCGAGAACCCCAGGGTCACGGACGAGGTCGTATATATGACTGCCGACGAAGAAGACAACTACCATGTCGCCCAGGCCAACACCCGGCTGGACGAGCAGGGCTATTTCGTCCATTCCACAGCCACCGGCCGTTACAGGACGGAGACATCCGCCTATCCCAAGACAGCCTTTGACTACATGGACGTCTCTCCCCGCATGGTCTTCTCCATCGCGACTTCCCTGATCCCCTTCCTGCAGAACGACGACGCCAACCGCGCCCTCATGGGTTCCAACATGCAGAGACAGGCCGTTCCGCTCCTGACCACAGAGGCTCCCGCGGTCGGTACCGGCATGGAAGCCAAGGCGGCCGTTGACTCCGGCGTCTGCATCCTGGCTGACAAGAGCGGCGTTGTGGAATTCGTCGACGCCACCAGGATCGTCGTGGCCAACGACGACGGGACAAGGTCCGAATATAAGCTGTCCAAGTTCCAGCGGTCCAACCAGAGCAACTGCTACAACCAGAAGCCCATCGTCTTCAACAGAGAGCGGATCGCGGCCGGTCAGGTCATTGCCGACGGCCCTTCCACCTGCGAAGGCGAGCTGGCCCTGGGCAAGAACCCTCTGATCGGTTTCATGACCTGGGAAGGCTACAACTACGAGGACGCCGTTCTTCTTTCCGAGCGGC
>CAMOUD010000035.1 GCA_946626215.1 uncultured Lachnospiraceae bacterium
CATGTTGTCAGGCTCGTATCGGTATGGCATATCGGTAAATCAGTGAATGATTGTGCTTAAAGAAGGGGCGTCTAAATAATAAATCCTTTGAAGAAGGAGGAGGATTTATTGTTAATTTCGGAGGGGATGGAGCGCTTTAGTATCACCCAGACAAATATTCGCATCATGGTGGAGCCTATTGGAAAGTGAAGAATGGCATTACAGGGAAAAGTGGAACACATTATGATTTGGCAGGAAATCCGATTAAACTTAAAAAAAGTTCATAGGATGTTAATTGATTCGCTGAAAGAAAGATACCCATTTAAAGAAGATACAGATGAGGTGCATTTTAAAAGCAAGAATGGAACGCCATTCAATGTTTTTATTATGGGCGACGAATCACCGTGGGATTTTCTTGTTGTTGAGTATGAAGATACCTGGGAAGACGGTGATGCTTTTTATCCTGCAGATTACAATTCTTTTGAGGATTTGTTGGAAGCAATGATTAAAGAAATTGAGAGTTGAATATACCAAAGGATGACTATCCACAGCATCGCTCCGGCGGTGCTTTTTTGATGGAGAAAAGCATGGTCACGACAAGCATTATCTTCTGGATCCTGCACGCACTTCATGCTCCCGCATATATCTGGGCCCTTGCCTGGATATGCTTCATTGTAAAGACAATCAACGCAGTGGCAGAGACGGCAGTGAGGTATGGAGGGCGGCATGAGGAATAAAGACCCGGTAGCAGACAAGGAGGACTGAATGGACAGAGTCGGGAATCAGACCCCGACGGTGTCCGTTGTTCTGCCTTATACGGAAACAAGAGGCCAGGAAGCGGTCGACCTGAACGACCCGAGTGAGAACACCATGATGGAGCGGCAGGCGGCTTTGATGTATGACATCATGGCGGTCGATCCCGAAGACCTGCGGGATTTCCGGATATCCTCCTGACCATATGCGCAGAAAAACACATGCCGTCCGGGAGGGCCCGGCAGCAGATCATGGAGGCTGCGGGTCAGGATGTGATGCTGACCTGTGGAAAGGACCCTTGACCGGACCGCATGCCAGATCTGCTGCCCCGGCCCCCCATGTGAACAAACAGATGTTTAGCTTTCCGCCTATATCTGGTATACTAAGCAACAGACGGGAGCCTTAAAAAGCTCCATTACGTATTGCGCGGGCAGCGGGCCGGTGAGGGCTGATGACACTGCCTGCCGGGGCCGGGAGGAAAGAGCATGAAGGCGGTCAACATCTATTTTCTGACAAGGATCCGGGATACCCAGACGGCTTCGGACTATGAGAATATCCAGTCGGACCGGGGCAGCTACAAGAGGCTCAGGAAGAATGAGCAGGAATCCCTCTGCGTCCTGATGGACAGCCTCCTTTCCTGCTCCTCCATGATGAGCTTCGAGGCCTGCGGAGGCTTTTTCTTTTCCTTTGTGATCGACCATATCAGCAAGGAATTCGACCTGATCAAGGTGGCGCCCGACCACAGCCGGGTCCTCAACATTGAGCTCAAGAGCGAGCATGTGGGAGAGGAAAGGATCCTGGCCCAGCTGAAGCAGAACCGATATTACCTGTCCCATATTTCCCGCAGCATCGGGTCCTATACCTTTGTATCCTCCACCAGACAGGTCTATACCATAGGAGCCGGCGGGACCCTCGCGGAGATCTCCATCGAGAACCTGGCCGAGGTCATGAACGGCTTCGGGCCCGGTCTCCAGGAGGGCCTGGAAAAGCTTTTTTCGGCCAGCGACTTCCTGGTCTCCCCGGTCAACAACCCCTCCGCCTTTCTGGGGGGCCAGTATTTCCTGACGGACCAGCAGCGGGATATCCGGGCCAGGATCCTGACAGAGCTGACGGCCCAGGGACGGGAGGAAAGGATCTGCGCGGTCCACGGGGCCGCCGGCACCGGCAAGACCCTCCTTTTGTATGACATGGCCAGGAACTGGTCTGACCGGTTCAGGACGCTGGTCCTGTCCAGCGGATCTCTTTCCGCCGGCCACAAGGTCCTGGACGCCCAGATGGAGGGCGTGGTGATCCGGGCGGCGGACGCCCGCCTGACGGAGGAGGATTTCAGGGACATCGACCTGGTCCTGGTGGATGAGTCCCAGAGGCTGGAGGAGGGCCGTTTTGCCTTTATCCTGGATCAGATCCGGGACAAGAGGGCCTTCGGCGTCTTTTTCTGCGACTCCAGGCAGGTCCTGGACCCCCGGGAGGCCGAACGGGACATCGCGGGCCGGCTGGAGGAGGCCGGAGCCCTGTCCTTTACCCTGACGGCCAGGATCCGGATCAACCGGGAGATGCATATCTTCCTCAAGGGCCTCTTTGAGCTGAAGAAGAGAGTCAGGAACCAGCGATACCGGGACATCGATCTTCTCTACGCCAGAGACAGGGAGGAGGCGGTCCCCATCCTGGAATACTACCTCCGCCAGGGCTATGTCCACATCAGCTGCAGCAGGGACAGGGCTCCCCAGGTACCGGAAGGGATTTCTCTGGCCGCCTCCGGGGTGATCGGACAGGAATTTGATAAAGTGATCATGTGCATGGACGGACGCTTCTACTATGACGAGGAAGGGCGCCTCCGGGGCAGGTCCGGGAGGACCCACGAGTTCCCCGACCAGCTCCTCTATCAGGGCATTACCAGGGTCAGGGACCGGCTCTGCCTCCTGGTGATCGGGGATGAGGAATGCTTCCGGAAGGTCCTTTCCGTCCTGGAGTAACACGGCCGGTATCATGCCTGTAGAATAAGAATGAGGAACCAGCATGCAGGAACAGACTGGGGCAGGAGCTGACCCCGTATTCGAGATGGAACAGGAGAGGCTGACCAGGGTCTACGCCCTGATCGTCAGGAAGCTGGAGGAGACCCATGTCTCGATCCGGGACCTGGAAAAAGAGGTGGCTGAGGAGAAGGAAAAGCTTTCCGAGGACATGGCCCTCAACTATGATTCCGACACCACGGCCATGGAGACCTACGCCGAGTTCGAGGTCCTGAACCGGGCCGTCGACGCCTACAACATCGAAAGGACCAGCCTGGGCCGCCGGGCGGCGGTCCTTGCCAGACTGAAAAAATCCCCCTATTTTGCCAGGATCAGCATCCGGAGAGGTCCCTCCGGCCAGGTCCGGGACCTCTATATCGGGCCCGAGGGCTTCATGGATGACGACAACCAGAGGCTGATCGTGGACTGGCGGGCCCCGGTGGCGGAGCTTTACTACAACCAGGAGAACGGGCCCACCTCCTATACGGTGGACGGGCGGACCATCCGGGCCGACCTGCTCCTGCGGCGCCAGCTCAAGATCCGGGAGGACTCCCTCCTGGCCTGGTTCGATACCACGGTGGCCCTGGAGGATCCCCTGCTGATCGAGTCCCTGTCCCGCCGGCATACCTCCGAGATGCAGGACATCACGGCCACCATCCAGAAGGAGCAGAACGCGGTCATCCGTCATAAGGACGTGGGCTGCCTCCTGGTCCGGGGCATCGCCGGCAGCGGCAAGACCTCGGTCCTTCTCCAGCGGATCGCCTACCTCTTTTTCCGGAACCGGGAGACCCTGAAGCCGGATGAGGTCTGCCTGATCACCCTGAACCCCGTCTTCCGCCGCTATATCCGCCAGGTCCTGCCGGGCATGGGAGAGACCAATCCCAGGACCCTGATCTGGAAGGATTTCCTGCAGATGTCCGGATCCGGCGGAGACCCTGCCGACACGGACTGCGGGGAGGACTTTGCCTCCTTCCCGGAGGCCATGGGGGCCTATGAGCCCACGGCGGAGGACTTTGTCCCTGTCCGGAACGGAGAGGAGAGGGTCTTTTCGGCCGGGGAGATCCTGGACTACTGCCGGGCCAACGACCATTTCCCCCTGGGAGGGACCCGGATGGGCGTGGTCCGGGACCTTCTGGAGGAGAGGCTCTTTGAAAAGGAGGCCCATAAGTTCAAGGGATCCGAGAACAAAAAGAAAAAGCGGGTGGAGAGCGAATACGCCTCGGCCCTTTCCCAGATCCGGAGCCTGTCCTTTGTCAGGACGGACCGGATGGCCAGGCACATCCTGGGGAGGGAAGACCTGACCGGTGCCGAGCTCTGCGCGGCCCGGCTCCTTCTGACCGGGACCTGCGACAAGAGGATCCGCTATGTCATGATAGACGAGATCCAGGACTATACCGCGGCCCAGCTCATGGCCATCCGGGCCTGGTTCCCCGCCGCGAAATACATGCTCCTGGGAGATGAGAACCAGGCCATCGCGGAAGGCCGGGCCACCATGGACCAGGTCCGGAGGATCTTCCGGACCAGAAGGGAGCCCTCGGAGCTTTCCCTCCTGACCAGCTACCGGTCCTCGCCGGAGATCACGGCCCTCTTCACCTCCCTCATGGAGGATAAGGAGGCCGTCCGGGTCCGGTCTGTCAGAAGGCCCGGAGAGGCCCCTCTTTTCAGGCCCTGCCGGAACAGACAGGAATGGGAGAGCTGCCTGATCAGGACCCTGGAAGAACTGGAGGAAAAGGAAGGCCTGACGGGGATCCTCTGTGCGCAGAAAAAGACCGCGGAAAGGGCCTCCGCCCTTCTGGGAGACAGGGCCGTCCGGATCCGGTCTGAATCAGGCCGGCTGCCCGTTTCCGGCGCTGTCATCCTGGACCTGCCCCTGGCCAAGGGCCTTGAGTTCGACCGGGTCATCCTGGCCGACGCGGGGCCGGATTCCTACCCGGACAGCCTGCTTGGCAGGCACAGGCTCTATACGGCAGTTTCCAGGGCCACCCACAGGATCGCCCTCCTTTCAGAGGGCCCCCTGACGCCCCTGCTCAAATAAAGAGAGGAAACAGAATTCTTTATGGATACAAGCACAGCCATCACTCTGGAGGCCTTTACCGAAGAGACAGCCTCCTATACATCCCAGCAGAGCGGCCAGATCCTGGTCCGCCAGGTCCTGGTCCGGAACCTGTCCGGGGCCCCCGTCCGGGAGGCCTGCCTGAGGATCAGCGCGGACCCCGCCTTCCTCTATCCCTATGAGACGGTGGTCCCCTACCTGCCCGCGGACAAGCCCTACCGGATCTCCGCCCCCCTGCCGGCCCTTTCGGCCGACTATCTGTCCTCCCTGACGGACCGCCAGCGGGCCGTCATGACCTTTACTCTGGTCAAAGAGGAGGAGGTCCTGGGCGTCTGCCGCAGGGAGATCACCCTTCTTCCCTATGACTTCTGGCAGGGGACCGGCAGCAGGCCGGAGCTTCTGGCCGCCTATGTGCAGCCGGGCCATCCCTTTGTCTCCAGGCTCCTGGCCGGGGCGGCCTCCCTTCTGGAGACCTGGACGGGAGACGGGTCCCTGGACGCCTATCAGAGAAATAACCCGGACCGGGTCCTGGCCCAGGCCGGCGCCCTTTACGGGGCCATCCAGCAGGAGAACCTGGTCTACGCCGAGACGCCGGGCGCCTTCTATCCGGACGGCCAGACTGTCCGCCTGCCGGAGACCATCCGGGAGGGGGGCCTGGCCAACTGCCTGGACCTGTCCCTGCTCTACGCGGCGGGACTGGAGGCCATGGGCCTGCATCCCCTTCTGGTCCTCTTCGACGACCATGCTGTCTGCGGCTTCTGGCTGGAGGAGGCTACTATGCCCGATCCCTGTTCCGAGGACGCCGCCTGGCTCTCCAAGCAGACGGCGGACGGCGTCGGCCGGATCGCCCTTGTCGAGGTTACCGGGGCCCTTTCCGGCAAAGCTGTCAGCTTTGACAGGGCCAGAGAGGCGGCCAGGGACCTTCTCAGCGGGGAAAAGGAGCCCGGCCTGATCCTGGATGTGACCAGGGCCAGGCTCTCCCATATCAGCCCCCTCCCTGTCCGGGTCCTGAAGGACGGCGTCTGGACCTTCGAAAGGCCGGAGCGGGAAGAGGAGGAGATCACCGGGGAGCCCGAAGCCGGAGACAGCCGGATCGAGCTGACAGAGGAGGACATGGTCAGCGCCCCCACCAGGCAGACCGCCTGGGAAAGGCGCCTCCTGGACCTGTCCCTCAGGAACACCCTGATCAACCTCAGGCCCGGCCGCCAGATCCTGCCCCTCTTTGTACCGGACCTGGAGGTCCTGGAGGACGCCCTGGCGTCAGGATCCTCCTTTGAGATCCACCAGATCCCCGAGGACTGGCACATCCCGGTCTCTTCCCTGACCCTGGACAACATCCATGACCTGGGCGAATTCAGGCCCATGCTGGAAAGAGAGCTTTCTGCCGGCCGCCTCCGGTCCTCAGCCTCGGAGACCGACCTGCCGGAAAGGGTCAAGCACCTTTACCGGACCTCCCGGACCATGCTGGAGGAGAACGGGGTAGGGACCCTCTTCCTGGCCCTGGGCATGCTGCGGTGGTATGAGTCCGACCTGTCGGAAAAGGCCAGATACGCCCCCATCCTTCTTCTGCCGGCGGAGATCGTCCGCCGTATGGGCGGCAAGGGCTACGTCATCCGGCTCAGGGAGGAGGAGCCCCAGCTCAATATCACCATCTTTGAAAAGATCCGCCAGGACTTCCAGATCCAGATCACGGGCCTGGATTCTGTCCCTGTATCCGATCCCGGCGTGGACGTCCGCCGGGTCCTGACCCTGGTCCGCCACGCGGTCATGGACAAGAAGCGCTGGGACGTCATGGAGACGGCCTGCCTGGGCATCTTTTCCTTCTCCCAGTTCGTCATGTGGAACGACCTGCATTCCAGGATGGGAGACCTTTCAGCCAACAAGCTCGTCCGGTCCCTGATCCTGGGCCGGGCCGATTACGAAACGGAGGACATGGACCTGCCGGAGACCGTGCCGGAGGGCGATGTCTATCTGCCCCTGCCCGCGGACGCCACCCAGCTCCACGCCATCCGGGCCGCCGGAGAGGGCGTCAGCTTTGTCCTGCACGGGCCGCCCGGCACGGGCAAATCCCAGACCATTACCACCATGATCGCCAACGCCCTGGGGAACGGGAAGACGGTCCTTTTTGTCGCGGAAAAAATGGCGGCCCTTTCGGTGGTGCAGACCAGGCTGGAAAGGATCGGCCTGGGTCCCTTCTGCCTGGAGCTCCATTCCAACAAGGCCACCAGGAGGAGCGTCCTGGACCAGCTCCAGGAGGCCCTGGACGCCGGAAAAGCCGCGGCCGGGGAGGACTATGAGGCCCTTCTGTCTGAAACAGAGGCCCTCAGGCAGACCCTGGGCGCCTATGCGGGCGCCCTCCACAGGAGGCTCTCCTGCGGCCTGTCCATCCATGACCTGGTCTCCATGTACGAAAGAGAGGAGGGAGTCTCCCTTCTGGAGACCGGCGGCCGTCCCCTGCCGGAGGACGCTCCTTCCATCCGGGAGGCCCAGGTCCTGCTGGAGAGGGCGGCGGAGGCCTTTGCCAGGACCGGGGCGGATCCTGAGAATCCCCTTCTGCCTGTGGAAGCCAGGACCTATACCCAGCGCATGCGCTTTTCGGCCTCCGACCGGATGAAGGCCTGTCTCGGGACCCTTCAGGATCTGGAGGAAGCGGAAGGGGCCTTTGCGGCCCTTCTGGGCCTTTCCGGAGCCTGCGGCTTCGCGGCCCTTCAGGACCATGTCCGGGCAGCCTCCCTCTATGAGGACCTGGCGGCCTGTCCCCGGGCCTTTATCCTTTCCCCTGATCCGGACAGGGCTGTCCTGGATATGCGGGAAAGAGAACGTCTCCTGGGGGAAGCCGGGGCAAAGAAAACTGACCTCCTGGAGGGCTGGAAGGAGGAATTCCTTTCCCTGGACGCTCCTGCCTGGCAAAGAGACCTGGAGGAAGCCGGAAACAGCTTCTTCCTTGTCAGGGCCCTGAAGATGCGGGGCCTGAGATCCAGAGCGGCCGCCTGCTGCCGGGGACCCGTGACGGAAGAGGTCCTCAGGGCGGGCCTTGCCGGCCTTTCGGCCCTCCGGGACCTGGAGGAAAAGATCCGGTCTCTGGAGGAGGACCACAGAGAGGCCCTGTCCTCCCTGGCCGGCCGGGACGCCCTTGCGGAAGCCCAAAGGTCCCGGGACCTGGTCCGGGCCCTGGAAGACCTGACCGGGAAAGGAGAGGCTGCCCGCCTTCTCTCGGAAAAGGAAGAGGCAGGGGCCTGCTGCGCTTCCCTGACGGAGGCCTTCCGGGCATATCTTGCCTGCGAACAGGAGGCCCGGGACCTCCTTTCTCTCCGGGACGACCGGGACAGGGATGACTGGTTCGGAGCCAGAAGGAAGACCTTCGAGGGCGTCCGGGACCATGCGGACGGCCTGCGGGAGTGGACCCTGTTCATGGACGCGCTGATGATCTGCCGGGAAAAGGGCCTTGGCCCCGCGGCGGATACCCTCCTTTCCGGCCAGGATCCGGCCCTTCTGGTCCCTGCCTACCGGAGGACCATCAGCCGGCAGCTGATCATTGAGGCCGTGGACGAAAGTCCTGACCTGTCCGCCTTTTCCGGCCTTCTGTTCAACACCCTGATCGAGCGCTTCTCCGACCTGGACGCCAGGATGCAGGAGGTGTCCGCCAGGGAGATCTTCCTGCGGCTTTCGGCAGGGATCCCCGATATATCCAGGGATGTATCCGGCCGGACCGAGCTGGGCGTCCTCAAGCGGGCCATCAAGAGCAGGGGACGGGGATACAGCATCCGGCGGCTCTTCGAGATGCTGCCCAACCTCCTGCCCAGGCTCTGTCCCTGCATGCTCATGAGCCCCCTGTCGGCGGCCCAGTTCCTGGATCCCGCCCGGCCTCCCTTCGATCTGGTGATCTTCGACGAGGCCTCCCAGCTCCAGACCTGCAAGGCGGTCGGCGCCCTGGCCAGGGGCAGGAACGCCGTCATCGTGGGCGACCCCAACCAGATGCCCCCCACCACCTTCTTCATGACCCAGATCTCCTCGGAGGACGATCCGGACCTGGAGGACCTGGAGTCCATCCTGGACGACGCCCTGACCCTGGGGATCCCGGAGACCCACCTGCTCTGGCACTACCGGAGCAGGCATGAGAGCCTGATCGCCTTTTCCAACAGCCGCTTCTACAAGAGCCGGCTCTATACCTTCCCTTCTGTCCAGAACCGGGTCTCCCGGGTCAGTCTGGTCCATGTGGAGGGCGTATACGAACGGTCCGACAGGCGGAGGAACCGGCAGGAGGCGGAGGCCGTGGTGGCCGAGCTGGTCAGCCGGTTCAGGGATCCGGACAGGAGGAAGGATTCCATCGGCATCGTGACCTTCAACATTTCCCAGCAGAACCTGATCGACGACCTCTTCTCGGAGGCCTGTCTGTCCCTGGAGGGCCTGGAGTCCTGGGCCTATGACCGGGAGGAGCCCCTCTTCATCAAGAACCTGGAGACGGTCCAGGGCGATGAGCGGGACGTGATCCTCTTCTCCGTGGGCTTCGGTCCGGACAAAAGCGGGAAGATCCATATGAATTTCGGCCCCCTCAACCGGGAGGGCGGCTGGCGCCGCCTCAACGTGGCCGTGTCCAGGGCCCGGCTGGAGATGAAGGTCTTCAGCTCCCTCAGGTCCTCGGATATCCGCGTGAGCGCCGGCATGTCCCGGGGCGCCGAGGAGCTTCGGGCCTTCCTTGCCTACGCCGAGGGCGAGCCCCTGCCCGTGGACGCCTCCGGCACCTTCCCTGAGCTGGAAGGGGACCGGGAGAACGGGATCCTTAAGGCCCTGGAGAAGGCCCTGAAAGAGGAGGGCTACGAATGCGACGCCCTGGTGGGCCGGTCGGGCTTCCGGGTGGACCTGGGCGTGATCGACCCCGAAAAGCCCGGCGAATACCTTCTCGGCGTCCTGCTGGACGGCAGCTCCTATAAGGGGGCCAGGACCGTCAGGGACCGGGAGATCGCCCAGAGACAGGTCCTGGAGGGCCTGGGCTGGGACCTGATCCGGGTCTGGACCATGGACTGGTGGGACGACCGGGACAGAGAGATCCGGAGAGTCCTGGACGCGGTCCGGGAAGCGGAAGAGGAAAAGAGGGAGGCCGAAAAGCTCCTGGCCCAGCGTCCTCTGGCCGCTCCTTCGGAGGAGACAGCTTCCGGAGGGGATACGGACGCCGCGGAAGATGAAACAGAAGATACGGCGCCGGACGCTCCGGATACGCCGGAGGCGGATGAGACCGCCGAAGCCGCGGCCGGAGAGGAGGAAACTCCCGTGAAAGAGACCGGCCCGGCAGGGCCCCTGCCCTATCAGAAGGCGGACCTGCCGGTCCGGATCCTGGACCCGGCCCTGGTCCCCACAGGGATCTATGACGCGGCCCTGAAGGACCTGGTCCTTTCCGTGGTCGAAGCGGAAGCCCCCATCACCGAGAGGCTCCTGGTCCGCCGGGTCCTGTCCCTCTGCTCCATTCCAAGGACCACGGCCAGGCTCAGGACCTGCCTGCACAAAATCTGCGTTGTCAGCCAGATCCCCTGCCGGCAGGAGGGCGAGGAGACCGTCTACTGGCGGATGGGCCAGGATCCGGAAGGATACCGGGAATACCGGACGCCCGGAGACGACAGAAGAGAGATCGAGGAGATCCCGGGTGCGGAGATCCGGGCCGCCCTCTGCCGGACCCTCTTTGACCTGGCCGGGGCGGACCGGGACAGCCTGATCCGGGACGCTGCCAGGGCCCTGGGCTATCCCCGCATGGGGGAAAAGCTGAAAAAGGCCTTCGGGGACAGCCTTCTTGCCTGCATGGAGGAGGGCCGGATCCGCTTTGACGGAAAGGGCGTCTACAGCCTGACCGAGGAAGAGACCAGGGCCCTCAGGGGCTGACCCGGTCCCGGAGCCCCCGGGCTGTGCTATACTTATTCTCAGAAGGGGAGGCCTTCCGCCTCCCCGGATCATGAACAGGAGGTTCTTTATGAGCACGATCCAGATACTCAGATGCGGTCTGACAGACCTGCCGGTGGAGGCCCTGGTCAATCCGGCCAACGAGACCCTGACCCCGGGCTGTCAGGACAGCACCGATATCTTTGAAAAAGCGGGCAGGCTCCATCTGCGGGACGCCTGCCGGGCCCTGGGGCACTGCGATACCGGGTCCGTGGCGGTCACCAGCGGCTTTGCCCTGGACGCCTCCTATATCATCCACGCCGTGGGCCCCATCTGGCGGGGCGGCAGCCGGGGCGAGCCCAGGCTCCTTTACCTGACCTACCAGAGGGCCATCCGGGCCGCCGTCAGGCTGGGCTGCCATTCCATCGGCTTCCCCCTGCTTTCCGCCGGCCCCTTCGGCTATCCCCTGGAGGAAGCCTGGCACGCGGCTGTCCAGGCGGTCATTGACGAGCTGCTTTCCATGCCCGACTATGAGATGACGGTCCTCTTTGCCGCCTCCGACGATCTTTCGGCCGCCATCGGCCTGAAGGCGGCCAGGGGGTACCTGGCGGCCAGAGGCCGGGGAGGCCATGTGAGCCTGGATACGGCCGGGGAGATCCCCAGCCCTGACAAGATCCGGGAGGCCGCGGTCCCGCCCCGGGTGGACCCCTCGGTCCTGGAGGACGGGAGCCTCCTCCTTCAGATGAAGGAGCGGTGGCTTGCGGACAGCACGGATGAGAACTTCTACGGGGTCCTGGGGTGCCTGAGGGATTCCCTGGTGGTGGTCCCCGTCAGCGAATCGGAGGAAGGCAAGGTCCGGCCTGATATCCTGCAGGGGAGCGACGGAGAATACTACTTCGCGGTCTTTTCCCGGAAGGAGCAGATCCCGCCGGAGTACGCCTCCCAGGTCAGGTGCCTGCGCCTGCCCATCCTCCGCTGCCTCAAGCTGGCCCATGAGGCGGAGGGCGTGGCCGGCCTGGTCCTGGACGCCTTCACCGGCCCCATGCTCCTGCCCTTCGAGGTGGCGGACCAGCTGGCGAAGATCCCCTCCAACTTAAAGCCCGAGGGCTCCACCTTCGAGATGGAGGCCGCCGGCGCGGAGGAAGGGGACATGGCAAAGGCGGACAGGGTCCGGGCAGACAAGAGCTACCGGGAGAGGACGAAAAAGCCCGCCGGCCCCATCATCTTTTTCTTCCGGGAAAAGGATTCGGAGCCCTACGCGGCCCTGAGCCAGTGGTACCAGGCCCCCTTTACCCTGGAGGGCATACCCTACACCTGCTGCGAGCAGTACATGATGGCCAAGAAGGCCCTGGTCTTCGGAGACCTGATCACCTATCACGCCGTCCTCCGGGCGGAGACGCCGGCTGAAATGAAGAAGCTGGGCCGCCAGGTCAGGCCCTACGTGGCCGAGATCTGGGAGGGCTGCCGGGAGGAAGTGGTCAGGAACGCCAACCTGGCCAAGTTCCGGCAGAACGAGGCCTGCCGGGAGGTCCTTCTGGAAACAGGGGACGCCTATCTGGCGGAGGCCAACCCCAGGGACAGGATCTGGGGAATCGGCCTGTCGGCCCAGGACGCCGCCGCCAGGGATCCTTCGGCCTGGAGGGGCCGGAACCTTCTGGGCAAGATCCTCATGGAGGTCAGAGACATCCTGTCGGAAGAAGCGGGAGGTTAAGAAATCATGAAGTACCTGATCCATCTCAAGGAAGCGTTCGTCAAGGAGCATTACCTGGCTCCCCGCCTGCCCTCCGCCCTGCTGGAGGAGACCTGCCGGAACCTGGCAGGGGTCACGGTGGAGAAGACAGGGCCCTTTGTCCTGGCCGTGGACCTGACGGAGGGGACGGCCCTGGAGGACCTGGCCCGGGCGGCCCTGGAGGCCCTGATGGAAGCCTTCGGCCTGACCATGGAGGAGGCCGCTTCCTGTCTGTCCATTGAAGAGACCGGGAAGACCGGCGGGAAAGAGGAGACAGACCAGGGAGGAAAGGCCCTCCAGGTCCTGGAGGAGATCCGGGGCCTCAAGGGAGCCGGGGACTTCATCGGCCTCTGCGAGGAGATCCACGCGGCGGCCCCCCTGCTCCTGAAAAGGGGCCAGCAGTCCGCCCTGGCGGCCCGGTCCTATCTCATGAGCTGCGACTCGGATGAGGGCCTTTCCGTCGCCCTCCACCTTCTGGCCGCCCTTCTCAGGGAGGAGGGGCTCTTCCGGGCCCTCCGGGTCGTGGAGCGCAAGGTCCCCCTGTCCGGCCTCATGCAGGTCTCCATGGGCCCCGATTCGGCCCGGAACATCCTGGGCCAGAACCAGACCGAGGACGTGCTGGAGGCCTTTTCCTCCGCCCTGGTCCAGGCCAGGGACGTGATCGTGGAGCTGGATATCAGCGAGTGGACCGACAGGATCGAGGCGCCGGAGTTCCGGACCTTCCTGGAGGCCCTGCAGGACAACACGGAGAACGTCATCTATGTCTTCCGGGTCCCCTACATGGAAAAGGACATCCTGGAGAGGATCGGGACCGTCCTGGCCGATATCATGATGATCCGGCAGGTGGTCTTCGTGCCCCATTCCATGGCCGACCTGGAGGAGATGCTGGTCTCGGAGCTGGAAGAGGCCGGCTTTGCCGCCGATGAGGAGGCCCTGGCCCTTTTCCGCCAGAGGATCGCCGAGGAAAAGGCCGACGGCCGCTTCTACGGGATCCGGACCGTCAGCAAGCTTTTTGACGAGATGGTCTATCAGAGGATCTGCCGGGCGGCAGAAAGGGGAGAGGACCTTTCGGAGACGCCGGTTCCCATCGGGGCCGCCGACCTGGAGGGGTTTGTCCGGAGCCGGCGCTGGAACCAGACCCCGGACCAGATCATGGAGGGGCTCTGCGGCTTTGAGGATATCTGCAGGCAGCTCCGGGAGGCGGTGGAGGATATCAGCCGCCAGGTCGAGGAGACAGGCAGGGCAGGATCCATGCACATGTGCTTTGAGGGGGAGCCCGGGACCGGCCGGTCCACGGCGGCCAGCCTCCTGGCGGCCATGCTCCGGGAAAAGGGCCTCTTATCCGACGGCCTCCTTTTTGAGCACCGGGCCGAGGACATGGTCTCCTCCCGCAGGGGCCTGTCCGTCCCTGCCGTCATGAAGGTCTGCCGGGACGCCTTCGGGAGCGTTCTCTATATCGATGAGATCGGCGCCCTGGAGGAAAAGAGGGCCGAGGAGAAGAAGGCCGGGCCCGCTAAGGAAGAAGAGCTGGAAAGGCAGCGCAGGCAGGCCCTCCGGGCCCTGGTCTCCCAGATGGAGGACCACGGACAGGAGCTGGTCGTGGTCCTGGCAGGCAGGAAGGAGAGCCTGGAGCGGATGCTGGAGGCCTATCCCCGTCTGAAGAGAGCCGTGGGCTATACCATCCGGTTCGGAGGCTACTCCAGGGAGACCATGGCGGAGATCTTCCGGACCCATATCCGGGAGGGAGGCCTGGAGGAGGGCCCCGGCCTCTGGGAGGAGGTCCGGTCCTATTTCAGTCATCTCGATGAAAAGCTCCTGAAGGCGTCGGACTTCTCCAACGCCCGCTATGTCCAGAACATCTTCAACCAGGCCCAGGCCAGGGCCCTGATGCGGATGCAGCTCAACGGAGACCCGGGCGAGACCGGCCGGGTCCTGGAGGTGTCGGACTTCCGCTACGCCACCAGAGAGCGGCGGGAGGTCCTGGTGGAGAAGCCCAGGAAGGCTTCCCGCTACGGCTTCGGGATCTGAGAAAGGGATACAGGGATATGGCAGACAGAAAAGACCTGGCCCTGGCGGCGGAACGCTTTCTTGCCGTCAGCGGACAGACCTATACGGTGGATGAGGAGACGGGCAATTTCCTGATCGATTTTCCTCTGGAGGATGAGGAGGACGGAGTCCTCCGGAGCCTGCTGGCCGTCCGGGACGGGGGCTACGACTACGCCATCCCCTTGCCGGTCCCCTGTGAGGAGGACTGCCTCCGGGAGGCGGCGCTCCTGGCGGCCGCCGTCAACCACAGGATGCCCGCGGGCAGGATCGACCTGGACATAGAAAGCGGCCAGATGACTTATCTGGCCGGACTGGAGGCGGAAACGCCGCCTGCCTATGAAAAACTGGAGAGCCTGGTCCTTGCGGGCCAGGCTCTCATGAAGGCCCTGGCAGGGCCCCTGACCCGGGTGGGGCAGGGCCTGTCGGAGGCCATGGACGAACTGGATCAGTAGCGGGAAAAGAGCTTTTCCAGAAGGGACATTTCCCTGGGGCGGGAGGAGCTCCTGGTCCCGAAGTTGGCGGCGATGGCGCTGACGGCCCGGCGGATCTCCGCCTGGCTGACCTCCCCGCTCTGGAGGATATAGGGATCGGACCCATAGCGGTCAAGGTAGAAGAATTCGCCCTTCCCCCGGAGCCTTTCGGCTCCCTTGGTATCGATCAGCACATAGGAATCGCTCATGGCGGAGACCTGAAAGGAGATCCGGGCAGGGAACCAGTCCCGGACCGGCCGGAGAACGGCCGGCTTTGCAGAAGAGAGGATCAGATGAATGCCGCAGGCAGGCCCTCTCTCCGCGATCTTCCGGATGGTCTCCGCCATTTCGCTCCGGTCGGAGGAAAGGACCTCGGCGGCCTCGGAGATGACGCAGATCAGGTGGGGCATCTCCCCGCTGAACTCATAGATGGTCCTGCACCGGCTTTCATAGAGGGCGGCCCGCCTGTGGCCCAGCTCCTCATTCAGGGTCCGGAGGACCCCCTTCATCCGGATGGGGTCGGAGACCACGCGGCAGTGGTCCAGGGGTTCATAGGCGGAAAAGTCATAGCGGCCCTGGCCGCACAGGTACATCTCGATGTCCTCGGGCGTGTGGTTCATGAGGATGCTGAGGACGGCGGTGTGGAGGTAGTCGGCCAGCTCCGCGGGCCTGGACCCGCCCACCAGGAGGTGGGGAGAGTCGGTCAGCTCCACAAAGACGCATTCCCGGTGGATCCCCATGCCGCCCGCGCAGGCAAGGCCCCGGGATCCCTGGTAGTAGGAGGCCCTCAGGAGGTCGCCCAGGTAAACGGTATCGTTCTGCCAGGGGACGTCGATGAAGATCCTGCCGTTGTTGGGATAGACGATGATGTCTCTTCTGTGGAAGATGGATTTGTAGAATTCGGTCAGGGAGGAGATCTTGCGGGCGCTGGTCCTGCTTTCCGGGGTGACCGCGAACCGGGTCATGGAAGGCCCCTGGACAGAGTATTCCAGCTTGCAGCGGACGCCGTTCTCCTCCCAGAGATCGAAGAGCTCCTCTTCGTAGGGCTGGAGACGGCGGGTATTCCACCTGGTATGGTAGCGAAGTACGTCTTCGACTTCGGGAAGGACAAATTCGGCCATGGACATGTTTTCCTGTATATCAAAGGGCGCCGCCCCGGAAGGCAGCTGCCTGTAAAAGAAGCTGAGGGAAGGCCTTTTCCCAAAAGGGGACAGACCTGCACCATGTATTTTAGCACGAAACCGGTCAAAAAAAAGAGTGATTTTGCCGGAAGGTCCCGGACGAAGGACCGGGAAGGGAAGCGGAGAGAGCAGAAGGAGGGGATTTATGCTATAATCCTCCTTAAGGCCCCGGCCGATCAAACGACAGGAGGAAAGTGCCATGTTCGGTGCTGTACTGGGCAACATTATCGGAAGCCCCTATGAATTTGATTCCCATAACATCAAGACCAAGGAATTTGAGCTTTTTTCCGCCGAATCGGAATATACCGATGACGGCATCATGACAGTGGCGGTGGCGGACGCTCTCTTAAAGGCGGGCCCGGGAGCCGATGACGAGACCCTGAGGGGAGCCCTGACGGACTCTCTCCAGGCCTTCGGCAGGGCCTATCCCATGGCCGGCTACGGCATGGACATGACCCTCTGGCTCCATGAGGAGGATCCCAGCCCCATGAATACGGATTCCAATGAGGCGGCGGCCAGGGTGGCCAGCGTGCCCTGGCTCATCCAGGAGGACTTCCTCCGGATGCGGCATGTGGCCAGGCTGACGGCCTCTGTCATCAATTCCAACCCCGAGACCGTCAAGGGGGCCGATGCCGTGGCCTCGGTCATCTTCATGGCCCTTCACGGAGAGGACAGGGAGGCCATCCGGTCCTTTGTCACCAGGCAGTTCTCCTATGACCTTACCGGCACGGCGGACCAGATCCGGGAGGGATACAGCTTTACGGACACGGCCTCCGGGTCTGTTCCCCAGGCCATCCTCTGCTTCCTGGAAGGGAAAAGCTATGAGGACGCGGTCCGTACGGCCGTTTCCATAGGCGGCGACTCCGACACCATCGCCTGCATGACGGGTGCCATGGCGGAGGCGGCCTACGGGGTCCCGGATGACCTGAGAGAGGTCTGCAGGGCCATCGTGCCCACAGACATGCGGCAGGTCATGGAAGGCTTTGAAAAGAAGGTCAGGGCCGACAAGGAAGCCAGGGAGGCCGATCCCGCCCGGATGGAGGCCTGGCAGCATGTGTTCGAGAGGACCACGAAGAAGCCGGTCCCCCAGAAGCTCAGGCCCGCGGGGAACGAGCCCGTGGAGGAGGCGGTCCGGGCCTGGAAGGAAGCGGACGGATCCGGCCGCCAGGATGCCTTCAACAGGGTCTGCGCGGCCCTGAACAAGCGCCTGCATGAGGGGGCCAGGGTCCTGGCGCCCGGCCAGGCCGTCCGGGGAGGAGAGGGTACGGAGGGAAAGAACACCTTCCAGCTCCAGCTGGTCCGGACCAGGGACGGCAAGTTCTTCCAGCCCCTTTATACCTCGGAGGAGGAGCTGAAGCGGGCCAGGAAGGAGGCGGTCATGGTGGTCTCCTTCACCATTCGCGAGCTCTTTACCAGGGTCATGCAGCTGGCCGGCCAGGACAATGAGTTCGGCCGCGGCCTCCAGGGGATCCTGATCAATCCGGGAGCGGATGAGATCGCCCTCCCCCTGAAGATCGTCGAGACCATGCTGAAGCTTCCGGCCGCCCCCGGCAAGGGCCAGGCCGTGAGCCGGATCCTTTTCGCCAAGGGGGACATCAGGACCCTGAAGTGCGGCTGCCTGGTCCTGGAGGACGGCAGGGGCAGGCCCGGCCAGCTCCGGAGCGCGGACGCGGGGAAGGTCTCCGCCGACAGGCTCTTCATGACCATGATCCCCGCCTATGACAGGAAGCGGCCCCATCTGGCCAGAGCGGCCGCGGCGGAAGCCGTCCGGAGAGGACTGGACGCGGCAAAGCTGGCCGGCGCCGTCAGCTGCGCCTTCCCTCCCCTGGGGACAGGGCTCCGGGCCGGCGCCATTCCCCTGGGAGACGCGGTCAGGACGATCCTGATGGCGGCGGCCCAGTGGATCCGGGAGAACCCCGGCACAAAGATGGATATCATCTTCTGCACGGATTCCGACGGGATCTTTGAAGAATTCAAAAAGGCCATGCCCGGAGCCAAATAAGCGGGAAGGCCGGGCTGAGAGAGCACAGATACAGAAGAAGCAGGAAAGGCAAAGGCGCCGCGGCGCCTTTGCCTTTCCTTTTCCATATCCGGCCTCGTGGCGCGGCACC
>CAMOUD010000036.1 GCA_946626215.1 uncultured Lachnospiraceae bacterium
TTCCTGCCGCGGGCAGGCGTATTCTTAGTATACCACTCCCGGCCGGCCTGCCGTCATCCGGCGGGACCGGTTTTCCCGGAAAATAAAACTGCCCGCATCATAAGTGTACGATACGGCGGAGAGGGCCGCGAAAAGGGGGCGGGGAAATAGACAGACGGTTTTGGACCTTTGGCCCTTTCTGATCGTATTTTTGTCAGAGATAGCATTTTGTGTTCAGGAATGATTGACTTTCCGTTTCATAGTACTATAATCAGACCGGATGGACTGTTTAGCAAAACTGACCATCCGGTTTAGAATTGCTTATCGCGCACGGCCGGGACCATGGAGGCGGATATGGATGCGGATCAGATCAACAGAACGATAGGAAAACGGATCAGGGAGCTCCGGAACATGAACGGTCTGACCCAGCAGGAGCTGGCAGACCGGACCGAGCTGACCAAGGGATACATTTCCCAGCTGGAGAACGGCCTGGTGGCGCCCTCGATGGTCACCCTGCTGGACCTGATCGAGTGTCTGGGGACGACTCCCTCCCGGTTCTTTGACGAGGACCGGCCGGACCAGGTGGTCTTTTCGGAGGAGGATTTCTTCGAGAAGATCGACGAGGGCGGATCCAGCATCCAGTGGATCGTGCCCATGGCCCAGAAATACCGGATGGAGCCCCTGCTGGTGGTGATCCAGCCGGGCAGGAGGATCCTGGTCCAGGAGGCCCATGAGGGGGAGGAATTCGGATTCGTCCTCTCGGGCAGCGTCCAGCTCCACCTGGATGAGAAGCAGTTCACGGTCCGGAGCGGGGAAAGCTTTTATTTTGCCGCCGACCGGGGCCACTATATTGAAAATGTAACGGAGGAGCCCGCCAGGCTGATCTGGGTGAGCTCGCCGCCCACATTCTGAAGAGGGAGGATATACAGATATGGAAGCAAATACCGATACCATCATTGAGCTTTCCCACGTTACCAAGGTCTTTGAGAACAACTTCAAGGCAGTGGACGACTTCAACCTCAAGGTCCGGAAGGGAGAGTTCGTTACCTTCCTGGGGCCCTCCGGCTGCGGCAAGACCACGACCCTGCGGATGATCGCCGGTTTTGATATTCCCACAGAGGGAAGGATCCTCCTGAACGGAAAGGACATTACCGCCATGCCTCCCTATGAAAGGCCCATCAATACGGTCTTTCAGCGCTATGCCCTTTTCCCCCATATGAGCATCTATGACAACATCGCCTTCGGCCTCCGGCAGAAGAAGATGAGCGAGGAGATGATCAGCCGCAAGGTGCGCAGGGTCCTGGACCTGGTGGACCTGGAGGGCTTTGAGAACCGGTCCGTTCCCACCCTGTCCGGCGGCCAGCAGCAGAGGATCGCCATCGCCAGGGCCCTGGTCAATGAGCCCCAGATCCTCCTTCTGGACGAGCCTCTGGGCGCCCTGGACCTCAAGATGCGCAAGGAGATGCAGCTGGAGCTCAAGGCCATGCACCAGGAGCTGGGCATCACCTTCATCTATGTCACCCACGACCAGGAGGAGGCCCTGACCATGTCCGACCGGATCGTGGTCATGTCCGAGGGCAGGACCCAGCAGATCGGGACCCCGGAGGACATCTACAATGAGCCCAGGAACGCCTTCGTGGCCGACTTTATCGGGGAGAGCAATATCTTCAACGGCATCATGACCGGCCGGCTGAAGGCCCGCTTCTGCGGCGGCGAGTTCGACTGCGTTGATGATATCGCCGAAGGCACCCACATCACGGCCGTGGTCCGGCCTGAGGACGTGGAGCTGACCGCGCCCGAAGCGGGGACCATCCGGGGCGTGGTGACCTCGGTCATCTTCAAGGGCATGCACTACGAGATCACCGTGGAGTCCGGAAAGAATGAAATGGTGGTCCGGTCCGTCCATTCCGCCCGTCCCGGGGACCAGGTGGGCATGCGGGTCGAGCCCGACAATATCCACGTCATGATCGCGGAGGACCATACCAACTACTTCATGGCAGAGATCAACGACGACTTCCGCCTGGCCTGGAACGGCAGGGTCATCGACACCTCCGTGACCCGGATCATCCCGGGCAGCCGCCGGCTGGAGGACGGGACCCTTCTGGACGGGGCCGGAGAGGTCATCGATCCCAGGAAGACCAGGATCCAGATCTCCATCCAGCCCCAGGACATCCTCATGACCGACAAGGTGGAGGAAGGCCTCGTGGACGGCCATATCTCCAACCTGATCTACAAGGGCGACCACTACTCCTATGTCATCCATACCGACGCCGGGCATGACTTTATCGTGGATGATGAGTATCTCTGGAACATGGATGACCACGTGGGCCTGATCATGCCCGTGGAAAAGATGTCCTTTGCTCTGAAGCGCTGAGGAGGGCCTGTATGAAAACACTCAGATTTTCCCGGAAGGACCTGGGCATTCCCTATATCCTTTTCCTGATCATTTTTGTGGTCCTGCCCCTTCTGGTCCTCTTTTACTATGCCTTTACCAACGGACAGGGCCAGCCGACCCTTTCCAACCTGACAGGATTCTTCACGGACCCCAACACCCTGGGGACCCTGTGCTATTCCTTTGCCATCGCCTTTGTGACCACCTGCGTCTGCCTCCTGCTCGCCTATCCCACGGCTTATGTCCTGGCCCAGAGCGAGCTGAAGGAAAAGTCCGTCCTGGTCATGCTCTTCGTCATGCCCATGTGGATCAACTTTTCCCTCCGGATCACGGCCCTCAAGGAGATCCTGACCCTGATCGAGGGGAACCTGGCCATGCATCCCTTCCTCAACGCGGTGGTGGGCATGACCTATGACTTCCTGCCCTTTATGATCCTGCCCATCTATACGACCCTGTCCCGCCTGGACAGGTCCCTGATCGAGGCGGCCCAGGACCTGGGGGCCGGAGATTTCGCGGCCTTCTGGCATATCACCCTGCCCCTGTCCGTTCCGGGCATCGTCAGCGGCGTTTCCATGGTCTTCCTGCCTGCCATGACCAACTACGTGGTCCTGGATATGCTCTATAACTCCACCTATATCATGGGCAGCCTGATCGGCTCCTATTTCGCTTCCTATAACTGGCACGGCGGATCCATGATCGCTCTGATCCTCCTGGCCATCATCTGTGTCTTCACCCTCCTGACCCGCGGGATGGAAGAGGAGGACGCCCAGGCTGTGGGAGGGGCCCTGCTGTGAAGAAAATTCTGGGAAACCTGTTCCTTGTCCTGGTCCTGGTCTTTATGTACGCGCCGATCCTGATCCTGACGGTCTACAGCTTTACCAGCGCGACCAACATCGGCGCCATCCGGGGCTTTTCGATCCGGAACTACGTAACGCTCTTTACCACGCCGGAGCTCAGGGACATGATCCTGGGCACGGTCCTCCTGGCCCTTGGATCGGCAGCCCTGGCCACGGTCCTGGGCACCATGGGCGCCATCGGAGCCTTCTATTCCTCCAAGGCAAGGTCCTCCATGATCACCACCCTCAACCAGATCCCCGTGGTCAACGCCGATGTCGTGACGGGCTTTTCCATCTGCATCCTGCTGGTGGTGGTCCTGGGGGTCAGCAAGGATACCTTTATCCCCCTGGTGGCCGGTCATGTGACCCTCTGCTCCCCCTTCGTCTTTTTGTCCGTCATGCCCAGGCTCAAGCAGATGGACCCCAGCATCTATGAGGCCGCCCTGGACCTGGGCGCGACCCCTGCCGCGGCCCTGAAAAGCGTGATCCTGCCCCAGCTCCAGGGCGGCATCGTATCCGGCTTTGCCCTGGCGGTCACCCTGTCCCTGGATGACTACTTTGTGGCCACCTATACCAAGCCGGCCACCTTTGATACCATTTCCACCTATGTCGTCAACGCGACCAAGGGATCCCAGACCACCATAAAGACAGCCCTCTGGGCCCTTTCGGCGGTCATCTTCCTGGTGGTCGTCCTGATCGTGGCGGCATCCAACCTGCAGGGAATGAAAATGGCCCCGGAAAGGAGGAAGGCATGAGCAAGGCTGCGAAGAATAAGGCCGGAAAGCTGCTGGCCCTTCTTCTGACAGGGACCTGCCTCCTGGCGGCCCTGCCGGCCCGGGAGGCCCTGGCAGGAGAAAAGGAAGAGGGAACGGTGGTCCTCCGGGTCTGCAACTGGGAGGAATACATCGACCTGGGAGACTGGGACGAGGAAGAGACCATCGACCTGCCCAGCGGCGATATCATCGGCGAGAATCCCATCGTGGAGGACTTTGAGGACTGGTACGAGGAGACCTACGGCAAAAAGGTCCGGGTGGAGTATTCCACCTTCGGCACCAACGAAGACCTCTACAACATGCTGACCCTGGGGGACGTCTACGACCTGGTCTGCCCCTCCGAGTACATGTTCATGAAGCTGATGGCGGAGGATAAGCTGGTCCCCCTGTCCCCGGACTTCTTTGATGCCTCCGACCCCAACAACTACTATATCAACGGGGTCTCCCCCTACATCCGGTCGGTCTTTGACTCCAAGGAGATCGGCGGAGAGCCCTGGTCCGCCTACGCGGCCGGCTATATGTGGGGCATTACCGGGATCGTCTATAATCCTGACGTCGTCAGCCGGGAGGACGCCTCCTCCTGGGCCGTCCTGAACGATCCCCGCTACGCCCGCCAGGTCACCATCAAGGACAACGTCCGGGATACCTATTTCGCGGCGGTGGGGGCCCTCAAGCACGACCTTCTGACCGATCCGGAGTTTCTGGCGGACCCGGACTATTCCCTCCGTCTGGAGGAGGAGATGAACGATGTGTCGCCCGAGACCATCCAGGCGGTCCAGGACTACCTTCAGAGCGTCCGGGACAACGCCTATTCCTTTGAGACGGATTCGGGCAAGGCGGACATGATCACCGGCAAGGTGGTGGCCAACTACCAGTGGTCCGGCGACGCGGTCTATACCCTGGACCAGGCGGATGAGGACGACTACACCCTCTGCTTCGCCGTGCCGGAGGAGTCCACCAACATCTATTTCGACGGCTGGGTCATGCTCAGGGCAGGCCTGGAGGGAGATCCCGAGCGCCAGCACGCGGCCGAGGCCTTCATCAACTTCATGTCCAGGCCCGACTCGGTCATCCGGAATATGTACTACATCGGCTATACCTCTGTCATTTCCGGCGGCGATGATCCCAGGATCTTTGAATACGCCGACTGGTGCTACGGGGCCGAGGAGGATGAGGAGGACACCACCGACTATCCTCTGGGCTACTTCTTCTCGGGCGACAATGAGGATGAGGACTATGTGATCACGGCCCCCGCGGACCAGCTGGACCGCCAGCTTTTTTCCCAGTATCCCGACGAGGCGGCCATCCGGAGGTCCTCCATCATGGTCTTTTTTGACGCCGAGGCCAACGACGCCATCAACCGGATGTGGATCAACGTCCGCTGCTTCAACCTCCGCCAGATCCCGGTCCCTGCCTGGATCGCGGCCGTCCTGGTGGTCCTGGCCCTGGCCTGGCTCTGGATCTCCCACAGGAGAAGAATGCCCAGGACCTCCTGAGAGGGCCCCGGGCAAAAGGGGAAGACATATCAGAAACGGCTATTGATTTTTTCTCTGATTTGTGCCAATATATACGCGATTCGAGAATTTTGTGATTGTTTATTTTTTAACGATCTGAAATCGTTAAGGATCAACTATAGCTATCGTAAGAAAAGAGGTATAAAAATGGCAATTGATCTGAAAAAGTACGGCATTTCTGACACTACTGAGATCGTCTACAATCCTTCCTATGAGCAGCTCTTCCAGGATGAGATGGATCCTTCCCTGACCGGCTTTGACAAGGGCCAGCTGACCGAGCTGGACGCCGTCAACGTTATGACCGGCATTTACACCGGCCGTTCTCCCAAGGATAAGTTCATTGTTATGGACGAGACCTCCAAGGATACCGTCTGGTGGACCACTCCCGAGTATCCCAACGACAACCATGTAGCCACTCAGGAAGCATGGAAGGCCTGCAAGGAGATCGCCCTGAAGCAGCTCTCCGGCAAGAAGCTCTATGTCGTAGACGCTTTCTGCGGAGCCAACAAGGATACCCGCATGGCCGTCCGCTTCATCATGGAAGTGGCATGGCAGGCCCACTTTGTCACCAACATGTTCATCAAGCCCACTGCTGAGGAGCTTGCTGACTTCGAGCCTACCTTCGTGGTCTACACCGCTTCCAAGGCCAAGGTCGAGAACTACAAGGAGCTGGGCCTCAACTCCGAGACCGCTGTCCTCTTCAACGTTACCTCCCGTGAGCAGGTCATCCTCAACACCTGGTACGGCGGCGAGATGAAGAAGGGCATGTTCTCCATGATGAACTATTACCTTCCTCTGCAGGGCATCGCTGCCATGCACTGCTCCGCCAACACCGATATGGAAGGCAAGCACACCGCCATCTTCTTCGGTCTGTCCGGCACCGGCAAGACTACTCTGTCCACCGATCCCAAGCGTCTTCTGATCGGCGATGACGAGCACGGCTGGGACGACGACGGCGTCTTCAACTTCGAGGGCGGCTGCTACGCCAAGGTCATCAACCTGGACAAGGAATCCGAGCCCGACATCTACAACGCCATCCGCAGGAACGCCCTGCTGGAGAACGTCACGGTCGACGCCGAGGGCAGGATCGATTTCGCTGACAAGAGCGTGACCGAGAACACCCGCGTTTCCTATCCCATCGACCACATCGAGAAGATCGTCCGTCCTGTTTCCGCGGCCCCCGCTGCTGAGAACGTGATCTTCCTTTCCGCTGACGCTTTCGGCGTTCTGCCTCCGGTCTCCATCCTGACCCCTGAGCAGACCCAGTACTACTTCCTGTCCGGTTTCACAGCCAAGCTGGCAGGCACCGAGCGCGGCATTACCGAGCCCACTCCCACCTTCTCCGCATGCTTCGGCCAGGCCTTCCTGGAGCTGCACCCCACCAAGTATGCCCATGAGCTGGTCAGAAAGATGGAAAAGTCCGGCGCCAAGGCTTATCTGGTCAACACCGGCTGGAACGGCACCGGCAAGCGTATCTCCATCAAGGATACCCGCGGCATCATCGACGCGATCCTGAACGGCGATATCAAGGACGTTCCCACCAAGAAGATCCCTTACTTCAACTTTGAGGTCCCCACTGTCCTCAAGGGCGTGGACACCGGTATCCTGGATCCCCGCGACACCTATGCCGATCCTTCCGTATGGGATGAGAAGGCAAAGGATCTGGCCGGCAGGTTCATCAAGAACTTCGTCAAGTACACCTCCAACGAAGCCGGCAAGGCTCTGGTAGAGGCAGGCCCCCAGCTCTGATCCGGAAAAAGGTCTTCCGTACAGGAGACCTGATCCCGACATGAAATGATAAAAAATGACGGTGAAGCAGCCTGAAAACTGCTTCGCCGTCTTTTTTGCGTCCGCGGGGAAAGGGGCGCTTCCGCGTTTTCTGGTCTTCCGGTCCTGCTTTCCTCAGACGGGCCGGGTCCTGTAGACCCTGGCCTCGTAGGGCAGGAGGGTAAAGGGACCGGCCTCCTCCTCATAGTTGGACAGGACCTTTTCCATGGGCCGGTCCCGGAAGGAGGCGGGCAGGACGAAGTCTGTCCTGAAGCCCGCGAAGGAGCAGACGATCAGGTACCGGTCCCCCTTCAGGAATCGTTCATACATGTAGAGGGTCCGGCTCCGCTTCTGGTGCTCCCGGTAGCCTCCGTAGAGGAGGACGGGAGAGGACTTCCGAAGGGCCAGGCAGCGGCGGTAGAAGTTCAGGATGCTCATGGGATCCTTTTCCTCCGAGGCCGCGTTGATCTTCCGGTAGTTGGGATTGACCCGGAACCAGGGGGTCGCGGAGGTAAAGCCGGCGTTCCTGGTCCGGTCCCACTGGACCGGGGTCCTGGCCGAATCCCGGCTGGATACATGGATCCGCCGCATCCGGATCTCCTGGGGCTCCCTTTTGTGGAAGCGGTGATAGGCGTTGATGGAGGCTACGTCCAGGTATTCCTCGATGGAGGGCAGGCGGATGTTGGTCATGCCGATCTCCTGGCCCTGGTACAGGAAGGGACAGCCCTGCTGGAAGAGGTAGGAGGCCGCCAGGCAGGTCCCGGAGGCCCGCCAGTGGGCCTGGCTGCCGTAGCGGCTGATGATCCGGGGATGGTCGTGGTTCTCCAGGTAGAGGGCGTTCCAGGCCTTTCCCTGGAGGGCGTTCTGCCATTTGGAGCAGGCCCTTTTGTATTTGCGCAGGCTGAAGGGATGCCAGACGTATTCGGTCAGGAAGCAGTCGGCGTTCATGGTGTCGAACTGGATCAGCATGTCCAGGACCCGGTCTTTCCCGCTGACATAGGTCAGGGCCGTCTCCACGTCCGTCATGGGGGCTTCCCCGATCTGGAGGGCGCCGTACCGGAGGGCCACCTCCCGGAATTCCTTCAGGTATTCCAGCAGGTGGGGGCCGTCCTTATAGTAGGGAAGGCCGTTGATGGCGGGCAGGAAGGGGATCCCGTCGGGCATGGGGTCGGTCTTGGAGATGTAGTTGATGACGTCCTCCCGGAAGCCGTCCACCCCCATGTCCAGCCAGAACTTCATGATGTCCCTGACCTCCTCCCGGACCCTGGGATTGTCCATGTTCAGGTCGGGCTGCTTCCTGGCGAAGACATGGAGGTAGTACTGGTCCCTGGCAGGGCAGTACTCCCAGGCCCTGCCCTCGAACTGGCTGAACCAGTTGTTGGGAGGCCGGCGCCTGCCCCGGACATAGCGGGGGTCCCGCCAGATATAATAGTCGCTGTAGGGCCCCTCCCGGGAGGCGGCGGAAGCCCGGAACCAGGGATGCTCGTCGGAGGTATGGTTGATGACCAGGTCCAGGAGGACCTTCAGGCCCAGGGCATGGGCCCGGTCCAGGACCTCCCGGAAATCCTCCAGGGTCCCGTAGTCGGGATGGATGTTCTTATAGTCGGAGATATCATAGCCGTAGTCGGCGTTGGGAGAGGGGTAGATGGGAGAGAACCAGATGGCGTCCACGCCCAGGGACTTTATATAGTCCAGCTTTTCCAGGACCCCCTTCAGGTCCCCGATCCCGTCTCCGTTCCCGTCCTTGAAGCTCCGGATCCAGATCTGGTAAAAGGACATGGTCCTGAAATCGTCAGGCGTCATCATGGTCTTCATCCTCATCCAGAGGGATTCCCGTTATGGCGGTGAATTCCCGCTTTTTTTCCTCGGCCAGGGCGGTCAGGCCCTCCTCCGCCTCCTGGGCGGCCCGTCTGACTCCGTCCCGGACCCTGTCCGCGCTCCTTTCCAGCTCGTCGGAGAACCGCCGGTACATGGTCTCAAAGGAATCGGTGGTCTCCTGGATGTTCTCCATCATGCCCACGGCGGAATCCCGGAAGTCGTCAAAGAAGGCGTGCCTGACCCGTCTGGCCCGGTCGGCCTCCTCCATGGACCTGGCGGCCATGGCCACCAGAAAGTCCGTCACGTGCCGGGTCCGGCCCTCGTAGGCGCCGGAGGCTTTCTGGTCCATGACATAGAGGTAGCGTTCGTAGGCCTTTCCGACGGCGTCCTTCCAGGAGAGGTAGATCTCGTCCATGGCCCGCTCGCCCACCTGCCTGACAGCGGGCAGGTCCCGGCTCAGGGCCAGGAGGAGCCTGGCCATGGCTTCGGGAGTCTCATCGATGATGTAGCCGTTCCTTCCGTCGGTGACGTCCTCCGCCGCGCAGGAGTCCCGGATCAGGACAGAGGCCAGGCCGCAGGCCGCCGCCTCCCGGACCACCAGGCCGTTGGTGTCAAAGGTGGAGGGGAAGAGGAAAAGGTCTGCCCGGGTGTTCCAGGCCCGCAGGACGTCCCTGTCATAGATGGGGCCCGTAAAGAGGCACTTGCCCGGTATGCCGTTGTCATCCAGGAAGCCGTAGTCCCGGGCCTTCTTCTCCAGGGCCTCCTGGTCCGGTCCCTTGCCGATGAAGACCATGCGGAAGTCCTGGCCGCTGTCGGATACCATCTTCAGGGCGTCCAGGATCAGGGGGATCCCCTTATAGGTGATCAGGCGGCCCACAAAGAGAAAGACAGGGACGCCGGCGGGCAGGTCCCAGCCGGCGGTGGCGGCGGCCACGGCCGCGTCGTCCACCCGGCCTCTTTCAAAATCGACCCCGTTGTTCATGACATGGGTCTCTCCGGTAAAGCCCAGGGCCTTCAGGCTCTCGCCGGCTCCCCGGGAGACGACCCAGACGTCGTCGCAGGCCTCGATATTGCTGACCATGGCCCGGATGCTCTCTTCGGCCAGGGACTTCACCTTGAAGATCCTGCGCAGGTCGATGTCATACTTGGTATGGTAGGTAAAGACGATGGGGGCCCCGGTCCTTTCCCGGAGGAAGCGGGCGATGATGTTGGCGGTGGCGGGGCAGTGGGAATGGATCAGGTCCGGCCGGAAGGCAGACAGGGCGGACACGTCCCTTTCGTCGAAGGGGTTGCCGGTCCTGTAGCCGTTGGCCAGCTTGACGGTATCAAAGCTCTTGTAGGGGACCACCGGATAGGGGTAGGACCCGTAATCCGCGCCGGGATAACGGGGCGTCCCGATGATGACAGGACAGCCGTAATCGGCGGGCAGGTAGCGGGCGTAGTTCAGGAGCACGTTGGCGGTGCCGTCCAGGACCGGCGGGAAGGATTCATTTAAGAGACATACTTTCATAGGTATTTCCTCATACGATGGCGGCCGGCCCCGGACAGGGGACCGGGAGAGGAACAGGGCCTTTACAGGACCGGGCCGCGGGATGCTGCTGGGTCTATTGTACATCCTGGAGGGGGGACAGGAAAGGGCGGCAGGCCCTCCAAAGGAATATAAAACACCGGAAAGAAAGTTTCCAGACGGGCCCCATGTAGTGTAAAATAAGGAAGGAAGCATCTGAGACAGGACAGGGACCGGCGTCATCAGACCTATATAAAGGAGGCAGGGATGAAGGATATCATCAGCAGCGATCTTACGATCAGAGTCTATTTTTTCTGGCGGGCTTATCCCCGGCAGTCTTCGAACGGCCTTCTGGGCAACCTTCTGCAGCCCCAGAACCAGAGGCTCAAGGTGGACTGTGACGCCTGCGTCATGGCCATGCGGGACGGCCGTCCCATCGGTCCCACTGTTTCCGAGGCCATTGTCTGCAATGAGAACCTTTCCATGTTCGACGGCGCCCTTGCCCATGGCGGCGACAACATGAATTCCGATAAGAACGCCGAATATATCGAAGTGAAGCTGGCCGGGATCCCGGAGACCGTGGATGAGCTCCAGTTCATCTTCAACATCTTCAAGGGCGAGGAACTGGTCTCCAGGAGCGCCAGGCTCCACAGGATCACCATCCGGGTCAAGGAGGCGGAGACTCTGAACGACCTGGAGGAGGTGGAGATCAACAGGCCCGATACCACCAGTGTCCGGGCCTTCTCCGGCTGCAGCCTGGTCCGGGACCAGGGAGGCTGGAAGCTGGTCCGCAGGTTCCGGGCCTTCCAGGGGGCCGAATCCTATCAGGACCTGCTGGAGGCCTGATCCGCGGACTTTCTTTTCCGGAGCTTCAGGAACGAAAAAAACGCTGCAGGACCATACCGGTCCCGGCCTCTTCGGCCAGGACCGGTATTATTGCGCCTTTTGGAGGCATGTTCTGGGCATATGTGGTAGAATAAACAAATGAGAAAGAAAACGGATCATACCGGCTGACGCCCTCAGGGACTTCCTGCCGGGAGGAGCCGGCCGCAGAAAAGGACGATCCATGTACAGAACCTCCAGCGACAGACGCTTTTACAAGATCAAAAGAGACATCCGCCAGGCCTTTGTCCGCCTGGTCATGGAAAAGGAGCACTTTGCCGATATCTCCATAACGGAGGCGGCCGATCTGGCGGACATCAACCGCAAGACCTTCTATCTCCACTATGACGGGATCGAGGACATCCTGATCGAATACGCGGACGATACCGCGGCCGACCTGATGCGCTTCCTCTATGAGCAGCCCTCCTTTTCGGTCAGGAGCCTCTTTGACTGGGCCTCCTCCCACGCGGACGAGAATCCCTTTTTCCGCAAGCTGGCTGCCCAGGACCGGGTCCAGCCCTTTACGGAGCGCTGCCGCAGGACCCTCCGGTCCTACCTGGAGAACTGCCTCCAGGCCAGCAAGGGGACCCTGTCCCAGGAGGACCGGGTCCGGGCGGGCTACGCCGCCGCCGGCCTGACGGACGTCCTCATGTCCTGGGCCTCCGGCCAGCTGGTCATGGACCGGGACGCCCTGATCGCCTGCCTGGAAGCCATGCCGGGCCTGGAGGGCGCTTCCCGTCCCGGGCCGGCCACAGGCATACCGGTCCGCAGCTATGAGAACGACGCCCGCATGGAGAACCTCAATACCATGCAGAATTATCTGTCCCTGGTCCGGGAGCCTGTCAGCTCCCGCAACGCCCGCCAGATCCTGGAGATCCAGAACAGGCGGATCCGCGACCTCATGGAAAAGGCCTGGGAGATCCCCTTCTACCGGGCCAGGTTCCAGGAGAGCGGGACCCTGCCCGAGGACTATCAGAAGGCGGAGGACCTCTTCCGCTTCCCCCTCCTGACCAGGGAGGACCTGCGGACCTGGATGGAGGCAGAGAAAAAGGCGGAGCCTGACCGATTCCGCCACTGGCACAGCCAGCGGACCGCCGGCGTCACGGGAGACCCCCTCCAGATCCTGGTCTCTCCCAATGAGAACGCCTGGATCACGGCCAACTGGCTCCGGGTCCTGACCCTGCCGGGCTATAATCCCTTTACCGGCAAGACCATGTCCCGCAGCACCAGGAAGGGAGGAAGGACCGGAGACGTGGACTCCATGATCCAGCACTTCGGCATCCTGAGGCGCCGGGTCATGTCGGACCCCGCGGAGACCTCTCTCCAGGCGGCCATCCAGGAGCTCAACGCCTACCGGCCTGACTATCTCTACAATTACCTGGACATCCTCCTGGACCTGGCCGCCTATGCCAGGGAAAAGGGCATCCAGGTCTGGAAGCCCCAGTATTTTACGCCTTCCGGGGGCCAGGTCACGCCTGAGGCGGCGGCCCTCCTGACAGAGGTCTTCGGACCGGGCCTGACCGATTCCTACGGCCTGACCGAGACAGGGGCCTGCGTGGTCCGCCTGCCCGGCAAGAAGTATTACCAGATCAACAGCGATACCCATGTGGTCAACATCTACGCCCCGGACCTGTCCGGGCCGGCCCTCCAGGGCCAGGCGGTGATCACCCCCCTCTTCAAGACCGAGCTTCCCATTATCAACTACGTGTCCGGCGACGGCATGGAAAGCTACGTCAAGCAGGGGCTCAGGTTCATCCGGACCATTCACAGCAGAGCCTTTTCATAAGGCGGAAAGGAGAATCCCATGAAGCTGGGACTTGTACTGGAAGGCGGCGCCATGCGGGGCATGTTCACGGCCGGCGTTCTGGATGTCATGATGGAGGAGGGACTGACGGACTTCGACGGCGCCATCGGCGTATCGGCCGGGGCCTGCTTCGGCTGCAACATCAAGTCCCTCCAGCACGGCAGGACCGTCCGCTACAACCTGCGCTTCTGCGGGGACTGGCGCTACGCCTCCTTCCGGTCCCTCTTTGAGACCGGGGACCTTTACGGAGCGGACTTCTGCTATGACCAGATCCCCTTCCATCTGGACCCCTTTGACGTTCAGACCTTCTCCAGGAACCCCATGAAGTTCTACTGTGTCTGCACCGACCTGGAGACCGGCAGGCCCGTCTACAAGAGGATCCATACCGGAGAGGGAGAGGAGATGCAGTGGATCCGGGCCTCCGCCTCCATGCCCCTGGTCTCCCGGCCCGTGGAAATCGGCGGCCGGCTCCTGATGGACGGCGGCATTTCCGACTCGGTGCCCCTCCGGGCCTTTGAAAGGAAGGGCTATGAGAGGAACGTGGTGGTCCTGACCCAGCCGGAGGACTATGTCAAAAAGCCCCAGAAGTCCATGCCCCTCCTGCGGCTTGCCCTCAGGGCCTATCCGGAAACGGTCCGGGACCTGGAGACACGCTATATCCGCTACAACAGGGCCTCCGCCTATATCAAAAGCCAGGAAGAGGCAGGCAGGGTCTTTGTCATCCGGCCGGAAGCCCCCCTGGAGATCTCCTCCGTGGAGCATGACCCTTCGGAGCTGGTCCGGGTCTATGAGCTTGGCCGGGCCGTCATGAAGAAGAGGCTCGAAGGCCTCGCGGAATTCATGGGCAGGGACAGGGATTGAGACTGAGAAAAGAAGAACAGGATCGAGACAGAGAAAAGAAGAACAGACAGGAAGCGAGGCCTCCTGTCTGTTCTCTTTTCTTCTGTCAGTTTTCTCCTGCTGCCGGCTATTCTGCTGTCAGTTTTTCAGTTTATGTTTTTTCTGTTCCGCTTTCAGATCCTTCCGGACAGGTCCTTTTTAGTTGTTCCCCATGGGAGGGATCTTGGCAAAGCTGGCGGCGAGGTCCGCGTCGGTGGGGATGGAATCCGTCAGGGTCCCGTCGTTGAAGGACTGGTAGGCGACCAGGTCGAAGTAGCCGGTGCCGGTCAGGCCGAAGAGGATGGTCTTTTCTTCCCCGGTCTCTCTGCACTTCTCGGCTTCCCTGATGGCGCCCAGGATGGCGTGGCTGGATTCGGGAGCCGGCAGGATGCCTTCGGTCCTGGCAAAGAGGGTGGCCGCCTCGAAGACCTGGGTCTGCTCGTAGGCCACGGCTTCCATGTAGCCGTCATGGTAGAGCTGGGAGAGGATGGGGCTCATGCCGTGGAAGCGGAGACCGCCCGCATGGTTGGGAGAGGGAATGAAGTCCGCTCCCAGGGTATACATCTTGGCCAGAGGGGTGACCCGGCCGGTGTCGCAGAAGTCATAGGCAAAGGTGCCCCTGGTGAGGGAGGGGCAGGAGGCGGGCTCCACGGCGATGATCCGGTAGTCCTTTTCTCCCCGGAGCTTTTCGCCCATGAAGGGGGAGATCAGGCCGCCCAGGTTGGAGCCGCCGCCGGCGCAGCCGACGATGATGTCCGGCTCGATCCCGTACTTGTCGCAGGCGATCTTGGTCTCCAGGCCGATGACGGACTGGTGGAGGAGGACCTGGTTGAGGACGGAGCCCAGGACATAGCGGTAGCCTTCATGGGAAACGGCGTATTCCACGGCCTCGGAAATGGCGCAGCCCAGAGACCCGGTGGTCCCGGGATGCTCGGCCAGGATCTGGCGTCCCACATTCGTGGTATTGGAGGGAGAAGGGGTCACATCGGCCCCGTAGGTCCGCATGACCTCCCGGCGGAAGGGCTTCTGCTCATAGGAGACCTTGACCATGAAGACCTTGCAGTCCAGGCCGAAGAAGGCGCAGGACATGGCCAGGGCCGTGCCCCACTGGCCGGCGCCGGTCTCGGTGGTGACGCCCTTCAGGCCCTGCTTTTTGGCGTAGTAGGCCTGGGCGGAGGCGGAGTTGAGCTTATGGCTGCCGGAGGTGTTGTTGCCTTCGAACTTGAAATAGATCTTTGCCGGAGTCCCCAGGGCCTTTTCCAGCTGACGGGCCCGGATCAGGGGTGAGGGACGGAACTGGACATAGTAGTCCTGGATCTCCTGGGGGATATCGAACCATGCCGTATCGTTGTCCAGCTCCTGCCGGACCAGGTCATCACAGAAGACCGGGGTCAGGTCGTCGAAGCCGCAGGGCCTGCCTGTGGCGGGGTTGAGCAGGGGAGCGGGCTTGGTCTTCATGTCAGCCCGCACGTTGTACCACTGCCTGGGGATCTCGGATTCTTCCAGATAGATTTTGGTTGGGATTTTTCGGTCGGTCATGCTGTTTTCCTTTCTGCCCGCCTGGGGCGATACGTGAAGAATGGTAAGGGAATAAAAAAAGCCCCATGAACAGCCTTGGCTGTTCATGAGGCGGATGGACTCCGTGGTGCCACTCATCTTACCGGGGATCGGTCACTTAGCTGCAGATCGCTCTGCAAGGCCTCTAACGGTGCCTGCCGTCGCGGAATACTCCGGAATATTCCATCTTCCTCCGCGCCCTCGGGAGCCCATTCAGGCAGCCATGCGCGCCGCGTTTCCACCCTCCGCGGCTCTCTGAGGCTCCGGTCCTGCCCTACTATTCTCCGTCAACGGTTTTTCATTTATGTTTTCGTTAACTTAACATTTTAAAGCGTAGAAGTCAATGACTTCTTCTATGACATTTGGCGTTTTGCTTCCTGAGGCCGGAAATCACCAGATGTCCAGGGTATCGGCCCACTGCGAGAGCTGGTCCAGGGTGTAGGTGCCGTTCAGGACCCTGCCTTCCTCGATCACGGTGGTCTCGGAGACGCTGGGAAGGAGGCCTTCCACGGTCTTGCCGAAGTCAGAGCCGCCGGAGGTGGCGAAGAGGATGATCCGCTTGCCGGAAAGGTCATAGCTTTCCAGGAAGCTGTTGATGATGGTCGGGGCCACGTACCACCAGATGGGGAAGCCCAGAAGGATGACGTCATACTGGTCCGCTTTGGCGTCGGTATCCGCCAGAGCGGGCCTGGAGGACCGGTCCTTCATCTCCACGGAGGACCTGGACGCGGGATCCGTCCAGGAAAGGTCGGCGGCCGAATAGGGAACAGCGGGCCTGATCTCATAGATATCCACATTGATGGCTTCCGCCAGCATGGCGGCGATCTTCTTGGTGTTTCCGGTGGGGCTGAAATAGGCAATCAGGATCTTTTTCATGGAGACTCCTTTCATCTGCGGCCGGGGCCGGTCTTATGCGCGTGCTTCTATCTGCATTTTAGGCGTTTTGGGAGGATTCGGCAACACCTTCCGCCTCTGTCTTTCCATGATCCAGGCACCAGCGCACATAGAGGATGTGGCAGGAGGCTACGATCACGCTCTGGAAGAGCTGGCGTTCGTAGCCGGCCCCTTCTCCGTAGAGGATGGGGGATTCCCTGAGGCCGAAGAGGTAGGAGAGCATGGCCTCAAAGCGCAGGCAGAAGTTGTCATAGGCGTCCCGGCAGGAGGAGGTCTCCTGCTGGATATCGAAGAGGGTCCGGATATGGGGCAGGGGGAGGGAGGGCTTGACGATGGCCATAAAGATCAGATAGGCGATCTGGTCCCTGTCATAGAGCTTCCTGACCGGCGGGCTGATGTAGTGGAGCTTGACATAGTTGCGCAGCATGGAGGGGGTCAGGGAGATCTGCTCCAGGGGGGCCAGACACTCGTTGATATAGCGGACGGCCTGTTCCAGGTAGAGGCCTACATCGGGAAGCTCCTCATAGCGGGGAAGCCGGAAATGGCGGATATCGGTGGTCTGCATGATGACTCCTTCAGGGCGGCCCGGGTCGGGCCGGCTGGGCCAGAGCGTTCTTGACGTCCTGACAAGATGCTACTATAATGACCTTAACGGTTTTTAAAAAACCGGTCAAGTATCATTTTAAACGATGTGCCCCGTTTTGCAAGGGAAAGCCCGTCTTTTCCGGTCTGGAGGTAATAATGAAATATAAGATCGTATCTGATTCCGCCTGTGACCTGACGCAGCTGGGAGACGCTCCCTTTTCTGTCGTTCCCCTTCATATCCTGGTGGGGGACCGGGACTTTGCCGATACTGAGGAACTGGACCTGGAGGCCATGCAGGAGGCCCTGGAGTCCGGAGAAAAATCCTCCACGGCCTGCCCCTCCCCGGAGGACTGGATCCAGGCCTTCGGCGACGCTGAGTACGTCTACTGCGTGACCATTACCAGCGGCCTTTCCGGTTCCTACAATTCCGCCAGGACCGCCCGGGAGATCTATGAGGAGGAACATCCGGGACGCAGGGTCTTCCTGGTCGATTCCCTGGCCACCGGCTCCAAGATGGTCCTGCTCTGCGAGAAGCTGGCCGAGCTGATCAGCCAGGACATGGATCCGGAGGAGATCGCCGCCAGGATCGACAGCTACAACCGGTCCACCATCCTCTGCTTTGCCCTGGCCTCCCTGGACAACTTTGCCAGGAACGGCCGGATCAATCCCATCCTGGCCAGAGGCATCCGGGTCCTGGGCATCCGGATCCTGGGGACCGCCGATGAGGAAGGAAAGCTCAAGCCCCTGGGCCGGGCCCGGGGCGACAGGAAGTCCGTCCCCGCCCTGGTGAAGATGATGGAGGACATGGGCTATTCCGGCGGCCGGGTCGTGATCGGACACAACCAGAACCATGAGGCTGCCCTGGCCCTGAAGAAGCAGATCATCTACCGCTTCGGGACGAAAGAGGGAGAGATCCACAGGACCCGGGGCCTGTGCAGCTATTACGCGGAGCCGGGCTCTGTCATGGTGGGCTTTGAGACCTGACCGGAC
>CAMOUD010000037.1 GCA_946626215.1 uncultured Lachnospiraceae bacterium
TGAGTAGGAGCAGGCATTTATAAGAGGAACAGGAACAGAAACAGAAAGGGCGGCTGTCCGGACCTCAGGTCCCGGACAGCCGCCTGTCTCATGTCATTTCATGCCGTCACTTCATCATAGATCATTTTGGCTCTTTCCTGCGCGCCTGTCAGGTACCGGGCCGGAAGGTGATGCCGCCTTCGTCCGTCATCTCGTCCACGACGGCCAGGGAAAGGACGTCGTAGCCCTGGTCCCGGAGGGCGTCGCCGCCGCCCTGGAAGCCTTTTTCGATGGTGATGCCGATGCCGCCGATCCTGGCCCCTGCCTGATGACAGATGTCGAGGAGAGCGTTCATGGCCTTGCCGTTGGCCATGAAGTCATCCACCAGGAGGACGCAGTCATCATCGTGGAGGAACTTTTTGGCCAGGGTCACGGTGAAATCCCTGTCATAGGTAAAGGAGTGGGCCACGGAGGTGTAGAGGTCGCCGTCCAGGTTCTTGCTCTTGGCCTTCTTGGCAAAGACCACGGGGACCTTGAAGTACTGGGCCGTGATGCAGGCGATGGCGATGCCGGAGGCCTCCACGGTCATGATCCGGGTGATGCCCCTATCGCCGAAGCGGTCGTAAAAGGCCTGTCCGACCTGGTTCAGAAGCTCCACATCGAGCTGGTGATTAAGAAAGCTGTCTACCTTAAGAATGTTGCCAGGTCTCACCTGTCCGTCGCGCAGGATGCGCTCTTCCATAAACTTCATCTGGATCCCCTTTCATGGATAACGAGTGTCGGCCGGAGGCTCCCTGCTGCCGGGACGGCAGGCCCGGGTTCCTTCTGTGGCGGCGTTTCCACTATCGTATCACAAACGGGGCCCTGTGACAGAAAAAATCTGAGGAAGCCGGTCTTTTTTTGCGCGGGGGCGCCGGTCTGTCTGAAATACGGCTATGGGGAGGGAGAGCCTTTTCCGGAAGCGGGCTTTTGTCAAATTCCACAGCGATCCGGCCACTGTTTTCAGAAAAAACGGTAAAAACGCAGATATGTCTCTGTTTCCGGCATTTCCGGCCTCGTCTTCTTGACAAATAAAAAGCCCTGCACTACTATTAAAAAGTCTTTCGTCCAGACTGTTTCATAAGAAGATAGGTTTAATACATGATAATCTATGAAGTGCCTGACTGTACTTTATGAGTAAGAATAAGTTGTTTGAGCTGGTCTCCAGGACCGGTGAGGGCAGCTTCTTTTTTAATGTCAGGAGTTATGGACGGTCCGCGAAGTCACTGTACCCGTTTTATTTCTAAGGAGGAAAACATGAAAAAGAGAATTCTGAGCCTGGTCCTGGCCGCTTCCATGGCGACTATGATGCTGGCCGGCTGCGGCGGAAGCGGCGCGGCTGAGGCACCTGCAGCAGACGAGACCACCGAGGAAACAGCAGAAGAAGCAGGCGAAGAGGCTGCTGAAGAAGCCGGTGAGGCTTCCGGTCTTACCGCAGAGACCGTGAAGGTCGGCGTCATCTATGTCGGCGACGAGAATGAAGGCTATACCGAGTCCCACATGAAGGGCATCGCTGCCATGAAGGCTGAGCTGGGCCTTTCCGATGACCAGGTCATCGAGAAGACCAACATCGGCGAAGACGAGGCCTGCCACGACGCGGCAGCTGACCTTGCCGAGCAGGGCTGCAATATCATTTTTGCCAATTCCTTTGGCCATGAGACCTACATGATGCAGGCCGCCAGCGAGTATCCGGACGTGCAGTTCTGCCACGCGACCGGCTACCAGGCTGCTTCTTCCGGTCTCCCCAACATGCACAACTACTTCACCTCCATCTACGAGGCCCGTTATGTCTCCGGCGTTGTTGCCGGCATGAAGCTGGCCGAGATGGTCGCTGCCGGTGATGTGACCGAGGATGCCGCCAAGATCGGCTATGTCGGCGCATATCCTTACGCGGAAGTCGTTTCCGGCTTCACTTCCTTCTTCCTGGGCGTCCGGAGCATCTGCCCCTACGCTACCATGGAAGTCAAGTACACCAACAGCTGGGCAGACATGTCCATGGAAGCCCAGGTCGCAAAAGAGCTGATCGCTGACAACTGCGTCCTGATCTCCCAGCATGCCGACACCACCGGCGCTCCTTCCGCATGCGAAGAGCTCGGCGTTCCCTGCGTAGGCTACAACGTATCCATGATCGAAGTCGCTCCCAACGCGGCCCTGACTTCTCCCACCAACAACTGGGCTCCCTACTATATCTACGCCGTCCAGTCCGTCATCGACGGCACTCCCATGGACGCTGACTGGTGCAAGGGCCTGGCCGACGGTTCCGTCGAGATCACCGAGCTCAACGAGAACACCATTGCCGAAGGCACTGCCGAGAAGGTAGCAGAGGTCGAGGCAGCCATCAAGGACGGCAGCCTGCATGTATTTGACACCTCCACCTTCACCGTGGAAGGCGCTTCCCTGGAAGACAAGATCGCTGAGGGCGGCGATTACGCGGCATATGCTGATTTTGTATCCGACGGCTATTTCCATGAGTCCGAAGCTACTTCCGCGCCCGCTTTCGACATCATCATCGACGGCATCACTGCCGTAGCAGAATAAGTTCTGTCCGGCCCCCGGGCCGCAGGCGCGCCGCCCAGGCGCGTCCGGAAGTCTGACGGCGCAGCCGGGCATTGTATGTCCGGCTGCGCTCCTTTTCGCGGCCGCTGCAGCGTCCATGAATCAGTTGTAAAGATTTGAACGGAGAGAAAAGTGACGACCCCATACGCAATCGAATTAAAAGACATCACAAAAAGGTTCGGCAGCAAGGTCATTGCCAATGACCACGTCCAGCTGACCCTGAAAAAGGGCGAGATCCTGTCAATTCTCGGCGAGAACGGCAGCGGCAAGACGACCCTGATGAACATGCTGTCCGGCATCTATTTCCCGGATGAGGGACAGATCTTCGTGAACGGCAAGGAAGTCCTGATCCGGTCCCCCAGGGATTCCTTTGACCTGGGCATCGGCATGATCCATCAGCACTTCAAGCTGATCGACATCCTGACGGCCGCCGAGAACATCATTCTCGGCCTGGACGGGCCCTCCCGCCTGAACATGAAGGAGGTCAAGGCCAAGATCAACGAGCTGACCGGCAAATACGGCTTCGACCTGAACCCTGACCAGAAGATCTACGACATGTCCGTATCCCAGAAGCAGACCGTCGAGATCGTCAAGGTCCTTTACAGGGGCGCGGACGTCCTGATCCTGGACGAGCCCACCGCTGTCCTGACCCCCCAGGAGACCACCAGGCTCTTCAAGGTCCTGAAGAACATGCGGGACGCCGGCAAGTCCATCATCATTATCACCCACAAGCTCAACGAGGTCCTGGAGATCTCCGACAGGGTCTCTGTCCTGAGGAAGGGCAAGTACGTGGGCAGCGTTGAGACCAGGGACGCCACCGTGGAATCCCTGACCGAGATGATGGTGGGCGAGAAGGTCTCTCTGGATATCGAACGGACCAAGCCCCAGGGCGTGGAGATCCGGGTCGAGGTCCGGGGCATCAACGTCCGCAGCCATGAGGGCGTCCATATCCTCCGGGATGTTTCCTTTGTCGCCAGGAGCGGCGAGATCCTGGGCATTGCCGGCATTTCCGGCAACGGCCAGAAGGAGCTGCTGGAGGCCATCGCGGGCCTGCAGGAGATCGAAAGCGGAGAGATCCTCTATGACGCCCCCGACGGGACCGTCAGCAAGCTCTCCGAGATGAAGCCCGAGGAGATCTACAAGCTCAACATCCACCTGGCCTTCGTTCCCGAGGACAGGCTGGGCATGGGCCTGGTCGGCTCCATGGACCTGATCGACAACATGATGATCCGGTCCTACAAGGACGGATGGCGTCCCTACGTGGACAGACGCCCGCCCCGCAAACTGGCCGAGGAGGTCGTGGAAAAGCTGGAGGTCCAGACGCCTTCCATCTCCACGCCCGTCAGCCGTCTTTCCGGCGGCAACGTCCAGAAGATCCTGGTAGGCCGGGAGATCGCCACCAGCCCCACGGTCCTGATGGTGGCCTATCCCGTCAGAGGCCTGGACATCAACTCCTCCTATGCCATCTATAACCTTCTCAATGAGCAGAAGCAGAAGGGTGCCGCCGTCATCTGCGTCGGCGAGGACCTGGATGTGCTCATGGAACTGTGCGATAAGATCCTGGTCCTGGCAGGAGGCCGCGTCAGCGGCATCGTCAACGCCAGGAAGAGCACCAAGGAAGAGGTCGGCCTTCTGATGACCGGCGGGAAAGGAGACAAGTAAATGAACAAAAAGCACGCGGCAGGCGGCAGCGTTTTCCATCTGACCAAGCGCTCCTCCATCTCCCGTAAGAAAGCCTGGGCCATCCGTTTCGCGGCGATCCTCTTATCGCTCCTGGTCTGCGCCGTCTTTATCTTCATGATCACGAAGCAGAATCCCCTTCAGGTCTACGCCGGCATCATCGACGGCGCTGTAGGGACCAACCGGAGGCTCTGGGTCACCATCCGGGAGACCATGACCCTCCTGATCATCGCCGTGGGCCTGACGCCCGCCTTCCGGATGCGGTTCTGGAACATCGGCGCCGAGGGCCAGATCCTCATGGGAGGCATGATGACGGCCTTCATGATGATCAACTTCGGGAACACCATTCCCTCCGGCCTTCTCCTGGTCCTGATCCTGATCGTCTCCGTGGCGGCAGGCATGATCTGGGGCCTGTTTCCGGCAGTCTTCAAGGCCTATTTCAATACCAACGAGACCCTCTTTACCCTCATGCTCAACTATGTGGCGATCCAGATCATCGACTTCTGCATCGTCTACTGGGAGAACCCCAAGGGGTCCAACTCGGTGGGCATCATCAACGCCGGGACAAGGGCCGGCTGGATGCCCCAGGTCTTCGGGTCCGACTACGGCCTCAACGTCATCATCGTCATCCTGGTCACCATCCTGATGAGCCTCTACATGCGCTATTCCAAGCAGGGCTATGAGCTGGCGGTCGTCGGCGAGAGCCAGAATACGGCCCGGTACGCGGGCATTTCCGTGCCCAGGGTCATGATCCGGACCATGATGATCTCCGGCGGCATCTGCGGCCTGGCAGGCGCCATCATCGTTTCCGGCGCCAGCCATACGATCTCCACCGCCACGGCGGGCGGAAGAGGCTTCACGGCCATCATCGTTGCCTGGATGAGCAAGTTCAATCCCATTGCCATGCTGGCGGTCTCCGTCTTCCTGGTCTTCATGCAGCAGGGCTCGATCCAGATCGCGTCCCAGTTCGGCCTCAATGAGAACGCTTCGGATATCATCACCGGTATCCTGCTGTTCTTCCTGATCGGCTGTGAGTTCTTCATCAATTACAGAATTGAGCGGAAGAAAGAAAGTGGGGAGGGCTGACCATGAATGTGATTCTTACTTTTATCCAGCAGGCCATCGGACAGGGCATTGCCATCCTGTTCGGCGCCACAGGCGAGATCCTGACTGAAAAATCCGGCAACCTCAACCTGGGTATTCCCGGCATCATGTACATGGGCGGCATCGCCGGCCTTATGGGCGCCTTCTTCTATGAGAACGGCAACGAAAACCCCATTCCCGTCGTGGGCCTTGTGGTCGCCATGCTCTGCTGCGTCGCGGCCAGCGTCCTGGGAGGCCTGATCTATACCTTCCTGACGGTCACCTTGCGGGCCAACCAGAACGTGGTGGGCCTGGCCCTGACCACCTTCGGCACTGGCTTCGGCAACTTCTTCGGCGGTTCCATTTCCAAGATCGCCGGCGGCGTAGGCCAGATCTCCGTCAAGGTCACCGCCTCCGCCTTCAGAGCCAGGATTCCGGTCCTGTCCGGCATCCCGGTCCTGGGCCAGATCCTCTTTTCCTACGGCTTCCTGACCTACCTGGCCATCATCCTGGCCCTGGTCTCCACCTATGTCATCCGCCGCATGCGGGTGGGCCTCCACCTGATCGCGGTCGGTGAGAGCCCTGCCACCGCCGACGCGGCCGGCATCAACGTGTCCCGCTATAAGTACACGGCGACCCTGATCGGCTCTGCCATCGCGGGCCTGGGCGGTCTCTACTTCGTCATGGAATACCTGGGCGGCACCTGGTCCAACAACGGCTTCGGCGACAGAGGCTGGCTGGCCGTCGCTCTGGTCATCCTGGCCCTCTGGAATCCGGCCAACGCCATCTGGGGCTCCTTCATCTTCGGCGGCCTCTACATCATCTATATCTACATTCCGGGCCTGAACCGGGCGACCCAGGAGCTGGTCAAGATGTTCCCCTATGTCATCACGATCATCGTCCTGATCTTCACCAGCCGGCGGAACAAGCCCGAGAACCAGCCTCCGGCCTCCCTGGGCCTCAACTATTTCCGGGAGGAAAGGTAAGCCCGGGCCTGGTCATTCAGAAGGATCCTTTCAGCAGTCCGTCCGGTCCCCTTGCGGGGATCCGGACGGGCTGCTTTTTGGTATGGGAGGCGAAAGGCCCTGCCGCCGCGTCCGGCTCCTGCTATAATGATGGAGGATGCCCTCCGGCATCCGGAAGGAGGAAACGAAGATGGATCAGAGGGTGACAGCCGTGAAAATATGTCCTGCCTGCCATACCGCTATGGTGGAAGGGGCCTGCTACTGCCACATGTGCGGGATGTCCGTGAAGGCGGCGCTTGAGGACGCGCTGAGGCGGATGCGGGAGGGAGAGATCCCTCTTTACAGCTACAGCTTCCAGGTCCGGGGGGAGGACAAGGTGATAGAGGTCTGGTGCCATGACCTGACCGCCTTTCCCCGGCGGTTTGACCTGCTGACCATTTCCGCTTATCAGGACAGCTACAATCTGAAGAGCAAAAGCGTGATCGGCGCCCTCTGGAGGAACCTGGGCTTTGACACCGGCAGTCTCCTGGAGGATCCCTTCATGGATCTTCGCGGCCATGTCGGATGCTGGCTTTCGAAGGAGATCCCGGAAGAGGCCGTGCAGGGGCGTTTCGGGCGGATCGGCTGCCTTTCCCTGAACGGGGAACTGACCGGGGCCGGGAGCATCCTGAGCAGGATCCAAGCGTATTTCCACATGCTGGACCTGGCCGCGGATTCCGGAGTCCGCATGGAGACCATCGCCCTGCCCATTCTCGGGACCGGGGTCCAGAAGATCCAGCTGAGGAGCATCCTCCTTCCCCTGATGAATGAGGTGATCGATTTCCTGAAACGGAACGATTCGGTCCGGAAGGTCCTGTTCGTGGAATATGACTGGAAGAAGGCGAATGAGGCGGCAGACCTGCTCGGCCGGTCCTACCAGCTTTCCTACAGCGAGGAAAAGCCGGCAGCCCGGCAGGCACCGGACCCGTATTTCTTTATCAGCTATTCGACCCATGGGGATACCTTCGTGGCCGAGCTCCTCAGGGACGAGCTGAAGCGCCGGGGGATCCGCTGCTGGTATGCCCCTGACAATATCCGCTCCGGCGACTTTGCTTCCAAGATCGTTGAGGCGATCCGCGAGTGTACCCACTTTATATGCGTCATCAGCAGAAGCTCCAATACCTCCTTCCACGTGGTCAATGAGCTGGATCTGGCCTTCAACCGCCTGAACGAGGGGATCACGATCCTTCCCTTCATTCTGGACAGGGATCTGATCATGAATGACTCCTTCTGCTATTATATTTCCCGCATGCACTGGAATTTCGGCTATCCGGAGCCGGTCCGGGACAGGGTCATCGAATTCATCGACAAGGTCTGCGGGCCCGGCCGGCCGGCAGAGTGATATATTTTACAAAATTGTTACAAAATGATTGCTGATATTACAGAAATATGTTACAGTGGGAACTGTAGGAGGATATTTCTTATGCAGTCATTTTCAGGATCCGCGCTCCGGAAGGGATTTTTATCCCTCCTGCTCGCGCTTATCATGATCGTGTCCCTTCCCGTACCGGTCCGGGCAGCCTCTGCTCCGACGCCGGCCCAGGTGGAAGAGCAGTGCTTTACCTTTCTGACCGGGACCATGGGCATGAACAAGGCCGCGGCAGCGGGCATTCTGGCCAATATCTACGCGGAGTCTTCCTTCCGCCTGACTGTCGTAAGCTCGGACGGCTACGCCAGCTACGGGCTCTGCCAGTGGACGGCAGGACGAAGGAGCCGCCTGTCCTCCTGGTGCAAGGAGAACAAGCTGGACATGACCACGGTCAAGGGCCAGATGTCTTATCTCCAGTACGAGCTCAAGACCTATTACCCCACCACCTATAAATATCTCTGCAATGTTTCGGACAACGCCCAGGGGGCCTACGACGCGGCCTATTACTGGTGCGTCCACTTCGAGATCCCGGCCAACCGCTATAAGGTGGGCGCCTACCGGGGCAATCTTGCCAAGAACACCTACTGGCCCAAGTACAAGGACGGCAAGCCCCAGTCTTCCGGCGGCGCTTCCTCCTCTTCCCTGACCGGCTCCTCCGGATCCGGGACGGCAGCGGCCACCGGCTTCAGGACCGTGAGCGGCAAGACCTACTACTACAAGAACAACAAGATGGTCCGGGGCGCCTTCATCAAGGAAGGCGGCAAGGTCTACTATGTGAAGCCAGTGACGGGCGTCATGGCCACCGGCTTCCAGAGGATCTTCGGAAAGATCTACTATTTCGACGCGAACGGCGTCCGGGCCTCCGGCAGGGTCAAGATCGGCAGGTACTGGTACCGGTTCGATTCCATGGGCCGGCTCCAGGGCTAGGAACTTCTTCATACGACGATTACCCCAAATGATATATTCTGAAAAAAGGGTCTTCCGCAGCCGCGGCTGCGGAAGATTCTTTTTGTCCCCGGGGGCCCATGATGCTATACTGATAGGCGGAAGGTCTGCCGGGCTCATCCGGCAGGCCCGCGTCTGAAAGGAGAGACATCATGGTTCAAATATACGGCACTCTGGGCCCGTCCTGCTCCGATACGGATACCATTGAAGCCATGTTCCGGGCAGGCATGACCGGCATGCGGCTGAACCTGTCCCATGTCAGCCTCAGGGACAGCCGGGACAGGATCCGGGTCTTTCATGAGGCGGCGGACCGGTGCGGCATCCGTCCCAGGCTCCTGGTGGATATGCAGGGGCCGGAGCTGAGGATCGGCCGTCTGGCGGAGCCCTGTGACCTGCGGGAGAGCGGAGAGACCTGGCTGGGCCGGGAGGGCATTCCCGTTCCGTCCCAGGTCCTGGAGGCCCTGAAGGAGGGCCATCAGATCCTGCTGGACGACGGCCGGATCCTGCTGGAGGTCCTGGAGACCGGAAGGGACCGGGTCCGGACCCGGATCCTCAGGGGCGGCCTCCTGTCAAGCCGCAAGAGCATCGCCGTCATCGGCCTGGACCTTCACCTGCCGGCCATGACGGAGGCGGATATCGCCAACATCCGGGACGCGGAGGAGTTCGGGGTCACGGGCATCATGCAGCCCTTTGTCCGGTCCAGGGAGGACCTTCTGGAGGTCCGCCGCCAGCTGAAGGCGGGCGGGGCCGGGAACCTGACCCTGGTCGCCAAGATCGAGAACCTCCAGGGGGTCAGGAGCCTGCCGAACCTGCTCCCGGTCACGGATGAGATCTGCATCGCCAGAGGAGACCTGGGCAACGCCATGGACCTCTGGGACCTGCCGGCTGCCCAGAAGAAGATCGCCGCTGCCTGCCGGGCGGCCGGCGTCCCCTTCATGGTGGCTACCCAGATGCTGACCAGCATGGAAAAGAGCGCGGTCCCCACCAGGGCAGAGGTGTCTGATATCTTCAATACGGTCCTGGACGGGGCGGCCGGCGTCATGATCACCGGAGAATCCGCCGTGGGCCGGTATCCGGTGGAGGCCATCCGCTACCTGGCCAATACGGCCCGGGCAGGGGAAGCCTGGCGCACGCGAAGGGAAGGAGGAAAGAAGCGTTGAAATGTCCTTTTTGCGGGAGCGACAACACCCGGGTCATCGATTCCAGACCGGTGGATGACGACAATTCCATCCGCCGCCGCAGGATCTGCGACAACTGTGCCCGCCGCTTTACCACCTATGAGAGGATCGAGATCATCCCCATGGTGGTCATTAAGAAAGACAACAACCGGGAGCCCTATGACAGGAGCAAGATCCAGGCCGGCATCATGCGGGCCTGCCATAAGCGGCCTGTCAGCATGAAGATGATCGAGAAGACGGTGGATGAGATCGAGGCCGAGATCTATGACAGGACGGAAAGAGAGATCCGGTCCGAAGAGATCGGAGAGATGGTCATCAAGCGCCTGCAGCAGCTCGATCCCGTGGCCTATGTCAGGTTCGCTTCCGTCTACCGGGAGTTCAAGGATGTGGAGACCTTCATGGAGGAGCTCAAGAAGGTACTGGCTTCCGGGAACTGAAAAACCAGTTGATAATTGTCATTTGTGATAGTAAAATATACGAGTACTGTACGCATATATCAGGAGGTATTTTATATGATTTCTGCCAGTGAATTCAGAAACGGCATTACCATTGAAATGAATGGAAGCGTATGTGAGATAGTCGAGTTCCAGCATGTCAAACCCGGCAAGGGCGCGGCTTTTGTAAGGACCAAGCTGAAAGACATCATCAACGGCGGCGTTACCGAGACGACCTTCCGGCCCACTGAGAAGTTCCCTCAGGCCAGGGTCGACCGCAAGGAATATCAGTATCTGTATGCTGACGGAGATCTGTTTACTTTCATGGACAATGAGACCTATGATCAGATCAGCCTGGGCCAGGATGTGATCGGCGACGCCATGAAGTTCGTCAGAGAGAACGACATGGTCAAGATCCACTCCTACAACGGCGTTCCCTTCGCGGTCGAGCCTCCGATGTTCGTGGAGCTTGAGGTCACAGAGACCGAGCCCGGCGTCAAGGGCAACACAGCCACCGGCGCTACCAAGCCCGCCATCGTTGAGACCGGCGCGCAGGTATCCGTCCCGCTCTTTGTCAACATCGGCGACAGGATCAAGATCGACACCAGATCCGGCGAATATCTCTCCAGAGTATAAATCTGACGGTTCCAGACCAGAAGGCAATGGGAAGCTTCTTCCCATTGCCTTTTTTTCATGACGGCCGGACTTCCCGGGAAGGGATCCGGCCGCCCTTTGGTGATCTCCATGTGTACCTTAAGCAGCCTGCAACGAACAGAAGGAGATACCATGACAGATATCGTATTAAGTGAAGAAGAATTCAACAGGCGGATGGAAGACGCCATCCTGGAAAGGCGGCCGGAGGGCTGCCGGGTCGAGTTTGCGGACAGGCGCTGCAACAACGGGATCGCCCAGCCGGTGGCCAGGTTCCGGATGGAAGGCCGCGCCATGTCCCCGGCCGTTGCCCTGTCAGGCCTTTTCGAGAAGTACCTGCGGGGAAGCTCTGTGGAGGAGCTGGCGGAGGCCGTGGTCCGGACTGCCATGGAGGGGCTGCCGGACCAGGACCCGGATCCGGGCTTCCTGGCGGACTTCAAAAAGGTCCGGAAGCGCCTGGGCATGCGCCTGGTCAACGCCGGAAGGAACAGGGACATCCTGGAGACCATTCCCTGGATCCCCCTGGAGGACCTGGCCGTGACCTTTTATGTCCTGATGCCGGGCCCCGCCTCCGGGGGCGGCATGGTCCAGGTCCGGGACAGGGAGGCTGAAAACTGGCAGGTGAGCGCCGGGGACCTCTACCGGGAGGCCCTGAAGAACTGCCCCGTCATCCTGCCCCCTGTCTGCCGGAAGCTTTCGGACTTCCTGGGCTATCAGCTGGAGGAGGAAGAGGACGCCATGCGGATGCTGACCAATGAGCGCCAGTGGTACGGGGCCGCCGCCATGCTCTATCCGGGCTTTCTGGCTTCTGAGGCCGGAAGGCTGGGGGACGACCTCTATATCCTGCCCAGCAGCGTCCATGAGGTCATGCTGCTGCCGGCCTCGGATGAGGACCCGGCCGCCCTGGCCGGGATCGTCAGCCTGGCCAACCGGTCGGATGTGGCGGAAGAGGAGTTCCTGTCCGATTCCGTCTACCTCTACAGGCGGAAAGAGGACCGGATCGTCCGGGCCTTCCCGCCCGGAAAAACCGGGCACTGACAAAAGAACGGGCAAAGGACAGGCCTCTGGTCCGCCGAGGCGGTCCTGGACCGGGCTGAAACAGGAGCAAACCGCTGGTGGAATCCGCTGGACAAGTCTGAACGGGTGTGTTAATATATCTTCTGCAATGAAGATTGCGTACGCACTCGTAGTCTAATGGATAGAACGGAGGCCTCCGACGCCTTTAATGCAGGTTCGATTCCTGTCGAGTGCATAGCCCCGGGCCGTCTGGCCCGGGGTTTTTCTGTTCCGGGACAAATCTCTGAATGATTTGACTGGAATCCGGGAATGTATTACATTTTAGGGGGGACTTTACAGGAACAGAGTCCCCGGATCAGCTGATAACGGATTCATCAGTAGAAAACCGGAGTGGGTGGATAGTATGTTTGGATTTGGAAAACTGAATGTTGCGATCATGGGCACCGGCTACATGGCCGGCGTTATGGCGGAGACTCTCCAGTCTGTACCCTCGGTCAGGACCTACGCGGTCGCGTCCCGGGACATGGAAAGAGCCCTGGAATTCGGCCGGGAATACGGCTTTAAGAAGGCCTACGGTTCCTATGCCGAGCTGGCTGCCGACAAGAAGGTGGACCTGGTCTATATCGCCACCCCTCATTCGGAGCACTACAGGCATGTCAGGATGTGCCTGGAGAACGGCCGGGCGGTCCTTTGCGAAAAGCCCTTTGCCCTCAATGCCGACATGGCCCAGGAGCTCTTTACCCTGGCGGAGGAGAGAGGGGTCTTCGCGGCGGAGGCCATGTGGATCCGCTTCCTGCCCTTCGCGGCCAAGATCAAAGAGGTCCTGCAGTCCAATGTCATCGGCGACCCTGTCATGCTGGAAGCCAACCTGGGCTACAATGTGGGCAGGATCACCAGGATGATCGACCCCGCCCTGGGCGGCGGCGCCCTCCTGGATATCGGCGTCTACCTGCTCAACGTGGCCTCCATGCTCTTCGGAGATGACGTGCGCAGGGTCAATTCCCACTGCACCTATACGGACAGGCACCTGGATGAGCAGGAGTCCATCACCCTCCGCTATGGAGACGGCAAGATGGCGGTCCTCCAGTCCTCCATGGTGGGCATCTCCGACCGCAGGGCTGTGATCTCCGGCACCAAGGGCTATATGGTCATCGAGAACGTCAATAACTTTGAGACCCTGACGGTCTTTGACTCCTCCTACAACCGGATCGGATCCTACAGGAGGCCCAGGCAGAAGACCGGCTATGAATATGAGATCAAGGCCTGCGTCAGGGCCCTCAAGGAGCAGTGGACAGAGGTCCCTGAGATGACCCATGCCCAGACCATGAACATGATGCACCTTCTGGACTATATCCGGGGGCAGCTGGGCGTCGTCTATCCCCAGGAGCAGCCCGCAGAGGAGACGGCAGAGCCCGCTGAGGCCCTTCCGGAAGGCGCGCCTGAGATCGAGTCCGTCGTGGCGGAGCCGGTCTTTGAGGAAGACACCCTGCCCGGAGCGGACCCCGCGGAGGTGGAGGCGGCCATGGAGACGGCGGCTGCCCAGGCTCCGGCGGAGGACGCGGCGGTCCAGATCTCGGAAGAGGATACGGAGACAGAAGAAGCTTGAAGGAAAAAGTACTGGTTGGTATGTCCGGCGGCGTGGATTCTTCCGCCGCCGCTTACCTTTTAAAAGAAGAAGGATATGACGTGATCGGGGTCACCATGCGCCTGTGGGACCCCTCCGCCTCTGACCCGGCCGGGCCTGCGCCCTGGGAGGACGCCGCCGCGGTCTGCCGGGTCCTGGGCATTCCCCATCATGTCCTGGATTTCCGGGAGGCCTTCCATCGGGAGGTCGTTTCTTATTTTACAGAGGAATATCTCCGGGGCAGGACCCCCAATCCCTGCGTGGTCTGCAACCGGAAGATCAAGTGGGAGGCCCTTTTGGAGGCGGCCCGGAGCCTGGGCGCCGGCAGGGTCGCCACGGGCCACTACGCCAGGATCCTCCGACTCCCGAACGGGCGCCTCAGCGTCTGCAGCGCGGCTTCCGCCGCCAAGGACCAGACCTATGCCCTCTTTGGCCTGACCCAGGACCAGCTGGCAAAGACCCTGATGCCGGTGGGAGACTATGAGAAGGGACAGGTCCGGGAGTTCGCCAGGATGGCCGGCCTGCCGGTGGCGGAAAAGGCGGACAGCCAGGACATCTGCTTTATTCCCGACGGGGACTACGGGGCCTTCATAGACAGACAGGCGCCGGGCAGGGTCCCGGGACCGGGCCGTTTTGTCTACCGGGACGGCCGGGACCTGGGGAGCCACCGGGGCATCACCCACTATACCATCGGCCAGAGGCGGGGCCTGGGGATCGCCATGGGCCATCACGTCTTTGTGACCGGGATCGAGCCCGAGGGAGACATCGTCCGGATCGGGGAGAGCGAGGACCTCTTTACGGACAGCCTGGTCTGCCGGAGCGTCAACATGATGGCCGTCCCGGACCTTCCCGCCGGCGGGAGCCTCCGGGCCCTGGGACGGATCCGCTACGCCCACAGGGGCGAGGCCTGCACCCTGACCATGCTGGAAGGGGGAGAGCTCCTTGCCCGCTTTGACAGGCCCGTCCGGGCCATAACGCCCGGCCAGGCGGCTGTTTTCTACCAGGATGACCACATCCTCTGCGGCGGCTTCATAGAGGGGCCGGGACCGGAGGAGCAGAACTGACAAATAAAAAAGGCCGCCGGATCAGGCGGCGGAGGTGAAACATGGAATACAGGATGGAACACGATACCATGGGTCAGGTCCGGGTACCTGCCGACAGGCTCTGGGGGGCCCAGACCCAGCGGAGCCTGACCAACTTCGAGATCGGAACGGAGACGATCCCCGGGGAGGTCATCCGGGCCTTCGCGGTCCTGAAAAGCGCCTGCGCCCACGCCAACCATGCCCTGGGCCGGATGGACGAGAGGATGGCCTCGGCCATTGAAGGGGCCTGCGGGGGCATCCTGCAGGGAGACTATCCCCTGGAGTTCCCCCTGAAGGTCTGGCAGACCGGCAGCGGGACCCAGTCCAACATGAACGTCAACGAGGTCATCGCCCACATCGCGGCGGCGAAGGATCCCGGACTGAAGATCCATCCCAACGATCACGTCAACATGTCCCAGAGCTCCAACGACACCTTCCCCACGGCCATGAACGTGGCGGCGGTCTGCGCTCTCTCCGACTATCTCTATCCTGCCCTGGACAGGCTGGTCGCGACCCTGAAGCGGCTGGAGGAGGAGAACCGGGATACCATCAAGATCGGCCGCACCCACCTGCAGGACGCGGTCCCTCTGCGGTTCTCCCAGGAGATCTCCGGCTGGCGCGGCATGCTGGAGGAGGACCGGAGGATGCTCACGGAGGCCTCTGACCACCTGCGGGACCTGGCCATCGGCGGCACGGCCGTAGGCACGGGCCTCAACTGCCCGGAGGGCTTTGACAGGCTCTGCGCGGACCGGATCTCCGGCCTGACCGGAGAGGCCTTCCGGCCCTCGAAGAATAAGTTCCACGCCCTGACCTCCAAGGACGGCTATGTCTTTACCCACGGAGCCCTCAAGGCCCTGGCGGCCGACCTGATGAAGATCGCCAACGATGTCCGCTGGCTGGCCAGCGGGCCCCGCTGCGGCATCGGGGAGATCCAGATCCCGGCCAACGAGCCCGGGTCCTCCATCATGCCCGGCAAGGTCAACCCCACCCAGTGCGAGGCCATCACCATGATCGCCGTCCAGGTCATGGGGAACGACGCGGCCGTAGGCTTCGCTGCCTCCCAGGGCAATTTTGAGCTCAATGTCTTCATGCCGGTCCTGGCCCTCAACATGATCCAGTCCATCCGCCTCCTGGGAGACGGCATGGCCTCCTTTGAGAAGAACTGTATCCGGGGCCTGAAGGCGGACAGGGGCAGGATGGAAGAGCACCTTAAGAATTCCCTGATGCTGGTCACCTGCCTGTCTCCCTCCATCGGCTATGAGAACGCGGCGGCCGCCGCCCACAAGGCCTTCGAGGAGAACACGACCCTCCGGGAGGCGGTCCTTGCCATGGGCTTCATGACCGGAGAGGAGTATGACGAGCGGGTCCGGCCCGAGCTCATGTGCTGATCTGAAAGCTCCGGAAGGTCTCTTTCCGGCCGGAAAAGGTCAGATAGCCCTGAAAGCCGACGGCCTTAAGGCTGCCGCAGGCCTCCTCAAAGTGCCCGGCCACATTTCCCGGCGCGTGGGCGTCGGATCCGATGGTGATCCGCCTGCCGCCCATCTCATAATAGCGTTCCAGGATCCCCCTGCAGGGATTCATGTCACGGCAGCCCTTGCCCAGGGCTGCCGTGTTCACTTCCAGGGCGATCCCCCGGGAGAGGAGGAAGGAGAGGATGGCCTCGATCTCCTCCCGGAAGTCCTCCCAGCGGTAGTCCGAATCCCTGCCCGGCCCGTAGCGGACCACGTAGTCCATGTGGGCGTAGCTGTCGATGTCATGGAAGGCCCGGAGGCTTTCCAGGGAATCCCGGAAATAGGTCCGGAGGGCCTCCTTCTTGTCCAGGCCTTCAAAAAAGCAGGGATAATAGGGGTCCATGCGGCGGGAGAGATGGGTGGAGCCAAGGACAAAGTCCAGGTCCGGATTGGCTTTTACAAAGGCGGAGAGCGCCTCTCCCAGATGGGGCTGAAGGCCCAGCTCCACGCCGAAGGACAAAGAGATCCGGTCCCGGAAGGCCTCCTTCAGAGCCCGGAATTCGGACCGGTAGGCCTCCATATCCAGGTCGAAAGTGCCTGGCGCGAGGTCCGGCGTGTTCTCATAGGGCCAGTCCATGTCCAGGTGCTCGGTAAAGCAGAGGGCGGAAAGGCCCCTTTCAAGGCCGGCCCGGACCTGGGCCTCCATGGGAGCGCCGGAATCTCCGGAATGATGGGAATGCAGGTGAAAATCAGCCAGAACGGGCATGGGAGCCTCCCTTCGCGGAAAGACCTCCCCGCCCGGAAGTCGTCAAAAAGGGCAGGGGGAGGCCGGAAAAAGATGGTTTCTTTTGTCGGTTTTCCTATATTTGTATATACAGTATGATTTCGTTTTTTACAATATGAATTAAAAACCGGCCTGAAACGTCCCATAATTTATTTATTATTTACGATATGCTCTTGAATTTTGTATGTGCCATGCGTTAAAATAATACCGATGAACAAGGTCTGTGCAGGCAAAACTGCGCAGATTGTTGCATGCAAATCTCTAAATTAATTTAGGAGGAAAAACAAAATGGCAGTAAGAGTAGCAATTAATGGTTTTGGTCGTATCGGCCGTCTGGCTTTCAGACAGATGTTCCAGGCTGAAGGTTTTGAAATCGTTGCCATCAACGATCTGACTTCCCCTGATATGCTTGCATACCTTCTGAAGTATGACTCTTCTCAGGGTGCCTATGCTAAGAAGGATCTGGTATCCTGCACTGATCATTCCATCATCGTTGATGGCCATGAGATCGAGATCTACAAAGAAGCTGACGCTAGGAAGCTTCCTTGGGGCGAGCTGGATATCGACGTAGTTCTGGAGTGCACAGGCTTCTATACCTCCAAGGCTAAGGCTCAGGCTCATATCGACGCTGGCGCAAAGAAGGTCGTTATTTCTGCTCCTTCCGGAAATGATCTTCCTACCATCGTTTACAACACCAACCATGAGACCCTGACTGCTGATGACAACATCATCTCCGCAGCATCCTGCACAACCAACTGCCTGGCTCCTATGGCTAAGGCTCTGAACGAGCTGGCTCCCATCCAGTCCGGTATCATGTGCACCATCCACGCCTACACCGGCGATCAGATGATCCTTGACGGCCCTCAGAGAAAGGGTGACAAGAGAAGATCCAGAGCTGGCGCTGAGAACATCGTTCCCAACTCCACCGGCGCAGCTAAGGCTATCGGCCTGGTAGTTCCCGAGCTGAACGGCAAGCTCATCGGCGCTGCACAGCGTGTTCCCGTTCCGACCGGCTCCACCACTATCCTGACCGCTGTTGTCAAGGGCGCAGTCACCAAGGAAGAGATCAATGCCAAGATGAAGGCTTCTCAGACCGAGTCCTTCGGCTACAACGAAGACCTTATCGTTTCCAAGGATATCGTCGGCATGACCTATGGCTCCCTGTTCGATGCTACCCAGACCATGGTCCTTCCGATCGGCGATGACCTCACCGAGGTTCAGGTCGTTTCCTGGTATGACAACGAGAACTCCTTCACATCCAACATGTGCAGAACAATCA
>CAMOUD010000038.1 GCA_946626215.1 uncultured Lachnospiraceae bacterium
TTGTTTTGGCACAACAAAGCCCCTTCGGGTCTTCCGAAGGGGTCTGCTGAAAGGGGGGAGTATGAAAAAATCTGATAAAGGATATTGTCTTGTCCGGGTCGAAAGCTTTTCTTCTTTCGATGGTCTTATCATACCTGCCAAATGTGTTCAAAGTATTTTGAATTTGTGAACAAACTGTTAATATGCACAAAAATCCGTCCTCACTTTTAGGTAGAATACCGAAAAATCATTTCGGCCGGTCCCCGGGTCATCCGGCCCGGCCCGGGGAAGGGCGGAACCGGTCCAGAAGGCGGCGGATCAGGTCGATGCGGTTCTTGATGGAGGGTCTCATGGCGTCTCCTTTCAGAGAAAAAGCTCTGCTCCGATGGTTAGTTATTACTAACTAAAGAGTAGTCCTTTTTTTCTCTTCCGTCAAGTCCCTTTCCTGCAACAAAGAGCCTGCTTTCTGCTACTCTATTAATGAAAGCGGCTTTCAGACTCCATGGAGAAATCAGATGAACGAGACAATGACACAGCTGGTCCAAAGGGCCCGGGCAGGAGACCCGGAAGCCTTTTCCCGGCTCTACGCGGAAGTGTGGGAGGACCTCTACCGGTACGCCTTCTTCCTGCTGGGCAGCCGGGAGGACGCCGAAGATATGGTCCAGGAAACGGTCCTGGCCGCCTATGCCGGGATCGGAAAGCTCAGGGATCCGGCCCTGTTCAGGCCCTGGATCTTCCGGATCCTCTCCAACAAGTGCCGGAGGCACCGGGGGACCTACCTGACAAGGCCCGGCGAGCTGACTGAGGAGATGCCCGATCCCGGCGGAGACTTTACGGAGGGGGTCCTTCTGCGTTCTGCCGTGGAAGAACTCTCCGGAGAGGACCGGATGATCATAGGCCTTCATGTCTTTGCCGGCTATACCAGCCGGGAGATCGGAGAGATCCTGGGCATGAAGAGCGCGACGGTCCGGTCCAGGGAGCACAGGGCCCTGGAAAAGCTCAGAAGGAGCGAAAAAGGAGACAGACCATGACCAATGAAGATAAGCTGAGACAGATCCGGGAGGAGGCCGAAGAGGCCCGGGCCCCGGAATCCCTGTCCCCGGAGGCCGTCCGCCGGATGCTGGAAAAGGACGGAGATCAGGTCCGGGCCAGGTACGGTGACGATCCGGATGTACCGGAAATGAAAAAGACCGGTCCCGGCGGGAAAAAGGTCCTTTCTTTTGTCCTGCCCCTGGCGGCAGCGGCCCTGGTCTTTGTCCTGGCAGGCCTTCCCCTTCTGGAGGGAGCCCTGCGGAAGGAGCAGGCGGCTCCCGCGGAGGCGGTCCTGGAGGAAGCGTCCGCGAACATGCGGGACGCGGAGACGGAGGAGGCTCCGGCAGAGGAGGAGGCTCCGGCAGAGGAGGCAGAGGCCTTCTCCAAAGAAGAGTCCGGACCCTCCGAAAGCCTTCTGGCCTTCCTGGAGCCCGCGCCGGACTACGCGGCCATCTATGAACGCTTTCACGACAACAGGGCGGCCTATGTTCTGGAGGAGTCCGAGGAGGCCGCTGCCCGGGATGCTCTTGTCCCCGCCTATGGGATCCCGGCCGAAAAAGAGGCCGCTTCGGAAAGCGGCTATTCCGTGACCAACCAGAGGGACGAGGAGGTGGCGGAGAGCGATTTCGTCCAGACGGACGGCTCCTTTATCTATTCCTGTCAGGGAGGAGAAGGGGTCAGGATCATCCGGGCAGAGGAAGGCTCCCTGATCAAGGCCGCCTGGATCCCGGCGGAAGAGGAAGGCCAGATCCGGGAGCTCTATGTACAGGGAGAGAGACTGGTCCTGGTGGAGCAGGTCTTTCAGACCGGCCTGGCGGAGGCCGGGGAGGATGTCTACCGGCTGGACCGGGGGATCGAGACCCGGGTCCTGACCTATGACATTTCGGATCCGGAAAAGCCCCTCCTTCTGGGGACCCTGGCCGCGGAAGGGTCCTATTACAGCTCCCGGATCCGCGAGGGCTTTCTGTACCTCCTGACCCAGTCGGACGCCATGATGAACGCGGCCTGGAACGGCGCCTTTATGGGAGACTATAAGGAGGAGGCCTTCCTGGCCGGGGGGATCCTGCCCTGGGTGGGAGGAGAGGTCCTGGCCGCGGAGGATATCTATCTGCCCTCCCGCCTGTATTCCCAGCCCACCCTCCTGATCACGTCCATGGACCTGGAAGAGCCGGACAAGGCGGCGGACGCCAAGGCTGTCATGGCCTGGTCCAGCCAGATCTATGTCAGCCGGAGCGCCATCTATCTGGAGACCATAGACTGGAAGGACGGGGCGGAATATACCTCCGTCATCCGGATCGACTATGGAAAGGGGAGGATCTCCCCTTCGGCAGCCATGTCCGTCCGGGGGAGCCTGATCGATTCCTTCTCCATTGACGAATCCGGGGACGGCTTCCTTCGCCTGGCCGTAACGGACTGGAGCGGAGAGCAGACGGACAACGCGGTCTATGTCTATGACGCCTCCCTGCGCAGGGTGGGGGCCCTGACCGGCCTGGCCGGAGGGGAGACCATCCGGTCCTGCCGCTTTATGGGAGACCTCTGCTTCCTGGTCACCTTCCGCAATACCGATCCCCTCTTTACCCTGGACCTGTCCGATCCCGCGGAGCCACTGGTGAAGGGCGAGCTGACCCTGCCCGGCTATTCCGAGTATCTCCATCCCTGGAAGGGAGACCTCCTGCTGGGCCTGGGACGGGACGCCGATCCGGAAACGGGAGCCGTCCGGGACCTCAAGCTGTCTCTGTTTGATATTTCCGACCCCGCCGCTGTCCGGGAGAAGCAGACCATGATCCTGGAGGGGGCTTCCTGGTCCCCGGCCGAGGACAGCTACCGGGCCCTGCTGGCCGGTCCTGACAGAGGCCTCATAGGCTTTGCCCTTTACGGGACCGGGCCTGACGGGCAGGAAAAGGCCTTCTACCAGGTCTTCTCCTGCGGGGAAGCCGGCATGAAGAGCCTGGCCCTTCTTCCCCTGGCCGGTCCTGAGATCGGTCAGGTCAGGGGCCTCTATATCGGAGACTTCTTCTATCTGGCCGAAAGCGGACGTCTTTCTTCCTATACAATGGACACCTTTGAGAAGAAGGGAGAGCTTGCCTGGTAAAGGGCCCCGGACACAGACAGGCCCTGATCCCGGAGAAAACTAAATACCTGCCCGCGTTCAGCCGCGCGTGTGAGCGGATCATACTAAGGACGGCCGATTTCCCTGCTTTGGAAATCGGCCGTCCTAATGCTTTTCCGGAAGCCGGAAAGGGGAGGACCTAACCGATTTCCCTCTTCTCGAAAAAGGTCGCATTAAAGCATTCCGGGTTTTCCTTTACGATACAGCCATAAGGAGCTCCCGGAAAAGGAACACGATCGATCGACCGCTTCAGAAAACAATCAGAGAGAACAGCCGCGGAAAGCGGCAGGAGGAGAAGAGATGAGCAATTGGTTAGGACTTGAAGGCAAAGTAGTCATCGTTACCGGCGGCGCGTCCGGTATCGGCAAGCATGTCGTCAGCTGCCTGCAGGGCGCCGGCGCCACCGCAGTGGTCGTGGACATGAGCGTGAAGACCGGTGATGAAATGGACGGCGCTTACTGCGTATCCTGCAACGTGACCGACCCCGCCAGCGTTCAGGCCATGGCTGACGCCGTTGTGGCAAAGTACGGCAGGATCGACGCGGTCGTCAACAACGCCGGCATCAACATGCCCAGGCTTTTGGTAGACGTCCAGGGCGATCATCCCGAGTATGAGCTGAGCGTGGATTCCTTCGACAAGATGTTCGGCGTCAACGTCAAGGGCCTCTTCCTGGTAGCGCAGGCCTGTGCTAGAGTCATGCTGAAGCAGGGCAGCGGCGTGATCCTCAACATGTCCTCCGAATCCGGCAAGGAAGGCTCTCAGGGCCAGTCCGCTTACTCCGCCACCAAGGGCGCCTGTGATTCCTTCACAAGATCCTGGGCCAAGGAGCTGGGCAAGTACAACATCCGCGTCCTGGCAGTAGCCCCCGGCATCATGGAAGCCACCGGCCTCAGGACCCCCGCCTACAACGAGGCTCTGGCCTACACCCGCGGCGTCAAGCCTGAGAACCTTTCCACTGACTACAGCAAGACCATTCCGCTGGGCCGCGACGGCAAGCTCGACGAAGTCGGCAACGCAGTAGCGTTCCTGGTATCCGATAAAGCAAGCTACATCACCGGCACCACGATCAACATCTCCGGCGGCAAGTCCAGAGGCTGATCGGAATCCGGCAGGCAGCAAACAAACAGCAAGGAGGAACATGATGTTTCAGGTAGTGATCGTATTCGCAATCGCATTTGTCCTGCAGGCGGTCCTGTCAGGTCTGCAGATGAAGCATTTCTCGGACGAGTTCGTCAAATTAAGGAGACGCGGAAAGGTCGCGATCGGACGCAAGTCCGGAGGCTTCCACGCAGGCGCGATCGTCATGTTCCTCATTGACGAAAACGGCATTATCCGGGCCGGCAAAAAGATGGAAGGCGTCACCTTCCTGGCACGGGTAAGGGACTTCCCCGGCTTTGAGGGGCGGTATGTAGGAGACCTGACAGAGGAGGATGGCCCCAGGAACCACAAGAACCTGAGAAAGGCCATGGCCGACGCGGCCCTCACCTACCGCAAGTTCGTGGCCGGCGAAGAGATCCCCGACCCGCCGTCTCCCTTCCAGAGGGTCGGAAATGCCGCCAGGGTCTTCATCAGGAGCCGCAGGGCAGCCTGACAGATCCCTGAATGTGTACCGAACATCGCAGGATGTCAAATATCATACACACAGAAAGGTGGTAAAAAATGGATTTTCTCGTTAATTTAGCTTCTGGTTTCATGAACCTCTTCACTCTGGGCGGCCAGAATTTCGTGAGCTGGGTCACCGGCATCATCCCCCAGGTCCTGATGCTCCTGGTCCTGATGAACGCCATCATCGCCCTGGCAGGTGAAGATTCCGTAGGCCGCATCGCCAAGGTCTGCGCAGGCAACCCCATTCTCCGGTACGCCGTTCTTCCCTTTATCTCCGCGTTCATGCTGGGAAACCCCGTAGCGCTTTCCATCGGCAGATTCATGCCTGAGTTCTACAAGCCCGCTTTCTACGCTTCCGTTACCTATCACTGCCACACCAACAACGGTATTTTCCCTCACATCAACGCCGGTGAGCTCTTCGTATGGCTCGGCATTGCCAACGGCGTCGCGGCCCTGGGCCTGGATACCACTCCCCTGGCAGTCCGCTATCTCCTGGTCGGTCTCGTTGCCAACTTCATCTCCGGATGGGCGACCGAGTTCACCACGATCTTCGTAGAAAAGCAGCAGGGCGTCAAGCTGAACAGAAGCTTCACCAAGGAAGCCTGATCAGGCTCGACAGACATCCTGCGGCATACAAAGGAATGACATTCAAATTGTTTGGTAGTGATAACAAGTGATTGAAAATCCGGTATGTGAGTCCGGTATGAAAGGAATATAAAATGGCAGAATTAAGAGCAATCCGCATCGAAAGAGGACCCAGTGGCTTTGGCGGCCCCCTGACAATCGTTCCCACAGAGAAGAGGAACAAGGTCATGTACATCACAGGCGGCGGCGCGGAGCCCGAGTGCCTGGCCAGGATCTGTGAGCTTTCCGGCCTGACCCCCGTCAACGGCTTCAAGACCTCCTGCCCTGAAGACGAGCTGGCCATGGTCATCGTCGACTGCGGCGGCACCCTTCGCTGCGGCCTCTATCCCAAGAAGGGAATCCCGACTGTAAACGTAATGCCCACCGGCAAGTCCGGCCCCATGGCCCAGTACATCACCGAGGACATCTATGTTTCCGCGGTCACCCCCAAGCAGGTCTCTCTGGCAGACGCTTCCGAAGCAGCAGCCGCTGCTCCCGCTGAGGAAGCCCCCAAGGCAGAAGAGAAGAAGGCGGACGGCGTCAAGTTCACCGGCGAGCAGTCCATTTCCAAGACCCTGGCCCAGCAGGAGAAGAAGAGCTTCATTACTTCCCTCGGCCTCGGCGTCGGCAAGGTCGTCAACACCTTCTATCAGGCAGCCCGTGACGCGATCCAGACCTGCATCATCACCCTGCTTCCCTTCATGGCCTTCGTTTCCCTCCTGGTCGGTATCATCAACGGTTCCGGTTTCGGCAATGTCTTCGCCAAGATGCTGACCCCTCTGGCCGGCAACATCGTAGGCCTTCTGATCCTGGGCATTGTCTGCTCCATCCCCGGCCTGTCTGCCCTTCTCGGCCCCGGCGCTGTTATCGCTCAGATCGTCGGTACCCTGATCGGTGACCAGATCGGCAAGGGCAACGTAGCTCCCAGGCTGGCCCTTCCCGCCCTCTTCGCCATCAACTGCCAGGGCGCCTGCGACTTCATCCCTGTAGGCCTTGGCCTTGCCGAAGCAGAGCCCGAGACCATCGAGGTCGGCGTTCTGTCCGTCATGTACTCCCGTTTCGCCACAGGCTGGCTGCGCGTCCTGATCGCGTACTTCGCTTCCTTCGGCCTGTATTGATCCATTGATACCACCCCGCTTCCGGTTTCGGCCGGGAGCGGCTATAATGAAAATATCTGAAGTTCCTCCCGGAAGGGATTTGCCGCTTGCGTCGGCAGGAAAGGGGAAAAATGAAAGTTATCTACAGAAACCAGGTCAAGGGAATCGGCTCCAGCGTCAGCGAGTTCAAGGGCAGCGGCATGTTCATCATCTTCGGCGACAACGCGCCGGAGGAGATCAAGGACTACTGCTACACCGTGGATGTGGTCCCGATCAACGGCAAGATCAAGGCAGGCCAGTACCTGATCCTGGACGACCAGGCCTATGAAATCACCTCCATCGGCATGGAAGCCCCCATCACCCTGGAGGGCCTGGGCCACATGACCATCAGCTTCTCCGGCCTGACTGAGCCTGAAATGATGGGAACCTGCTATGTGAAGCTGCCCGAAGGCCAGGAGGAGCCTGAGCTTGGCATCGCCTCCATGATCCTGATCGTGGAAGCCTGAATAATGTACGGACGAGAAGAGGATTCTCTGATTGTTTGAAGCGCGGAGACTGTCGGGAATAGGCCCGGCAGCCTCTGCTTTTCGGAACCTTCCTGCATCAAATCATGGAAAATGATCTGAAAATGCGATAAACTGAACACGTGATAAGAAAGCGGCACGTAAGAAAGCCGCGGAGAGAGGGAGTCCATGAGAAATCTGTTCGGCGACAATCGTATAGGAGCCATCCTGCAGGCCTTCCGCAAGAACCCCATTCTCCGGGTCGGAGCCCTGGCCCAGAAGTTTTCCGTCAGTGAAAGAACGATCCGGAATGACATCAAACAGCTGAACGCGGAGCTGGAGGGAGCGGCGTCCATCACCGGAGACCAGGGCCGGTACAGCCTGCGGATCTATGACAGCGAGCTCTTCCGGCAGCGGTATGCCCGGATCTGCACAGCGGACGGGATGTTCAACACCCCCCAGAACCGACAGGATTATGTCTTCGGCCAGCTCATGCGGTCTCCGGAGCCCATCCTGACAGACGAACTGGCCTATGAGATGAACATCGGCAGGACGACCCTGATCAGCGATCTGAAGAAGCTGCGGGCCGACCTTGCTCCCTACGGGATCACCATCATCGGCAAGACCAGCAAGGGCCTGCTCCTGCACGGGAATGAGTACGAGATCCGGCGCTACGTGCTGGAGAACAACTATGAGGCCATTTACAGGGACTACCCCATGGACCAGGAGATCCGGGAGAAGGTCGACGCCTATCTGTCCCGTCTCCAGTATGACAAGGGGGTCAAGAAGCAGTTCCGCCATTACATGACGGTCATGCTGGACCGGTTCCTGACCGGCCACTATATCGGCCACCTGCCGGACAAGTACTATAACCTGACGGCCAGGAAGGAGTTTTCCGGCGTTGACCAGCTGCTCAACGGTCTCGGAGACAGCTTCCACATCGGGATCCCGGTGGAGGAAAAGCTCTTTGTCACCATGCCCATCATCGGCATGCGGACGCCCGCCGACCTGGGAAGCATGTACGCCATTGAACTGGATGAGCAGGTCCAGCCCCTGATCCGGAAGATCTTTCAGACCATCGAGGAAAGGCTGGACATTTCCGTGGATATGGCCCGGTTCTCCGAAGAGTTCCAGTACCATATGATGTTCCTGCTCAACCGTCTCCGCTTCCGGGTCCGGCTGGACGCTTCCAGGCTGGACGAGGAGATCCAGCGCAAGTTCCCTCTGGCCTGGCAGATGGCGGATATCGCGGCGGAGGTCATTACAGAGGATACCGGAATGACGGTGCCGGAAGAAGAGCGGCTTCTTCTGACCACCTATTTCGGGGTCTACCTGGCGGAAAACAACATGAAGCAGTTCCGGGACTTCCGGGTGGCCGTGGTCTGCGGGTCCGGCCGGATCGCCAGCCGCCTCATCATGGTCCAGCTGCGCAAGATCATCGACCAGACCGTGGAAATCTCCATGTTCACGGAGGAAAGCGTGGATGAGGAGCTCCTGGACGCCTACAGCATCATCCTGACCACCGAGGAGCTCCATGTCTCCTGCAGCCGGCCGGTCATCCGGATCCGGGAGATCTTCAATGAGGTGGAACTCAGGCGCCTGATCGAAAAGGCCAAGTACTTCGACAATATCGAGGTCCCCATGATGGACGCCAACCGCTATATCATTACCAGCCTTCTGGATGAGAGCAGGTTCTTTGTCCTGGATACCGTAGAGACCTATGAAGAGGGCGTCCGGTTCATGGCCCGGTCCCTGGCCGAGACCGGCATGGCGGACCAGGGCTTCGGGGACAGGCTGGCGGAAAGGGAGGAAAGAGGGTCCATGGTCTTTGACCATGCCGTGGCGGTCCCCCACCATATCCAGTACGCCGTGGACCGGCTGGTCCTTTCCATCGGCGTATTTCCCAGGCCCATCCGGCAGAAGGGGAAGCCGGTCCGGATCATCTTCATGATGGGCCTGCCGGAAAAGGATCCCAGTGACGATACCCTCCTGGTCCGGGTCTATGACGAGATCATTTCCATTACCCAGAATGAGGCTCTGGCCTCCCGGGTAGCGGCGGCGGATTCCTTCCAGAACCTTCTGGATGTCCTCTACAAGGAAAGCTGAAGAGACCGGAAGGACCAAAGGAGAGGAAAAATACACATCGGACAGCAGAGCCCCCGGGGAAAACGGCAGTGCCGCTTTCCCGGGGGCTGTCTGTATTCTTCGCTTCATTCTGATCTGAACGCGGGATCCGGCATCAGTCCTTCCTGTCCTCGGCCTGGAGGGATTCCTCCAGGACCCGGCGCGCCTCCTCCCAGAGAACGTCCCGGCCTGTGAAGGCCAGCTTCCGCAGGGGGTCCAGGATGCCGGCCCTGAGTTCGGGCGGCAGAGACCGGACGGCATGGAGAATGGCCCGGATGGATTCCTGGCGGCGGGTGCCGATCTGGGACAGGGTCGTGATGCCGGCGCTGTCCAGGGAGTCGAAGACCACGTTCACGAACCGGGCCCTTTCCTGGGGCGAAAGGGCGTCGATCCACTGGTCCAGAGCCTCCTCTACCATCTGGCTGACCGGAGAAAGGGCGTCCGTCAGGTCCAGCTGGTCCCTTTCCAGCTGCCAGAAATAGGGGTTGTGCTGACGGACCCCGCCCCGGCCTTCGGACCTGACGATCATGCGGCGGCCTCTGTTGTGGAGGATCAGGCCCACCAGGGACCCCTCCGGCAGGATCAGACGGACCCGGGGCAGGATGGCCTGGTATTCCGGCGAAGCGATGGTCCATTCATTAAAGCCGGGCCCGTCAAAGGAATAGACGGGGCCGATCCGGTCCAGGAAAGACCTGTCACAGAAGGCGGCGGCGTAAACGGCCAGGTTCCCTCCCTTTGAATGACCGCCCAGGACGACAGGTCCCGGAACAGCCTTCAGGAGGTCTTCCAGGTAGCGGACTGCTTCGACCTGGGCAGGCGCCGCCTCCAGGAAGCTGAAGTTGAAGTCCTCCCGCCAGCCCACCAGGCTGTTGTCCGTGCCCCGGAAGGCGGCAAAGACCCCGCCGTCCGGCAGAAAGCAGGTGACGGCGCAGAACTGGGTCTGGAGCCCCTTGTCGATCCAGTTGAGGTAGCGGCCGAAGCGGACCGGCCCGAACCTTTCGCTGGCAGAGGCCTTTTCGGCCAGAAGCCTGGGATCGTTGGGCAGGTAGGAGTCGTCCTTGCCCGCGTCCACATAGGCAGGATAGATCTTGGAGAGGGGAATGGTATCGGGGCTCTCCGGGCCCGGTACGATCCCGTCCAGGGAAAGGTAGGCAAGCTCAGCCAGGATCAGGCTGTCCACGTCGTTGAGAGGGCGTTCTGAAAAGGTGAGATCCCCCCGCCAGGCAATATAACTGAGAATATCTCCCATAACATGGCCTCATTTCCATCGAGAAAGCGAGAAAAAAGTGCTATAATATTTCTTTGTGCAGCCTTTCAGGCAAGACATCTTAGAACTATCTGGAGGAATGAAACATGGAACCTGCAAGCACACAGCAAAAGAACCGGTCCTCTTTTTCCGGCAAGATCGGCTTTGTCCTTTCGGCGGCCGGCGCGTCGGTGGGCCTCGGCAATATCTGGCGCTTCCCTTATCTGGCGGCCCGGTACGGAGGAGGCATCTTCCTGCTCGTCTACATCATCCTGGCCGTGACCTTCGGCTATACCATGATCGTGGCCGAATCGGCCCTGGGCCGGATGACCCGGAAGAGCCCGGTGGGCGCCTACAGGCATTTCGGAGACCGCCTCTCCCTGAAGGCGGGCGGCTGGATCAACGCCGTCATTCCCATCCTGATCGTTCCCTATTATTCTACCATCGGAGGCTGGGTCGCGAAATATCTCTTTGAATATCTGAGAGGGAACGGGCCCGCCCTGGCAGAGGACAGCTACTTCGGCGGCTTCATCAGCTCCTCTTCCACGGAATTCTGGTTCCTGCTCTTTGCCCTTATGACCATGGCCGTCATCTACGCGGGCGTCCAGGGCGGCATTGAAAGGGTGGCCGGCTTCATGATGCCGGTCCTGGTGGTCCTGTCTGTGGTCATCGCCGTCTATTCCTGCACCAGGCCCGGAGCCCTGGAGGGCGTTAAGTACCTCGTGATCCCCCGGCCGGAGAACTTCTCCTGGAGGACCGTGGTCTCCGCCATGGGGCAGATGTTCTATTCCCTGTCCATCGCCATGGGCATCCTGGTGACCTTCGGCTCCTACATGCAGGACGATACCTCCATTGAGGACGCCACCCGGAACGTGGAGATCTTTGATACCGCCATCGCCATCATGGCGGGCCTTATGATCATTCCGGCCGTCTTTGCCTTTTCCGGCGGAGATCCGGACATCCTGGCCTCCGGGCCCTCCCTCATGTTCATTACCATTCCCAAGGTCTTTGCTTCCATGGGACTGGGAAGGCCTGCCGGCATCCTTTTCTTTGTCCTGGTCCTCTTCGCGGCCCTGACCTCCTCCATCGCCCTGGCGGAGTCTGCCGTGTCCACCTTTGAGGACGAGCTGGGCCTGACCCGGTTCTCGGCTTCGACCCTGACCCTGGTCATCATGGCCGTCATCGGGACCCTGTCCTCTCTGGGCTACGGGCCCCTGGCCGGCATCACCCTCCTGGGCATGCCCTTCCTGGATTTCTTTGACTTCCTGACCAACTCCCTGATGATGCCGGTGGCGGCCCTGGCCACCTGTCTCCTGATCGTCCGGGTCATCGGGATCTCCCGCATCGAGGAAGAGGTGGAACTGGACGGCATGCCCTTCCGGCGCAAGGGGGTCTTCCGGGTCATGATCCGCTATATCTGCCCCGTTTTTGTCACCATCATCCTGATCAGCTCGATCCTGTCTGTCCTGGGCATCATCACTGTCTGACGAGCTCGGAAAGGAGGTCCATGGAAAAGGGAACCCAGGGGAAATCCCCTGTCCTGTCACGAGGAAGGGTCATACGGAAGGCCTTTCTAAAAAGCCTGCCGGTCCTGGCGGCCTATGAGGTCCTGGGCATGGGGTTCGGGATCCTGATGACCAGGAACGGCTACGGGCCGGCCTGGACCTTCCTGTCCAGCCTCCTGATCTACGCGGGCTCCATGCAGTTCGTGGAGGCGGACCTTTTAGTCTCTGCCGCCTCTCTGCCGGCAGCGGCCCTGATGACGCTGATGGTCAACGCCCGCCACCTTTTCTACGGGATCTCCATGGTCGGCCGCTACAGGGACATGGGACGGGCAAAGCCCTACCTGGTCTTCGGCCTGACGGACGAGACCTATTCGATCCTGTGCCGGGACGAGGACTGGCCCGGGGCCCATAAGAGGCTCTACTGCTTTTTCGTGACCCTCTTTGACCAGTTCTACTGGGTCTCGGGGTCGGTCCTGGGCGCCCTCCTGGGCCGGGTCCTCCCCTTTGATTCCAAGGGCATCGAGTTTTCCATGACGGCCCTCTTCGTGACCGTCTTTGTGGAGCAGTGGCTGAGCAGCCCCGACCACAGGCCTGCCCTGACCGGGATCCTGGCCTCCGCCGCCTGCCTCCTGGTCTTCGGCCCTTCGGCCTTCCTGATCCCGGCCATGGTCCTGATCGCCCTGCTCCTGTCCCTGCCCTGGCTGAAAAAAAGACAGGAGGAGAGAAAGGAGGACGGCCATGCCTGATTCCTTCCTGCACGGGGGCCTTCTGGTGGCCGTCATCGCCCTGGTGACCCTGGCCCTGCGGGTCCTGCCCTTCCTGGTCTTCGGCGGCAGGCGGAAGGTCCCGGACTATATCCTGTACCTGGGCCGGGTCCTGCCCTTTGCCATCATGGGCATGCTGATCGTCTACTGCCTGCGGAATGTTTCCTTCGGGACCGTCTCCGGCTTCCTTCCCGAGGCCGTCAGCGTTCTCCTGGTCGCCGGCCTCCATGTCCGGTTCCGCAATACCCTCCTGTCCATCCTGGGCGGGACCCTCTTCTATATGGTCCTGGTCCAGCTGGTCTTTGTCTGACCGGGAAGAAAAGGGGAGAAACAGGAGAGGCCCCGGAAGGAAGAGAGACCGGAGGAAAACAAAAAAAGAGAAGAGACAGAAAACAGGGACCGGGGAAAAGGTCGATGCTGACCTTTTTCCCCGGTCCCTTTCCGGCTGTTCGGCGCTTTGTTCAGGCAGGGCCTGCCTCTCAGGTTCAGGCCTGGAAGTCCATGAAAAGACCGGCCTGGGTCCTGGCCTCGTCCAGGATCTTCATGGCTGCCAGGCTCACCTTCAGACGCTCTTCGCAGAGGGCGTGGTCGCCGGCCTCCACCATATCCCTGAAGGCCACGATCTGGTGGACCATCCGCATGTCCCAGGAATTGAGGGTGTAGGATTCCTTTTCCCCGCTGTTCAGGACCAGGTCGAAGGATTCGATGGTGTTGGCGGCGCAGGGAGAGAACATGTAGCCTTCATCGCCCTGGATGGAGATGGTGGTGGGGGCCCCGCAGTCCTTGGCGGCCGCGCAGATGCACCGCATCCGGGGATACTCCAGGACCAGGACGCCGGAGGTATCGATGCCCCGGACGATGTTGGCGTGATAGAAGACCTTGTCCGGCTCCCCGAAGAGGGCCAGCAGGAGATAGATGTTGTAGATGCCCAGGTCTACCAGGGAACCGCCTGCCATTTCGGGATTGAAGACCGGGGCGATTTCGCCCTTCTTGAACCGGTCATAGCGGCTGGAATACTGGGAATAGTTGAGGACGGCCAGACGGGGCGTCCCGATCTTGGGAAGGAGTTCCTTCATCTTCAGAGTCGTAGGGAAATATCGGTTGGGAGCTGCTTCAAAGAGGAAGAGGCCCTTTTCCCGGGCCAGGTCCGCGAGGGCCTCCGCCTGGGGAAGGGAAGCTGTGAAGGGCTTTTCCACGATGACGTTCCTGCCTGCCAGAAGGGCCTGTCTGGCGTAGGCATAGTGGACATGGTTGGAAATGCCGACGTAAACGGTATCGATCTCCGGGTTCTTCAGCATGGTCTCCATGTCCAGATAGACAAGGGGGATCTCATACTTTGCCGCCATGGCGCGGAGCTTGTCTTCGCTCCTTGCCCGTCCGCAGGCGGCGATTACCTCAACGCCGTCCACCTTTTTGACAGCGTCCAGGAACCAGGGAACAATGAGGCCGTTTCCAATGGTACAGATTTTCATAGAGCGTCCTTTCTGAAGCTGGAAGAATGGTTTCCTGTCTTTTATCCTACCACAAAAAGAGAAGAAGGTCCCTGTCCGGGAGGGCCGGAGACCGGTTTTTCTTGCAAGGCGCCGGAAATGCAGGTATAATGCTTTTTAAACGAAAGAGTATAACGGTATACAAATATACAACCGATGCCGGTACCTTAAGGAGGATGATCTGTTGAAATCTTATCTTGATATGACAAAAGAGGAACTGCAGGCTGAAGCGGCTGCCATGAAAAAGCAGTACCGCCAGTACCAGAAGATGGAACTGTCCCTGAACATGAGCCGGGGCAAGCCCTGCCATGAGCAGCTGGACCTTTCCATGGGCATGATGGACTGTCTTTCCTCGGATTCCGACCTCAACTGTGAAGACGGGACGGACTGCCGCAACTACGGTGTCCTGGAAGGGATCAAGGAGGCCAAGGAGCTGCTCTCCGACATGATGGAGAACAACCCCGACAACATCATCATCTTCGGGAATTCTTCCCTGAACGTCATGTATGACACCATCTCCAGAGCCATGACCCACGGCATCATGGGCTCTACCCCCTGGTGCAAGCAGCAGGTCAAGTTCCTCTGCCCCGTGCCCGGCTATGACAGGCACTTTGCCATCACGGAGTATTTCGGCATCCAGATGATCCCGGTCCCCATGACTCCCACCGGGCCCGACATGGACATGGTGGAAAAGCTGGTGGCGGATGATGAGCAGATCAAGGGCATCTGGTGCGTGCCCAAGTACGCCAATCCCACCGGCATCTCCTATTCCGACCAGACTGTCCGCCGCTTTGCCAGGCTGAAGCCCGCGGCCAAGGACTTCCGGATCTTCTGGGACAACGCCTACGGCATCCATCACCTTTATGATGACAGGCAGGACTACCTGATCGAGATCCTGGCCGAGTGCAAGCGGGCCGGCAATCCCGACCTGGTCTATAAGTTCGCCTCCACCTCCAAGATCACCTTCCCGGGCAGCGGCATCGCGGCCATGGCGGCGTCTCCCAACAACCTGGAGGATATCCGCAGGCAGCTCCGCTACCAGACCATCGGCCATGACAAGGTCAACCAGCTGCGGCATGTCCGCTTCTTCGGCGGCATCCACGGCATGATCGAGCATATGCGCAAGCACGCGGACATCCTCAGGCCCAAGTTCGAAATGGTAGAGGATACCCTGGAGGAGAATCTCGGAGACCTGGACATCGGGACCTGGACCAAGCCCCTGGGCGGCTATTTTATCAGCTTTGATACCATTCCCGGCTGCGCCAGGGCGGTGGTCTCCGCCGCCAAGCGGGCCGGCGTGCAGATGACGGGGGCAGGCGCTACCTGGCCCTACGGCAGGGATCCCCTGGACACCAACATCCGGATCGCGCCCTCCTATCCTTCTGTTTCCGACCTGGCCCTGGCGTCAGAGCTCTTCACCTGCTGCGTCAGGCTGGTCTCCGCCAACGCCCTGATCGAGGATCCAGACCTCCAGGCAAGGCTGCGCAGTCAGAGGGACGCAGAGAAAGGCGTGCCGGCAGAGGCTAAGGAAAAGACGCCGGAGGAGACAGAAGCCAAAGCCTGACGGAGGGAGAATGACGCCTTCCGCGGACAGAGGACCTGCCCATGAAATCTGACGGACAAAAAAAGGGACCGCGGCGTCCCATAAGAACGTTATAGTTCAATTCCGGGAACGGCATGACCTTTCGGGGTCATGCCGCTTCCTGTTTCATAGGGCTCATCAGCCTGTCCGGAGGGATGAAGGCCGCAAAGCCGTACTCGATGCCGATGGCCTGCAGACGCCTGCCGCTGCTCTTGTCCGCCGACTTTTTTGCGCGGCGCCGTGTTTTATCCGGTTTTCCTTATCCTTGACGTGTATTCCCCCGTGAGGATCATCTTCGTGGACTGCCCGCATTTTCCTATGGCAAATGACAGGGAGGATAATAAAACGGACAGCTGCATGATACCAAGGCCTTTCACCTCATTCATCCGCATTCCTGCGTCCGCGCCGGATCAGCAGGCGTTTCCCCCGCCGTCTTGCGGCGGCTGCCTGCTTAGAGAGAAGACGGGGAGGCCGATGCCGCGGAATCAGCTCGGTTTTGTCCGATGGTGTCAATCGCAGGTACCGGTGGCCGTGACGCCCGCAGACCCGATTCAAGACCCCGGCGCTCCTGTTTAGATGCATGGCATGACCCATAAACGCAGAAAACGCGCATAGCGCCCAGTGTTTTACGCTGAGGCTATGCGCGTTATTTGTCCGGGCCTGCCCGGCCGCTGAGTTTGTATGCGGAGAAAGATCCGCGCTGCCCCCGGCGGGCAGATCGCTGAAAGACATGCAGAGAAGGAGTCGACAACGGAACATATAGGTGCTCTTCCAATTGAGCTACGGGACCATACGGAAACGGCCCCGGCAGGATTCGGACCTGCAGCCTCCCGATTAAGAATCGAAGTAACCGCCATCTGCGCTGCTGCATGTAAAGATCGGTCTTGATGATGCTATTCTACAGGAGGGCCGGTCAGCCGGCCGCAGGGCCCCGGAGATCCTGCAGGGGAAAGGTATTACCAGTCGCCTTCTTCGACCTCTTCGGCCGCCTGGGCTGTGGTGGCCCCGCTGTCGGCGGGATCTCCGCCGGCGTCGATCTGGGCCTTGACATCCGGCCATTCAAAGCCGGCTCCGAAGGTCCAGCCGTTGGCGGTGAAGGTATCCTCCGCTTCGCGGATGATGAAGACCATGGACTTGCCGGTGTTTATCTCCACCTCCCTGCCCTGGTCGTCATAGTACTTGACGGGGGAATAGTCGCCCTTCTTCTCCCAGGTAACGTGGATCATCTTGCCCTGGGTGATGTAGTAGCCGTCCCGGCCGTTGTCTTCCACGAACATCATCAGGTAGAGGGAGTTGCCGTTGTTGTGATGGCGGTAGTTGATCCTCTGGATGAAGATGTTGGAGAAGGCCAGCTGGTCGCCTGTCACGGCGTCGCACTGGGGCTCTCCGTAGAGCCGCTTGTAGTAAAGACCGTCCTCCTCGTTGTAGGTCAGGGCGGACTGGGTGACAGGGAAGGAGCCGGTCATGTCGATCTCCGTGGCGTCCACGGCCTCGTCTCCGTAGGAGGAGAGGTCATTGACCGTATCCAGGTCAACAAAGTTGAAGTGGGGTTCGGTGTGGTATTTTTCCTTATGGGTCCGGGACCAGCCGGCCTGGTCGATGGCGTTCAGGATATGGGCGCCGTCGGTATAGGCGGTATGCTCGGAGATGCTCCCGGCGGGGATCCGGAAGTAGGCGCCGTAGGAGGGGCCCAGGGGGCCGTCCACGCCGTTGATGTTGTCCACATCCTCCCGGGTCAGGATATCTCTGGTGTAGGTGATGGGGCCGCCGTAGTGGATGTAGATGGGATCCCACTCCAGGCCTTCATAGACAAAGTAGGACCGGATGCTGCGGATGTTGCCGATCCGCTCCAGGTCCTCCCAGTCCTGGAGGATGCCCATCTGCCGGCTCATCTGGCCTTCCTCGATCATCTCATAGAAGACCTGGACCCGGTCGAGCCCGTACTGGGGCTGGGCCTGCCGGTTGATGGGATACATGACGGCCAGGGGACGGAGGGTGGGATCGTCGTCCTCGTCCAGGGCTTCTCCGGTCATGACAGAGCGGGGGATCTCCGGCTCTTCTTCGACGATCTCCTCGGCAGGCGCGGCGGTGGAGACGGCGGCTGCCGCTTCCTCTGTGACATCGGCGGCAGTAAAAACAGTCTCGGCGGTATCGTTGGTGACAGCTTCCGCGGAAGAGCCGGCTCCGCAGGCGATCAGGCCCGCGGTCAGGACGGAAGCCGCGAAAAGCGCAGAAATTCGTTTCAACATGGGGTACCTCCATTTCAGTTTCGGTTGTTCGATACTGACATTTTACCGTATTTGAAGGACAGGGGCAATGGCCCAGGAGGGAGAGGCGCCCCCTTCCGATAGCCTTTTGCCCTCCCTTCGTTTATAATGAGGGCAGACGGCGCGGGGCGCCGATCTTCAGGGACAGGAGAGCGTGAAGCGTCAACAACCCCACCCATTCATCATGAATGGATGGGGCTTGCAGGAGAGGGCA
>CAMOUD010000039.1 GCA_946626215.1 uncultured Lachnospiraceae bacterium
TTTCGAGGGCCAGGGGAGAAAGATGCTGATCTTTACCGGAGGATCCGCCGCGGATTATTCCGAGGAGGAAGCGGCCCTGATCCTGAAGGGAGACAAGGTCAGGATCATCTCCGATATGCACATGGGGACCTATACGGCCACCGCCTGGGGCTGCGATCTGACCCATGACTACGTATCCATCAATGCCGATTACAGGAGCTGACAGGGAAAGGAGCAGGCATGGAACCCTATCTGAATAAGGAACAGACGGAAGCCCAGAAGAAGGCGGAGGTCCTGATCGAGGCGCTTCCCTATATACAGACCTTCAACCGCAAGATCATCGTGGTCAAATACGGCGGGTCCGCCATGAACAATGAGGACCTCCAGAAGGACGTCATCCGGGACGTGACCCTCTTAAAGCTGGTCGGCTTCAAGCCCATCATCGTCCACGGAGGCGGCAAGGCCATTTCCTCCTGGGTCAAAAAGACGGGCAAGGAAGCCAGGTTCGTCAACGGCCTCCGGGTCACCGACGCGGAGACCATGGAGATCGCGGAGATGGTCCTGGGCAAGGTGTCCAAGGACCTGGTCCGGATGGTCTCCGAGCTGGGCGTCAGGGCCCTGGGCATCTCCGGCAAGGACGGCGGCCTTTTAAAGGTCGAGAAGAAGTATTCCGACGGCCAGGACATCGGCTATGTGGGCCAGGTCACGGGTGTGGATCCCAAGATCCTTTTTGACGCCCTGGAGAACGACTATCTTCCCATCGTGGCCCCCATCGGCATGGATGAGAACTTCGACACCTACAACATCAACGCCGATGAGGCCGCTTCCGCCATCGCGGCGGCCGTGGGCGCCGACAAGCTGGTCTATCTGACGGATATCGCCGGTCTCTACAAGGATATCAAGGACGAGTCCACCTTCATTTCCAGGATCAGCGTAAGGGACGCCGAGCGCCTGATCGAAAAGGGCTACATCGGAGGCGGCATGCTGCCCAAGCTGGCCAACTGCACCCAGGCGGTCCGGGGCGGCGTCCACAGGGTCCATATCCTGGACGGCCGGATCCCCCACGCCCTCCTGCTGGAGATCTTCACCAACCGGGGCATCGGTACGGTCTTTTATGAGAAGAATGATTTTGTCCTTAGAGAGGACAGCAGAGAATACAAAGATCAGGAGGAGTGAAGCAATGGGAGAAAAAATGACAGCCATCATCGAGCAGGCGGAGAAGGACCTGCTCCATACCTATAACCGCTACCAGATCGTTCTGGAAAAGGGAGAGGGCGTGTACCTCTATGACGCGGAGGGAAAGAAGTATCTGGACTTCATGGCCGGCATCGCCGTCTTTGCCTTCGGCTACAACCATCCTGATTTCAACGCGGCTCTTACGGACCAGATCGGAAAGATCATCCATACCTCCAACTATTTCTACAACGAGCCCGCTGCCAGGGCCGCCCGCAGGCTCAAGGCCATTTCCGGCATGGACAGGGTCTTCTTCACCAACTCCGGCGCGGAGGCCGTGGAGGGCGCTCTCAAGGCGGCCGTCAAATATGCCTGGCTGAAGGACTCCCGCAGGGACCACCAGGTCATCGCCATGAACAATTCCTTCCACGGCAGGACCTACGGGGCCCTGTCCGTTACGGGCAACGAAAAGTACAGGCTTCCCTTCGGGACCATGCCCTGTGACGTCCGTTTCGCGGACCTGAATGACTTTGACAGCCTGCTGGCCGTCCTGACCGACAAAACCTGCGCCGTCATCATCGAGCCCGTCCAGGGCGAGGGCGGCCTTGTCCCCGCAGAGGAGGACTTCCTGAAGAAGGTCCGGGCCCTCTGCGACGAGAAGGACATCCTGCTGATCTTTGACGAGATCCAGTGCGGCATGGGCCGGACCGGCAGCATGTTCGCGTGGCAGAAGTTCGGGATCCGTCCCGACATCATGACCACCGCCAAGGCCCTTGGCTGCGGCATCCCCGTCGGCGCCTTCCTGATGACGGAAAAGGTGGGACAGAATTCCCTGAAGGCCGGCGACCACGGGACCACCTACGGCGGGAACCCTCTGGCCTGCGCCGCCATCAACGCCGTCCTGGACATCTATGAAAAGGAAGACCTGGTGGGCCATGTAGGCGAGGTCGCTCCCTACCTGACCGGGAAGCTTGCCTGGCTGAAGGAAAAGCACCCCTGCATCACGGAGCAGAGGGGCCGGGGCCTGATGCAGGGCCTGGTCTTTGACAGGCCGGTAGGTCCCGTCATCGCCTCCGCCATGGACAAGGGACTGATCCTGATCAACGCGGGCGCCTCCATCATCCGCTTTGTCCCCGCCCTGACCATCGAAAAGGAGCATGTGGACGAGATGGCGGCCATCCTGGACGCGGCCATTACCGAGACCCTGGAGGCATGAACCGGAAACCAGCCCGGTTCTGGCTGAATTGAATGAAGATCTGCACAGGCCGCGGGACTTCCGCGGCCTGTTTTCTATTCAGAGGGGCGCCTTTGTAAATCTTCGGAACTTTTCATTAACTTCGTTGTAATAATTGGGGATTTTATGTAAAATGTCGGTAACAAGGTGGGGACCCGGACAGAACAGGCATTTTGGCCTGTTTTTGAAAGGAGGCCCCTATGAAAGGAAACCATTCAAGGTGCGGCGCGTTTCTGGCCGCAGCTTTTCTTGTTATCGGTATTGCCCTTGCTGCCGCCGGCTGCGGCAGGAGGGGAGAGGATGACCTGATCCTGGCGGAGGACCCGGCCATGGCCGGCAGCTCCGGGACGGGAGACGAGGCAGGGACCGGAGATACCTGTTCCGGGGAGGACCCGGAGGAGGAGCCGGTCTGCGTTTTTGTCTGCGGTGCCGTCATGGAAGAGGGCGTTTACAGCCTGCCGGAAGGATCCAGGGTCATCGACGCCGTGGAAGCGGCGGGAGGCTACCGGGAGGACGCGGACCCGTCCTATGTCAACCAGGCAGACTACGTGTCCGACGCCCAGAAGCTGGTCATTCCCACCCGGGAGGAGGTAAAGGCCCTGGAAGAGCAGGCGCCTGTCCGGGCCGGGGAAGAGGATGCCGGTGACGGTCTGGTCAATCTGAATACGGCGGATGAGAGTCAGCTGCAGACCCTGCCCGGGGTCGGCCCTGCCAGGGCCAGGAGCATCATTGCCTACCGGGAGGAGAACGGCCCCTTTCAGGACCCTTCCGAGATCACGAAGGTGTCCGGCATCGGCCAGGCCAGCTATGAAAAAATGAAGGCATATATTACCGCCCCCTGAAGAAGGGGGATTCAGAGGAGGAAATACTGAGAAGATGGCGGTCAAGGTATTGGTTGTTGATGATGAAAAGATGATTGTCAAGGGACTGCGTTTTTCCCTGATGCAGGAATCCTATGAGGTGGACTGCGCCTATGACGGAGAGGAAGCCCTTTCCATGGCCAGGGCCGGCAGCTACGATATCATCCTGCTGGACGTCATGCTGCCCAGGCTGGACGGCTTTGAGGTCCTGCAGCAGATCCGGGAGTTCTCCCAGGTGCCGGTCCTGATGCTGACGGCCAAGGGAGAGGACATGGACAAGATCCTGGGCCTGGATTACGGCGCGGATGACTACATCACCAAGCCCTTCAACGTCCTGGAGGTCAAGGCCAGGATCAAGGCGATCCTGAGAAGGACCACCGGGACCCGGCAGACCAGGACCGGCGCCGATCCCGCAGTCTTTGAATCCGGGAACCTCCGCATGGACCGGGAGAACCGCCGCGTCACCGTCGCCGGCCGGGAGATCAACCTGACCAGCAAGGAATTCGAGCTCCTGGAGCTCCTGGCCGCCAATCCCGGCAAGGTCTACGGCAGGGCCCGGCTCCTCCAGCTGGTCTGGGGAGAGGATTATCCCGGAGATGTCAGGACCGTGGACGTCCACATCCGGCGGCTGCGTGAGAAGATCGAGCCCAATCCCTCCGAGCCCAGATATGTCCAGACCAAGTGGGGCGTAGGCTATTACTTCAGGCAGAATGAAAGAGACTAAGGAACAGAACAGGTTTGAGTGGCTGACCTCCATCCGGACCCGGGTCTTTGTCATTTCCATGATCATGGGCCTGCTGCCCTGTCTGATCCTGCAGAAGGGCATCCTGTCCAACTATGAGAAGCGGGCCGTGGAGGTCAAGACCTCGGAGGCCCAGACCCAGCTCCGGGCCCTGGCCAATCACCTGATTTACTACAACTACATGACGGAACCCGAATCGGTCCTGGTGGACGCGGAGCTCTCGGAGTTCTCCTCCATCTATGACGGCCGCCTTCTGGTCATCAACAGCAGGCTGGAGATCATTACGGATACCTACCAGATCTCCGAGGGAAGGACCGTGATCATTGAAGACGTGGTCCGCTGCCTGCGGGAAGGGGCCGGAGCCGTGACCTCCTCCTACGACAAGGAGGACGGCTACATCACCATCATCATGCCCATCATGGAGACCTCCTTTCTGGAGGAGGGAGACCGGTCGGGCCTGCCCGCGGAACAGGGCTCCGTCCCGGTCCAGGGCGTCCTGATGGCCTCCATTTCCACGGAAACGATCCAGAATACCCTGGTGATCCTGGGCCGGCACGCCGTGAACCTGGAGTTCATCATGCTGGTGGCGATCTTTATCATCGCCCTTTTCCTGTCCTATTTCCTGGTGGCTCCCCTGGAGCGCCTGTCCAGGAAGATCTCGGCCGTCCGGGCCGGCTATTCCAACGATCCCGTCCGGGCCCCGGAATACCTGGAGACCCGGCATATCGCGGAGGCCTTCAACGATGTCCTGGCCCGCATGAACGAGCTGGACTCCTCCCGGGAGGAATTTGTTTCCAACGTGTCCCATGAGCTCAAGACGCCCATGGCGGCCATGAAGGTCCTGGCGGACTCTCTCCTTTCCGAGGAGAACGTGCCCGCGGAGATGTACCGGGAATTCCTGGAGGATATCGCGGGCGAGATCGACCGGGAGAACAAGATCATATCCGAGCTCCTGACCCTGATCCGGATGGACCGGAACGCTTCCGAGATGAATATTTCCGTCGTCAATGTGACGGAGCTGGCGGAAATGGTCATGAAGCGGGTCAGGCCCATTGCCCGGAAGGACCACATCGATATGGTCCTGGTCAGCGAACGGGCGGTCATGGCCGAGATCGACGAGGCCAAGATGACCATGGCCCTGTCCAACCTTGTGGAGAACGCCGTCAAGTACAACCGGCCCGGAGGCCGGGTCACCGTTACGGTGGACGCCGACCACAAGGACTTCACCCTGCGGGTGGAGGATACCGGCATCGGGATCCCCGAGGAATCCATCGGCCGGATCTTCGACCGCTTCTACAGGGTCGACAAATCCAGGTCCCGGGAGATCGGGGGGACGGGCCTCGGCCTGTCCATCACCAAGGAAGTCGTCCTGGCCCATTACGGGTCCATCAAGGTGGACTCCGCCGAGGGCAAGGGGACCAGCTTCCTCCTGACCATCCCCCTTACCTATGTGCCTGAATCCGCCAGGCCGGAACGGAAGAGGAGGGACCGGAATGAATAAGAAAGCATACAGGCTCCCTGTCCTTCTGCTGGCCCTCCTGCTGGCCCTTTCCGCCTGCGGGCAGAGGCCCCTTCCCAGGACAGAGGGCAGCATCCATGTCTTTTATCTCAATAAGGCCAGGACCACCATCCTCTCCATGGACTATGAGCCGGAGTCGCCGACTCCCCAGGAGACCATTACGGAGCTCATAGGCCAGCTGACAAGAGTGCCCTCCGGCGCGGACGCCGTGGCTCCCGTCACGGGCTTTGCCCTCCGGTCCTTTGTCCTGGAGGAGGGGATCCTGACCCTGAATTTCTCCGCGGGCTACCAGGAGATGGATACCATCACCGAGACCCTGGTGCGGGCCGCCATCGTGGATACCCTGACCCAGGTGGACGGGGTCGATTCCGTGACCTTCTGCGTGGAGGGGAACGCCCTGACCAGTCCCGACGGAAAGCCCTACGCGGGCATGACGGCGGAGAGCTTTGCCCTCTCCAGCGGCACCAACATCCGCAACTATGAAAGGACCCAGCTCCATCTCTATTTCTGTGATGAGTCGGGTGAGAACCTGGTCTATGTGACCAGAGCCATCATCTACAACGCCAATATATCCATGGACCGCCTGGTGGTGGAACAGATCATCAAGGGGCCCAACAGCACGGACTTTTATCCCACTGTGAATCCGGATACCCGGATCATCAGCGTCACCTCCAGGGACCGGGTCTGCTACGTGAACCTGGGAACGGAGTTCCTCCAGACCGAGAACCGGGCGAAGCCTGAGATCGCGGTCTATTCCCTGGTCAATTCCCTGACGGAGCTGCCCGGCGTGGACAGGGTCCAGATCCTGATCGACGGCAGCGCCGAGGGGGTCATGGCGGACCAGCTGGACCTTTCCGTCCAGTTCGAGCGAAACATGAGCCTGGTGGAGGGCTACAGGGACGAAAAGACAGTCCCGGCCCAGGACGGCGCGGAAGGCCTTCCTGAAGAGGAGGCTGAGCCCTGAAACGGGGCCGGGAAGCCGGCAGAAAGAACAGTAAAAAATAAAAGCAGGAATGACAAGACCGCGGCAGGCGCACCTTCAGGGCCCCGGCCGCGGTCTTCTGCGTCAGCTGTCAGTCATTTCAGTCACTTTGGCCTTCTGTCAGTCTTCTTTCCGGGGGCTTTTTTCTTTGGAAATCCGGTTGACAGGAAGGGGGGGCTTCCCTATAATGCTTTTATACGTTGACGCGTTTAAGCGTCTAAGCGTTTAAGCGTCTAAGTGCGAAAGCAAGAGAGGAGAAAGTATTATGTTTGTGAAAATTCTTATGCTGCTGATCTTTTTCGGGATTATGATCGCTGTCGGGTTCTACTCCCGCCGGAGCGCGACCAATGTCAACGATTACGTCCTGGGCGGAAGAAGGGTCGGCCCCTGGCTGACGGCATTTGCTTTCGGTACATCGTATTTCTCCTCTGTTGTATTCGTTGGCTACGCCGGACAGTTCGGCTGGAAGTACGGCCTTGCCTCCACCTGGATCGGCCTGGGCAACGCCTTCATCGGATCTCTGCTGGCCTGGAGCGTCCTGGGCAGACGGACCCGGATCATGACTCAGAAGCTGAACGCCAGGACCATGCCGGAATACTTCGGCAAGCGGTTCAAGTCCGACAACCTGCAGATCGCGGGCTCGGCCATCGCCTTTGTCTTCCTGGTCCCCTACACGGCATCGGTCTACAACGGCCTGTCCAACCTCTTTTCCATGGCCTTTTCCATTGACTACAAGGTCTGCATCACCTTCATGGCCCTCCTGACCGCGGTCTACGTCATCCTGGGCGGCTACATGGCCACGGCCCTCAACGACTTCATTCAGGGCATCATCATGCTGTTCGGCATTTCCTCCGTCATCGCGGCGGTCCTGTCCGGACAGGGCGGCTTCATCAACGCGGTCGCCAAACTGTCCGAGATCGCGGCGGACGACGTGGCCGTACCGGCCCTCCAGGGCCATCCCGGCCTTCTGGCCTCCTTCTTCGGACCCGATCCCATGAACCTTCTGGGCGTTGTCATCCTGACCTCCCTGGGCACCTGGGGCCTGCCCCAGATGGTCCACAAGTTCTACACCATCAAGGACGAGAAGGCAGTCCGGACCGGCACCATCGTATCCACCTTCTTCGCCATCATCATCGCGGGCGGCTGCTACTTCCTGGGCGGCTTCGGCAGGCTCTTTGACGTACCGGCCATCTACAAGCCGGACGGCTCCATTGCCTTCGACCTGATCGTTCCCCAGATGCTGTCCACCCTGCCGGACATCCTGATCGGCATCGTCATCGTTCTGGTCCTGTCCGCTTCCATGTCCACCCTTTCCTCCCTGGTGCTGACCTCCTCCTCCACCCTGACCCTGGACTTCCTCAAGAAGGTCGTCTGGAAGGATATGGATGACAAGAAGCAGCTGGTCATCATGCGGGCCCTGGTCGCGGGCTTCATCATCCTGTCCGTGGTCCTGGCCATGAATCCCCCCACCTTCATCGCGCAGATGATGGGCATCTCCTGGGGCGCGCTGGCAGGCGCCTTCCTGGCTCCCTTCCTGTATGGCCTCTACTCCAGGAACATCACCCGCGCCTCTGTCTGGGTCTCCTATGCCTTCGGCGTAGGCCTGACCGTCGGCAACATGTTCTTCAAGTGGATCAAGAGCCCCATCAACGCCGGCGCCGCTGCCATGATCGGCGGCCTGATCCTGGTCCCCATCGTCAGTCTCCTGACCCCCAAGATGGACAAGGAGACGGTGGACGAGATCTTCACCTGCTACGATGAGACCGTCGTGGTCCACAGGACCTCTTCCCTGGAGGAGTAAGAGGGATTTCCTCGAAACCGTTTCGCGAACTCTGTCAATATTCTTTCCCCGGGCCCCTGCGCTACTCTGTAGAAGAGGGCGAAGGCCCGGGGAGGAAATATGACAGAGTTCTTTTTTTATGTCCGCCGCTTTCAGACAGGGAGGGAGCCTTGACGGCCCGGCCCCTCTGCCTGGTCAGCCTGGTCTTTGTCCTGGCCCTGGCCGCCAGTCTCTGGCTCCTGCCTCCGGACCGGGACCAGGCAGGGCCGGAGGACGGGCGGGACCTGGTCCTGACAGGGACCGTCGCTGCCAAGGAGGACCATACGGACAGCAGGGGGGAGAGGACCCTCCGGATGACCCTGGACCATGTGACGGCGGAGGAAGGGGATCCGGCGGAGGGAGGGGCCGTCCTCTGTATCTGCGCCCCCGAGGCCGACGGCCTCTGTCCCATAGGGGCCAGGGTCCGGGTGGAGGGCAGGGCTTCCTCCTTCCGGCGGGCCTCCAATCCGGGCGGCTTTGAGGAGAGGACCTACTACCAGAGCCTGGGGATCGCCTTCCGGCTCCGGGAGGCCAGGGTCCTGGCCGTGTCCGCCTCCTCAGGGGACCCGGCCGGAGACCTTCTGTACAGGGCCAGGCGCTTTCTGGCCGGGATCCTGGAAAAGGCCTGCTCTGACCCGGAGGCGGAGGGGATCCTGCGGGCCATGCTGCTGGGGGATAAGAGCATCCTGGACGCCGATACGAAGAGCCTTTACCAGGGGGCCGGCATCATCGCGGTCCTGACCATCTCGGGCCTCCATATCTCCCTGCTGGGAACGGGCCTCTATGCGGCCCTGAAAAAGGCGGGCCTTCCGGCGCCTGCCTGCGTCCTTGTCACGGTCCTCTTCATGGCCGCCTACGGAAAGATGACAGGCATGAGCGCTTCGGTGGTCCGGGCCCTGGTCATGTTCGCCCTCCGCCTGGGGGCCGGCCTCCTGGGCAGGACCTATGACATGCCCACGGCCATCGGCCTTTCCGCCATCCTCCTTCTGGTCCGGCAGCCCCTGTGCCTGGTCCATACGGGCTTTCTCTTTTCCTTCGGGGCCGTTCTGGCCCTGTCCCTGCTGGCTCCTGCCCTGACAGACCCGGACATGCCCGGCCCTCTCCGGGGCCTGGTCCAGACCCTGTCAGTCCCCCTGGCCTGCCTGCCCGTCAGCCTCTGCACCTACTACAGCTTCCCTCTCTGCTCCATCCTCCTGAACCTGGCGGTGACGCCCCTTATGGCCCCGGTCCTGGTCTCGGGCCTGCTTGGCCTGGCCCTGGGAGCGCCGGCCGCCCTCTTTCCCGCGGGCTCGGAGGCAGGGGCCCTCTTCGGGGACCTGGCCTGGGCGGCCCTTGTCCCGGCCAGGTGGATCCTGAAGGGCTATGACTGGCTCTGCCGGGCAGCCCTTGGCCTGCCCGGGGCGACCCTGATCCTGGGGGCTCCCGCTCCCTGGCAGGCGGCCGCCTATCTGGGCATCCTGGTCCTGGTGGTCCTGGCCTCGGAGAGGATCCCCCTCCTGGTCCGCTATGTGGCCCTGGCCGCCGCCGTCTCCCTCCTGACCCTCCGGGTCCCCTCCCGGGGCCTGGAGCTGGACATGATCGATGTGGGCCAGGGAGACGGTTTCTATCTGGAATACGAGGGCCTGAGGATCCTTGTGGACGGGGGGAGTTCCTCCGCGGAGGATGTATGGACCTATACCATCATGCCCTTTCTCAAATACAAGGGGGCCGGGCATCTGGACTATCTGATCCTGTCCCATGACGATGACGACCATATGAACGGGATGCTGGCCCTTCTGGAGGGGATGCCGGAGAACGGCTTTTCCGTCTCCTGCCTCCTGATGCCCGACGTGGGGGAGGAGATGAAGGAGAGCGGGAACTACCAGGCCCTGGTCCGGGCGGCCGATGATGCCGGCGTTCCGGTTTCCTATGTGAGCGCCGGGGACAGGATCTCCCGGGGAGACCTGAGGATCCACGTTCTCCATCCCCGGAAGGGAGCGGTATACGGGGAGGCCAACTGGTATTCCACGACGCTCTGCCTGACCCTGGGGGACTTTTCCGCCCTTCTGACCGGCGATCTGGAGGAGGAGGGGGAGGAGGATTTTCTCCGGGAGGCCCGGGAGAGGACGGACCTTTTCGACCCTGCCGGAAACAATCCCCTGACTCTTCTGAAGGCCGGCCATCACGGGTCGAAGAACGCCACCTCTCCGGACCTGCTGGACTTTTTCAGTCCCAGGACCGCCTTTTTCTCCTGCGGCAGGAACAACCGCTACGGCCATCCGGCCCCTGAGACCCGGGAGAGGCTGGAGGAGGCGGGGGCCCGGATCTATGATACCCGGACAGACGGGGCCGTCTGTCTCCATACCGACGGAAAGCGCCTCCGGATCGATCCCTTTCTGAAGGGAGATCCCTGAAAAACAAAAAAAGCGGGCCCTCTCCACGCCGGAGAGGGCCCTGCCGGTCTGCTGCAAGCTGCCTCAGGGTTCGATGATGGGGGAGATCATGTTTTCCAGAGCGCTGCAGAGCTTGGGATTGTGGAAAACAAAGTGGGTGACCGGGTTCCTGGTCCTTGTCACCAGGGTATTCTTCCCGTCATGGATCAGGATGTTGACATGGGGATAGGGAAGATCCGAGGTGGTCTTGAACATAAAGCGGAGGTGGCGGGAGGCGTACTCCCGGGTCTGCTCGATGTGCTGCAGGTATTCATCGTGGGTGTAATACAGCTCCCGGTCCAGGAAGAGGCTGGCCACGGACAGGGCCATGCCGGCGTCCGGGAAGGCTTCTCTGGGAAGGACCGGACACTGGACGACCAGGTCGCAGCGCTGGAGCATCTTCTCCATGGCGGCCCGCCGGAAGGCGGTATGGTCCAGGATCCTGGCCTGAAGGACAGCCGGGACCTGGTTGCGGTCCAGGATCTGCCGGAGGAGCGGTTCGGAGATCGTAAAGAGGGGCGGGGCGCAGAGCTGGGCGCTGTGGACTCCTTCCGCGTAGGAGGATTCCCGCAGGTAGGAGCGGAAGGCGCTTTCCCGCCGGGATGTATAGATGTCCACCAGGGGCTGGGCCTTTTTCATGATGGCTTCGGCCCGCTGCCGGCAATAGTCCACGTCCTCGGTCTGGGTAGTCAGGAAGTAGCGGCCCCTGGGGAAGGATCCGGAGATGGATTCCCCCTCCATGGCAACGCCGCCGGAGACCCGGATCAGGTGAGAGAAGACGGTATCCCGGGCTCCCTTCAGGTACCAGGCGCTGACCTGGCCGGTCAGGAACATAGGGATCCAGGAACCGACGGAGATCAGGGCTTCCTCAAAGGACCTTTCCAGGTTGAAGATGACATCGATATGGGCGCCCTCCCTCAGGAAGGTCATCACGGCTGCCTCCCAGCGGGCCTGGAATTCAGGATTGCGGGCCTGGTCGGCCGGCATGTCGCTGTAATAGATGATGCGGTCCAGGCCGGATCCCAGAGCGGAGGCCAGGCGGAGGAAAAGGATCTCGCCCTCTTCATATTCGCGGATCCCGTAGTAGGACTGGTTGACCGGAAGGTGGATGTCCAGGGGGGGCAGGGAAATGGGAGCGTCCTCCCTGGAAGAGGAGGTCAGGTCATAGCTGCCGAAAAGGTGAAGGAGCCGGTCCAGCTGGCCCGAGGTCCCGATCTTGCCCGAGCAGAGCCAGTCTGCCAGGAGCCGGATGCTGAAGGCCTCGTTCTCCAGGTCCTCCGCCTCGCAGAGGATCAGGTTGGAAATGGCGATGCGGGCGGCTTCGGAATTGAAGGTGCGGATCACGTAGCGGGACACGGCCCGGGCAAATTCCGCCTGGTCAGAGGGGGACCGCTTGCCGGTCCGGATCCTGGATATATAGGAGGCGTCATAGTTGGTATGACGGGCCAGGGCGTTGACATTGATGTGGAGGAGGGCGATCAGGGCGTTGAGGTTCCGGACCAGCTTGGCGGAATCGTTGCTGCGGACCGCCGCTGAGCTCTGGAGGTTCCGGAAGACCGATTCCTCCGTCAGGGCACTGCCCGGCCTTTTTTCGTCCGCCAGGAGGGCAATGGCCCTGGCCAGGAGCCGGATCTGCCGGCTGTCGGCCTGGGGGACCCTCTCTCCGGACCGGTATCTGCTGATGACGGCAGGAGAGATCCCGGACCGGACAGCCAGTTCCTTGGCAGAACAGTTCAGCTGTTCAATATAGTAATTCAGTTCGTCACCAAAGCTCATGGCCGCCTCCTTTTCTGGGGCTGTCAGAGGCCTGGAAAGCCTCCCCTTTTAGGGTACCATACCGTATTTGTCATCGGGAAGGTACGGAGTTGTCGGATTTGGCAATGACTATTTCGACAACCTTAGAGCGGTCAGCGCCGGCGAGGGGAATAAGCAAAACGGACAGAAAACCGAGGTTTTCTGCCCGTTTTGCTCATAGCTGGATTTGATTAGGTTTAGGGATACCGTTATTATACAGCAGTCAGCCCAAAAGAAAACACAGTTGCCGGAATTGGCAAGAGGCATGACTTGTCTGACAGCCTCAGTCCTTCATGGCGCCCCGGATCGCGGCCAGGAGGTCGCCGAACTCCTCAAAGGCGGGGATGTCCGGGTTGTCGGCGATGATCTGGGGAGTGGACCTGAAGAGGAAGCCTGCCTTGCCGGCCCGGATCATGGCCAGGTCGTTGTAGGAATCGCCGCTGGCGATGGTCTCGAAGCCGATGGACTGGAGGGCCCGGACGGTGCTGAGCTTGGAGTTCTCGATCCGCATCCGGAAGTCCGTGATCTCTCCGTTCTCACCCACCACCAGCTCGTTGCAGAAGAGGGTGGGCAGGCCCAGCTTGACCATCAGAGGCTTCGCGAACTGGGTGAAGGTATCGCTGATGATGATGACCTCGGAGAAGGAACGGAGCTCGTCCAGGAATTCCCTGGCGCCGGGAAGGGGCTCGATGCCCGAAATGGTCTCCTGGATCTCCTTCAGGCCAAGGCCGTGCTCCTTCAGGATGCCGATCCTCCAGCGCATGAGCTTGTCATAATCAGGCTCGTCGCGGGTGGTACGGCGAAGTTCCGGAATGCCGGAGGCCTCCGCGAACGCGATCCAGATCTCGGGGACCAGGACGCCTTCCATATCAAGACAGGTAATGTACATAGATTTGCCTCGCTTTCTGTGGGGGGATTTCTCCGTTTATCCTACCAGAATCAGGAAGGGGATTCAAGAAGGCTTAGTTGTTGACCCCGTGATGGGCGGTCTCGCTGTAGGGAGTCAGGGGCAGGAAGGTGTAGCCGTTCTTCAGGGCCCAGGGGATGACCTGGTCCATGGCCTTGACGGTATAGCTCTTGACGTCGTGGCAGAGGACCACCGCTTTGGTCTGGCCGGCCACGCCCTTCCGGAAGTTGTCGAAGACGCCGGAGGCGGAAAGGGTCCCGCCTGCGTCGTTGCAGTCCACGTTCCAGTCGAACCAGGTATAGCCCTTTTTCTTTGCCTGGTCCGTCAGCTCGGTCATGACGCCCTGGCAGTATTCCTGGCTGATGGTATTGGAAGACCCGCCCGGGAAGCGGAAGAGGGTGGTCTCCTTTCCGGTCTGGTCCCGGATCAGGTCCCTGGCCTTTTCAAAGTCCTTCCAGTAGGCGTCCGCCGACTGGTAGATGGAGGCGTAATCATGGGACCAGGTATGGACCGCCACGCTGTGGCCGGCCTTTGCCTCCCTGGCGATGCAGCCGGCGCTGCCGGGATACATGCCGGTGACAAAGAAGGTGGCCTTGACATTGTACTTGTCCAGGATGGACAGAAGCTCGTCGGTATAGGGACCGGGGCCGTCGTCAAAGGTCAGATAGATGACCTTGTCCGGATCGAAGGGCGCGGTGACGTCCGCCCAGGCGGGTTCCTCCTTTTTATCCTTGCTGTCCTTTTTGTCTTCCTCCGCTTTTTTCTCAACGGGGAGCCTGGCGACAGCGGGCTTCCTGACGGTAACGGTCCGCTCAGCGGTCCCGGTATTGTCATAATCGTCCGTGCAGGAGTAGGTCAGGGTGTAGTCGCCGGGAACGGAAGATTCCACCTTGCCGCTGACGGTGACCCTGTCGGTCACGTCGCCCTCGGCGTCGTCTTCGGCGCTGTAGGCGTCCGACCAGGTCTCGCCCGGGTTCATGACGACCCTGGAGGGCCCCTTCAGGGTGATGACAGGAGGCGTCCTGTCATCGTAAAAGATGGTCCGTTCAGCAGTGGCCTCGTTGCCGGACATGTCCCTGACGGTGTAATAGACGACTCCGTCCTGCTCCCGGGACACGACCCTGGCGCTGATGTCCCCGTCATGGTTGTCCTCGGCCGTGAAGCCTTCCTCCTCATAGGGATGATGGGGAAGGGTATAGTGGTCGGGCACGGTCAGAAGGGTCAGGACCGGAGGGACGGTATCCTCCACGATGACGGTCCGGTAGGCAGTGCTTGTCATGCCGTAGATGGAAGAGGTATAGCGGATCTTGTAGGTGCCCAGGGTATTCGTGTCCACCTCTCCTTCGGCCGTGACCTCCGGCTCCTTCTCGAAGAACTTTACGATGGTGCCGGTAAAGAGAGCGTCCGCGCCCGCGTCGGTATAGGAGGATTCATATTCCACGCGGACCTCCTGATCTCCGTGGACATGGATCTCCAGGTAAAAGCGGTTGATGACGAAGAGAAAGACCAGGGCGGCGCCCAGGACAAGGACCAGGGCCAGGAGGATCCTGACCCAGAGCTTTTTCCAGTATGATGAAAGTGTATGTATAATGGTATTCAAATCCGTCCTCCTGCAGGAGCCGGCTCCCGGCCGGACCTGCCTGTTTACTATAGCACGTTTCTCCTTTATGAAAAGGCTTTTCTTGTTAATGGAGAGACCGGGGGCGAAAGGCCCGGCGCCTTTGGTCCGGCTGGCACCCGGGGCCGGCCTGTGGTAGAATGGACTGACTGAAAGCAGAGACAGCAAAAGAGCGAAAGGAGGCCCCATTGAAGACCTTTCTTGTCTGTTCGGACATTCACGGAGACCGCTATCACTTTGACAGGATGGTGAAGTCCCTTCCCTCGGCCGACGGCATCATCTGCGCGGGCGATATCTCCTGCGGGCCGGATGAGATCCGGAAGCAGGCGGGGAAGATCCCCGTCTACCTGGTCCAGGGGAACTGTGACAGGTGGAGGGCCCCGGACCTGCCCGAGACCATTTCCTTCAGGGCCCAGGGCCACAGGATCATGGTGACCCACGGCCATCTTTTCGCCGTTCCTTCCACCGGGACCCTGAAAAAGGAGGCGAGGAGAAGGGGCTGCGACATCGTCATTTTCGGCCATATCCACCGGTACTTCCGCAAGGAGGAGGACGGGATCCTCTACCTGAATCCCGGGGCCGTGTGCGGCTGCCGGAACACGGGCAGGCCCTCCTGGATGATCCTGGAGCTTTCGGATGACGGCTCCGTCCACGTCGATTACATAGAAATCTGAAAAGATGGCAAAAAAGACCAGAAAGGGACCGGACTTCGGTACCCTTCAGAAACAACTGAATCAGGAGCTGGGCCAGGGCGTCTTTCACCGGATCTATATCCTGACCGGGTCCCAGTCCTACCTGCGGAGCCAGAATGAGAAAAAGCTCTTAGCCGCCCTCCTGGAGGACGGGGACACCATGAACCTGACCCTCTATACGGGGGAGGACCTGTCGGCCGAGACGGTCATAGACCAGGCCGAGACCCTGCCCTTTTTTGCCGACAGGAGGGTCATCCTCTTCAGGGGGACCGGGATCCTGGGCAAGGCCGGGGCAAAGCTGTCCGCCGTTTCCGACAGGCTGGCCTCCTATATAGGCGGAGCCCCGGAGACCACCTTCTTTATCTTTAATGAAGAGAACACGGACGCCAGGAAAAAGCTCTGGAAGGCCTGCGCGCCGGACGCCTTTGTCCTCCCCTGCGCCGATATCGGGGAGGCCATGACCGCCGCCTGGACCAGGCGCCGGTTCACCTCCGCCGGGCTTTCCATCGGGGACCGGGTCCTCGCGGGATTCCTGGCCAGGACCGGGGACGACCTGGCCCGGATCGCGGCGGAGACGGACAAGCTGACCGCCTACTGCTGGGGCAGGGACCAGGTGACGGAAAGGGACGTGGCCGCCATTGTCTCCATCCATCTGGAGGACAGGATCTTTGACATGATCGGCGCCATTGCCTCTGGACAGACGGACCGGGCCCTCTCCCTCTACATGGACCTCCTGGCCCTGCAGACGGAGCCCCAGCCCATCCTGGCCCTTCTGGGCAGGCAGATGGGCAGGCTCCTGGAGGTCCGGGAGCTGGCGGCGGCAGGCAGGAGCCAGGAGGAGATCGGAAAGGCCATCGGCCTTCACCCCTTTGTGGTCAGAAAGGAATACCTGCCCCTGGCCAGGCGCTTTGCCCCCGGCCAGCTGGAGACGGCCCTGGAGGCCTGCGCGGAGGCGGACCAGATCTATAAGACGGGCCGGATGACGGACCGGATCGCGGTGGAGGTCCTCCTGACCGGGCTCTGCACGGGGAGACTGGCTCCCTTTCGGGAATAGGAGGAAAGAGGATGCCGATCAGTCACGAAGACCTGGCCGGGGCCCTTCTGGCCTGGTACGACAAGGAGGGAAGGAGCCTGCCCTGGCGGGAGGATCCTTCCCCCTATCACGTCTGGATTTCCGAGATCATGCTCCAGCAGACCCGGGCGGCGGCGGTCACGGGCTATTACGCCCGTTTCCTTTCGGCCTTTCCGGACATCCCGGCCCTGGCGGCTGCCCCGGAGGACCAGGTCATCAAGGCCTGGGAGGGCCTTGGCTATTACAGCAGGGCCAGGAACCTCCATAAGGCGGCCCGTCTCCTGGTCTCGGACTATGGCGGGGCCCTGCCTGAGGATTATGAAGACCTGAAAAGGATCCCCGGCATCGGGGACTATACCGCGGCAGCCATTGCCTCCATTGCCTTTAGAAGGCCCGTCCCTGCCGTGGACGGGAACCTCCTCCGGGTCTTTGCCCGCATGGAAGCCTATGGAGAGGATATCCTGAAGCCCGCGGCCCGGAAGGCGGCCTTTTCCTTTTACGCCGCCTTTATGGACCGGGAAAGACCGGGGGATTTCAACCAGGCCCTCATGGATCTGGGCAGCCTGGTCTGTCTGCCCGGAGGCGGGGCCAGGTGCCCGGCCTGTCCCTGGCGGAAGGCCTGCCGGTGCGGCAGGGACCTGTCCTTTTCCTCCTATCCCAGGCGGTCCGCCAGAAAGCCCCGGAGGATCTGCCCCCGGACCATCTTTGTGATCCGGAGGGGGGACCGGGTCCTTCTCCGGAAGCGGCCGTCCGGCGGAGTCCTGGCCGGCCTCTATGAATTTCCCGGAGCGGAGGGCCACCTGTCCGAGGAGGAGGCGGTCCTTTTCCTCAGGGGCCTTGGCCTTTCTCCCCTCCGCCTGAAAAGGCTGCCCGAGGGAAGGCATATCTTCACCCACCTGGAATGGGACATGCGGGGCTATGAGGTCCTGACGGACGACCTGGCCCCTGCCTCCCTTTCCGGAGGCCTTGTGGACGCGGACATCCGGCAGCTGGAGGAGGAATACGCCGTCCCCTCCGCCTTCGCCCTCTACAGGACCTGGCTGGAGGACAGGGAAGATTTTTCCTATCTTGCCTGTCAGGGACCTTTGGGAGTATAATAAATGGTTGTAATTACAGGGCTCTGTGACCG
>CAMOUD010000040.1 GCA_946626215.1 uncultured Lachnospiraceae bacterium
AGGTAAGCAGTCAGCTCATAGGTGCACATGCCTTCTACGATCGAAACACGGACGGACATGGATCGTATATCCAGACCGGTCCTGGCCCGGAACTCCTTGAATTATTCACCGTTTTCATCCAGACAGGGAATGACAAAGCTGGCCAGCATGCCGCCTACGATGACTTCCTCCAGCTCCCTGCGGGTCATGCTGGGGTCTTTCCTCAGCGGACGGTATCTGGGACCGTTCGGACGGAAGAGGTCCAGTTCATTCGACGGCCGGGGCTGGACGGGGGATCTGTTTCCTGCGGGAGCGCCGACGGGATCAAGGGTGATCTTCCATCCTGCTCCGGCAGGTCTCACATGCATCTCATAGGAAAGATCCTCTCTGCCGGCAGGAATGGAAAGGGTCAGGGGCTCCAGTTTCGCCATGCCGGAGAAAGGGCCGCCGTATTCCAGCCGGAGGACATGGGCCCCTCACTGACCGGATAGTCCGCAGTGCCGCCTGTCATAATGGTCCCGAATGACCGGCCGTCGATCAGAATACGAACGGGCGTACCTCCGCCTATCAGGGACAGGGCGCGGTGGATACGGATATTTCTGGACATGGATCTTCTCCTTCTGCTTTGAGACTCAGAAAAGGCGTCAGCGTGAAAACGGGCGGGGATTTCCTGAATGATCCTGGTTCTTAGGAAATATTGCACCACTTTGTATCGGTCTTTTGGGGCCTGAAGGCTGATGACGCGGCCGACCGCCTGATCGGGCGGTCTGTCCCGGACCCTGTCAGAAAACAGTTCCTGTCAGGGAATCCGCGGCCAATTCCATGATCTCAGGCAGGATCGCTTTAACAGGCGGGCACTGGGTCATCGGGGCGATCCCTGTCTCTGCCGCCCGGCAGCCTCCCATGCATACCGGAAGGACCGGGCATATCCTGCACGCGGCAGACAGGCTTTTTCTGGGGAACCGCTTTCTATCCGGATCGGTCACTCCGTCCCGGATATCTCCGATCCGCTGGTCTTCAGACAGGGCATGGGAGCAGGAATACAGATCCCCTTCCGGACCGATGGTGAAATTGCCGGGATGACAGGCAAAACAGCCCGTGTGGATACGCCGGGGCAGGATGGTCCTTCCCGGACCGAAGGGCCCGGTCCTGCCAAGGATCCTGTTGAGCTCCACCACTTCCAGCATCAGGGGCCTGGGGTATTCCGGGCCTTTCCTGTATCCCGGCACCGCAAAGGCCCGGACATTCCCGGCATCGGAAAAGGCTCTTTGTATCCAGTCCGCGAGTTCTCTCTGGTCCTCTCCCTCGAAATGGTTGATCCGGATATCTGCCCGGATCCCGTGTTCCGAAAGATTCCGGATCGAACGGACCGTCTGTTCAAATGCACCTCTCTCAAGGCCCTTCCGGTCTTCATGGGCGGTCCCGATCCCGTCCAGGGTGACCTGCGCGCTTTTCAGATGCCATTCCTCCGCGGCGGTCCGGATCAGCTGGTCCGTCCAGAGGCTTCCGTTGGTCACGATCCGGGATACGAACGGGACTCCTTCGTCTAGGAGACCGCGGCAGATCTCGGAAATGATCTCCGGATACAGGAGAGGCTCCCCGCCGAACCATTCCAGAAAGGGGATGCCGTGCTTTCCCTGCCTGCGGATAAACTCAGCCGTCTGGCAGGCTGTCCCCATATCCATGGTCCGGACCTGTACGCCGCGTTCATAGCAGTAGCCGCAGGAAGCGTTGCAGGCCGTTGTGGTGAAGATCCTGTAAAAATCTCCCGGAAGGCCTGAAGTCCCGTCCTGCAGGGCCTGTATCTCTTTTTCCAGCTCCTCCGTCTCATTCCGGCCGGACGGGATCAGGATCCCCTTCTCCGCGAAGAAGCTCTTTCTTGTCTCCGGCAGGCCGGGGACCTGCCCGCGCCGCAGCGCTTCCGCTTCTACCTTTGAGACTGAGACCAGGGCTCCGCTCATCGTGTTCCAAAGCAGGGGCGTCTGCCCCTCCTTCAGGTGAATAATGTTGTAAAGGGACGGCTTCACTTGATATCCCTCCGGCTGTCTTCACACGCCTTACCGGGCGCGGAACTGGAACACTCCCTTCAGGCCAAAGGGATCTTTCAGATACAGAGTCCCAAACTCGCCCACGAGGATCGGTGTCTTTTCGCTGTCCTCAATAACAGCGGAATACATCCACTGGTATTTCCATCTATCCAGCACTTCTTTACTGGTCCTGTTGGGATTGGCCTTTTCCGACTCCCGGATGAGATCCTCCCAGGAGGGCCGGTCTTCCCGGTTGATTTCGAAGATCAAAGACATGCTTTCAGTATCCGTTCCGCAGTTTCCGCCGTCATAACAGGACACCTCCCTCTCACACCGGTAACCGAAGTATCCGGGTCTGCAGGTCCATTCTCCGCCCCACATCCATGTGGCCTGCTTCATTGTCCGCATGCACTTCAGCAGGCTCCTGAAAGAAGCCTCCCGCTCCTGAGGACCGGGCCGTCTGCCGGAGCTTAATAAGATCCTGTCCGAACTGAAAAAGGTCTTTGCCATTTTTCTGATCTGGTCATCCGCAGGCTGCGGCATTTTCCCGGAACCAGTTATGCTGCCTTCCTCAGCCTGAAGATCCTTCAGGGTCATGCCGTGAAGGTCCGGATAGTCCGGATTCCAGGGATCGTGGATGAGGTCATGCCTTTTGCTCTGGCTGATCAGGCACTCATGCAGGCTATACAGGTCGACGGCCTTCTGGTCATAGATCGTAAGGTGGGACTGGAAGATCGGCAGGGTATGATCGGCGCGTCTGATCCTGGCGCACCAGCTGAAATGGAATTTCCCCTGATCGGAGGTCATCCAGACATAGCGGTATTCATCTTCTGCCTGGTAAGGATCGCACCACCGGCTGATTTCATCCTCTTTCAGCAGGGAGACATGGCGGACCCGGCATTTTTCACAGGTCCGGCTTCCTTTTCCGGTCCTGAAATAGTCCCGGAAGGGTCCTCCCTGATCGATCAGGGTCAGTTCTCCCTTTTCTCCGCCCCGCAGCAGGGCGTTGATCGTATAGCCGTCTCTCCGCATCCTTGTGATCCAGGCGCCATAAGCGGAAGCATAGGCAACGGCCGCGCAGTAGTAGTCACCCGCGCTTTTGCTGATGATCACGGTTTCAGAGCCATATTTCATTTCCATCTTCACTCTCCCTGAGAATAAGATACTGTTTGATCGCGGCTGCTGACATACAGCAGATAAGGAAGCTCGATCAGGATCATCATGACCCAGCCTGCCAGGCAGGAAAAGGGGACGGCCTCTATGCCCCTATGAAAACGGCCGATCAGGACCAGGGCGGTCAGGAACCGGGTCCCCATGTTGATGATGGAGGAAGCCAGCGTTACCTTCAGGTCCCCGATCCCCCGGAAATAACCCTGAAGGCCGTTGGTAAAGGCAGGCAGGACATACATGAGGGCGATGAGCCTGAGATAGGTCTCTCCCTCCCGGATGACCTCGGGATCCCTGGTGAAGGCCCCTATGCAGCGGGTGGAAAAGATCAGGAGAAGGACGCCGGCGGTCAGGCCGAAGATGATCTCGATCCCCATGCCCAGAAGAAAGGCCCTTCTGACCCGGTCCTTCCTGCCGGCCCCGTGGTTCTGGGCCATAACGGCGGTCATGGCGTTGGCGATGGACCGGCCAGGGATCAGGGCAAAATCATCGATCCGGTTGGCGGCCGCGAAGGCGGCGGTGACGTTGGCCCCCAGGCTGTTGACACAGCCCTGGACGCCCACGATCCCCAGCTGGACGGTGGACTGCTGGACGGCGCTGACCGTGCCGTAGGACAGGGTCTTTCTCAGCATGGACCTGTCCAGGACCAGCCAGTCCCTGCCCATATCCAGAATGGGGATCCGCTTCCGGATATAGAGGCAGCAGAGGAGGCTGGACAGGAATTCCGATAAGACGGTACTGAGCCCGCAGCCTGTGACGCCCAGGTCCAGGGCCAGGACCAGGAAGAGGTCTCCGCAGATGTTGAGGAGGCTGGACAGGGCGAGAAAGAGGAGGGGCGTCCGGCTGTCTCCCATGGCCCGGAGGGTAGAAGCGAAATAATTATAGGTAAAGTTGAAGACAAAGCCGCAGGCTATGATCCTGAGATAGACGGCGGCCAGGGGCCGGATGGCAGGATCTGCCCGCAGCAGGACCAGGAGCCGGTCCGCGAAGACCAGGACCAGGAAGGATACCAGGGCGGATACGGCAAGGCCCGTCAGCATGCCTGTGGAGACCTGCCTGCGCAGGTCCTCCCAGCGCTTTGCCCCGTAAAGACTGCCGATCAGGATGCCGGCTCCCAGGGAAATGCCCTGGACAGCCATGATGACCAGGGTCATCAGGGGATTGGTGGTGCCCACCGCGGCCAGGGCCCCGGGGCCCACGCATCGGCCGACAATGATGCTGTCCGCCGCGTTATAGGTCAGCTGCAGGATATTGCCCAGGATCAGAGGGAGGGTGAAGGCTCCCAGAAGGGGCAGCAGAGGCCCCCGGGTCATATCTTTCGTCATGGTTCAGGAATCCGCGCGGCAGACGGCCATGGGGACCCAGTCCAGGGGAAGGCCGGGGGCTTCCGTATAGAGGCGGAAGGCTTCCTCCCATTCCTCTTCGGAGACCGGGGTCCTGTTATAGTCCTCATCCTCTGTATAGCACTCTCCGTCCTCCATGATATAGGTCCTGTCCCGCTGCGCCTCCAGGCCGCCGGCAGGCAGGCTGTAGAAGCAGATGACGGACAGGGCGGCTCCGCCGCTCCCCCATTCGATCATGCGCCCGTCCTCCAGGACGCGGACGTTGGTCCGTTCTCCGAAATAGGAGACCTCCATGAGGGGGCTGGGATCGGTCCCGTCATTGGTAAAGACGCTGTAAATGACCATCTGGTCCAGGTCCGGACCTGCTCCCACGAACATCTCCGGGGTCCCGTCCCTGTTGATGTCCGCCAGGGCATAGCCGATCACCAGGTCGTCCGCGGGAAAGTCCTCCGAGGACCGGTGATACTGGGTATGGAGGATCATCAGGTCGGAGACATAGGGGCCGGACAGGTCCGGCTCCACATAGCCCTCCTCATTTCGGTAGAAGTCCTTTTCTTCGGCTTCCCTGTACTGGGAAATGACAGCCTCATAGACCAGCAGGGAGTCCCTTTCCGCGTCGGCATCCTCAGAGGGATTCTCCTCCTCCGCGGGCGTCTCCGGAAGCGTCCCCGCTTCAGAGGGCGTCTCCTCGGCTGATGCAGCCTCTTTATCCGTTTCGGCTTCCCCGGCTTCCCCGGTCCCGGCGGAAGCGGATTCTTCTGACTCTTCCTCCCGGGAAGCAGTTTCTGCGGCAGGGGACGAAGCCCCGCAGCCTGCCGTCAGCAGGCAGGCCAGGACCAGGGCCGCGGCCCTTCTGATTTCTCTTTTTTTCATGGAATTTCTCCTGGAACCGGAGGTTCCGCAAGCGGTCTTTTGTCTCCCTCGATTCTATCACCGGCAGATGCGGGATACAATCACAGGGAGGCTGGCCGGCCGTTTTATTCGGGTCGGTCCCGTAAACAAAACAGGCCCTTTTCCCTGTCCTTCCTGCCTGCTACACTGTTTACGACAGGAAAACGAGCTCCGGGCCCCTTCCCGGAAAGGACCCGGGGAATCAGTCTGCCCCCTAAAGAAGGAGGATATTTCCATGCCCAGAAAGTACATGAACTTTATCGCTCCCGCCATCTGCCTGGCCATAGCCGCCCTTTCCTTTTTTCTCATCGCCGGCATCGTGACCAAAGTGGAATTCCACGCTTCCACCATTGCCTCTCTGGATGAGAGCAAAAAGACCGTGGGCGAGCTGATCGCGGCCTCCACGGCCGCTTCCACCGCCATCACGATCCTGCCCGGGGATACGGCGACGCCCATAGCCGAGAAGCTGGCCGACTGCTCTTCCTACTTCCTCATCGTCATGTGCGCCATTTATCTGGAGAAGTTCATGCTGACCATAGCGGGCTTTCTCTCCTTCAAGGTCCTGATCCCCGCGGGCTGCCTGCTCCTGGCCATCGCCTGCGTGATCCGGAACAGGATTCCTTTCAGAAATTTCGGCGCCAGACTGATCGCCATCGGCCTCGCCATCTTCCTCCTGGTCCCCATTTCCGTCCGGATCTCCGACATGATCCGGGACACCTACGGGTCCACCATCACGGAGGCTGTTTCTTCGGCCCTGAACGCGGCGGATGACCTGGAGACGGAAGCGGAGGAAGAGACGGAAGAAGGCGCCTCTGAAGAGGTCCAGACAGGGTCCGCCCTTCCCTCCGGGACGGAAGAAGCCGGTGAGGAAAAGACCGGCGGACTCGGCGGCGTCCTTGAGACCATCACCGGGCTTGTCGGCGGCGCTGCCGATACTGTGACACAGGCCGGCGGGAACCTTGTGGAGACTCTGACAACCACAGCAGCGGCCACTGTGGAAAAGTTTGAGAACGCCCTCAACAACATGATCGAGGCCCTGGCCGTCATGATCGTGACCTCCTGCATCATCCCCATTCTGGTCATGCTCCTCTTCATCTGGCTGATCAAATCCTTCCTGGGCCTTCCCATCGGCATGCCTCCGGGCTTCGCCGGCATGGGCATGCCCCATGACAGAGTCTGAGCCTCCCCTGACCGGGAAGGGCGCCGGCCTGGCCGGAAAAGAAGCGGTTCCATTCTTAAAAACTATTCTGAAAACTGTTCTGAATTAAGGTGCGCCGGGACCTTGTCCCGATTCCCCTTCCGGACTTAATGACAGCCCTGCCTTTTCCTTTCGGAAAAGGCAGGGCTGTCTGTATCTGAGCAGGAAGCTTTTCCCGCCTCCTATTTCAGGCGGATGATGTTGCGCCAGCCCCGCAGGCTGACGGGGGAGAAGCGCTTTCGCAGCTCCCTGACCATCTGGCCCCTGTCGGCGTCCCGGATCTGGATATCCTCTTCCTCTCCTGTTCCGAAGGTGAGGGTCCCTCCGGCGCCGGAGAGCCTCTGGAGGCGGGCGACCATGTTGGCTCTGGTGGCCCGGCAGGACAGGATCCGCAGGATCTTTTCTCCCTCTTCGCAGTCGAAGGTGTCGAAATTGATCCGGATCCGGTCGGCGAAGGGCTCCTCCATGAGCCTCCGGCTCAGGGCGTCAATGGCCTCCGCCCGGTCTATGACCATAAGGTAGACCACGTCTTCGGTGATCTTTTTATTGGTCCTGACGTAGTTCCGGTAGGGAGAGACCCTCTTCCTCCGGTAGAGTCTGGCCATGGCCAGGTAGGCGTATTTGTCCAGCTGGTCATAGTCCCGGAAGTCCGGCCGGGATTCATGGGGAGCGCCCTTTACGTCCTCCAGGATCAGGTCCTTATAGTCTCTGAAATAGATGACCAGGAGGTTGTCATGGACCGTATTGGAGAAGTAGGGAATGCCCTCTCTGCCCAGTAAGCCCGTGACCTCCTCCACCAGGTCCGGCTCCATCTTTTCCGTCCGGACATACTGCATGGTATTGAGGTCATAGAGGACGGCCCCGTCCATGGCTATGATGGGAAGGCGGAAGCGGATCTCAGAAAGCATCTCCCGGACAGAGGCCGGGGTCTGCCTGGTGGCCACGGAGAACCGCATGCCCTGGTCCAGGAAGCGGTTGATCTCCACCTTGGTAAGGGGGGAAATCTGACGGTTCTCGCTGAACAGGACATGGTCGACGCCGGATATGAAGAGGGTCGAGGTGTCCCTGACCCTGGGCAGGTGAATGGAGCTGACGGCTATGGCCACGCCTACGCCGATGATGGTGTCCATGGTCCTGTGGAAGACATGTACGTAGGGATTGACGTCCTCTAAGTGGAACATGGCGATGCCGAGAAAGACAACGGCGGAAAAGAGGGCGTATTTGGAGATCCGGAAGAGGACCGTGGAATAGATCACCAGGCCGGAAAAAAGCCCCAGAAGAAGGAACTGGATGAACATGGTCTCCGGGCCTTCCGCGACCGGGATCAGGTCGGCAAAAAGGATGACGGAACCCCAGAAGGCCCCGATCAGGGTGCCGATGATCCTCTCCCGGCCCTCTGTGAGCATGTTGGAGGAATAGGGCTGGACGCACTGGAGGGCTGCGATGACCGAATAAAAGGGCTCGCCCTGAAATCCCCGGAGGACATAGATCCCCATGCAGACCCAGACGGCGATGACGGACCGGAAGATCCGCTGGCCGGGAAGAGGGATCCGGGGAAGAGTCCCCCTGCTGTCTCCGTTTCTCTTTTCCTTCATAGACGGCCCTCCGGTTCCGGGGAAAAGACCGGTTCTGACCTCTCGGTGGATCTGGGTTCAATCATGTCCGGGTTCTCCTTCCGTATTGGTACAGACGTACAAGGCGCGGGGAATCCGGGGCAGGAGCCCCTTCAGCTGTCCAGAACAGGCAGGCCTGTTCTGTCCTCAAAGGCTTTCTTCAGATCATCGGTAAGGGGAGTCTCCGGCATGGTGACCAGCCGGACGCCTCTGTAAAGAGGCAGATAGGAAGGATTCTTTTTCAGGAGGATGCCGCGGACCGCGCAGAGCTCTACGGCGGTCTGCTGGACCTGCTGCTGGTTGACGCTGTCGCTGACATGGATCCGCCAGCCGGTCCTTAAGGCCGTTTCCCGAAGGATGTCCGCGCACCGCATTCCCAGGGCCGGGGAAACAAAGGACAGGTCCAGATAACCCCCCAGGTGGTCAGTCTTCTTTCCCTTTTTATAGGGCTTTACGGGACTGTCCTCAAAGAAACCGTCGATCAGGCTGAAGGCCAGATTCTGGTCCACCGGGGCCGTGTCTTCCGGGAGGAACCAGGAGGGGTCCTCTTTGACCGGGGCGCCGGCTTCCGTCCCTTTGGGAGAAGGACCGGCGGCCGAAGGACTGCCCGGGAAAGAAAGGGTCCATCCCGTCTCCCTGCGGAAGGTTTCGGAGGCCTCCTCATCGCCGGCAGAGTATCCCGTCAGGGAGACCTGATAGGTCTTTTTGTCCGCGTAGATGGAGATTTTCCGGATCCGTCCGGGGAAGAGGCTCCGCAGGAGGGCCTCCGCCTGGCTGTGGTTCATGGTATCCTTCAGCTCCAGGGTCCAGTCCAGGTCCTCCAGGAGGGCGGACCGGACAGCGCCGAACCTCTGCCTGTCCACGACGTCCGGAAAGTCCGCCGTCAGAAGGACCTTCTTTTCCGCAGGATAAAAGCTCAGCTTCCGGATGGTCAGGCCGGGGCCCTCTCCCTCCACGGCCAGGGCCCGGATCCTCTCCTCCACATCCTGGGGCGCGGCCTCCTTTTTCCGCATGGCCTTATGGACCATTTCCTCCTCCTGGGCCATAAGGAGGTAGAGCCTTTTGGGATGGCGGTCAAAGAAGCCGCTGCCTAAAAGAAGGTCCTGGAAGGCCTGCAGGTCCTGGTCGGCCCAGTCCCTGCGGCCGGACCAGATCCAGGCCAGCTGGACGGCCGCCAGGCCCCTCCTGGGATAGTGGGTACGGACAAAGTCCCACAGCCTGAAACAATCTTCATTTGAATCAAAGCCGGAGCAGTTCATATGGTCCGTCAGATCCTCCTGCTGGGCCCTTCTGGACCGGAGGAGGATTTCAAGCTCTTCTCCCGGCGATGGCTGGAAGACCTGCCGCCTGAAATCCGCCGACAGCTGGTCTCCCAGAGTCCGGATGGCGGAGGGATCCCCATGGACCAGGATGATCCTTCTGGCCGAGACCCGGTCGGCGATGCCGCAGAGCTCTGTCTGGTCGGCGTGGGCGGAAAGGCCCACCATGATGACCCGGGCGGCCACGGGGACCATAGTCCCGTCCAGGCTGACCCTGGCTTCCTCCGTCTGTCCCTGGTCCAGCAGGTTCATCAGGAGCCGGCCGGGGGCCTCTTCGTCCTGATAGCCCGTCAGGATCACGCAGGCGTCCTTTCTGGGAAGGAGGACCCTGGCATAGAGGACGCTGGGCCCGCCCGTCAGCATGCCGGAGCTGGAGACAAAGACCGCGGGACCGGGGGTGTTCATAAGGACGTTCCGGTCCTCCATGGGAGCCACCGGCCGGATCTCATCCGTATAAAAGGGGTCCTCTCCCTTCAGGATCCGCCTGGCCAGGGGCTTCCTCAGAAATAAAGGATTGGCGGCATAGACCCGGGTCATGTCCCGGACCATGCCGTCCACATATACGGGGATCCGGGGGATCTTTCCCTTCTGCATGGCGGACCGGAGCAGGAGGAGGACCTCCTGGGACCGGCCCAGGGCAAAGGCGGGGATCAGGACCTTCATGCCCTTCTGGGCGCAGTCCGCCACCGCCGTGATCAGCCGCTCCTCCTCCAGGGTCCTGGAGGCGTGGAGCCTGTCTCCGTAGGTGGATTCCATGATCAGGACGTCCGGCCGGAGCCTGGGGATGCCCAGGCCTTCAATGGTCTGCTGGGCAAAGCCGGAGACGTCTCCGGTATAGAGGATGCTCCCCTCCGGGGTCTTCAGATAAAGAAGGGCCGCGCCGGCGATGTGGCCGGCCGGATAGGCGGTCAGGCGCATGTCCGGGAAGGGAAGCAGGGTCTCCTGCTGGAAGGGGATGGGAACGATCCGCTCCAGCATGGCAAAGACATCCTCCCGGGAATAGGCGGGGATCTCCTCTTCTCTCCTGTCCATGAGCTTGAGGCTGTCGAAGAGAAGGACCCGGGTCTGGTCCATGGCCATCCGGGTCATATAGATCCTGGCCTGGGGATAAGCCTTGCTGATCACCGGCAGGGATCCGGTATGGTCCATATGGGCGTGGCTGATCAGGATCAGGTCTACGCCGCCTCTTTCCTGGATGCCCCTGAAATCCGGCAGGGGCTCTCTGGAGCCTCCCTGCCGGATCCCTGCGTCCATCAGGATCCCCTTGTCCGCGATCCTCACATAGATGCAGCTGCCTCCCACCTCCATGGCGCCGCCCGCGAAATAGAAATGCAAACAGTATTCCTCCTTTAGTTGATACAGGCCGCCCGCAGGATCCGGCCTTTTCGGAAAGGACGTTCTCCGGTCCCTTTCAGAGAACGGAAATGCTGTCCAGGATCATCCGCTGCGCTACAGTGTCGATGTTGGGACCGGCGAACGGAACGGATTCCAGCAGGCAGTTGTCGAAATCGATCAGGTCATTGTACTGGTAGGTCCCGCCGAAGATAAAGCCCACCATGGACCGGCCGTTCACAAAGGGCATGCCGCCCAGGGCGCCGCCCCTTCCGTCCCACATGGCCTTCAGCTCCCGGATGGAGGAGGGCATGTTGGGGGGATAGTCCGGGCAGATCCGCCTGTCCGCGTCGTCCAGCGGCAGGGGCTCCGCGTTGGCAAAGAAGTGGATGACGTGCCTTCTTTTCCGGCCCTCCCTGATCCAGGGAGACTGCATGGCAAGGGCCAGGGCCTCCAGGGTGTTCTCCGGCCTGTCGCCGCCGCCCTCCGCCTTAAGGCCGTCCACAAAGCCGCACAGGGCTCCGTATTCCTCCGGCATGGTAAAGAAGGGGGAAGCTTCAATGGCCCTGCCGGGGTTATAGAGAAAGTCACGGAAGCCGATGACCCGGATCCGCATATGGCCGACGGGCCTCAGCTTCTGGGCCATCCGGCTCCGGCATTCCCGGGGCCATGCCTTCAGGTAGGTCCTGATCAGCGGAAGGCAGCCTTCCATATCCTGGGTGAGGTCGACCACCGCGACCAGGTCGATGCTTAATTCATTCAAGTCCATAACATTCCTTCCTGCATCCCTTGGTGCCGGATGCCGTCATTCCCTTATGAGAGGGCCTTAAAATACTCCTGCCGGACGGCCCTGGCTTCCGGCACAAAGGACATGGCGCCCCAGCAGTGCATCATGCCTTCTCCGATGTGTTCAGTCAGCCTGACGCCGCAGCGGGCGCAGGTCTGCCTGAAATCCTCCAGATAGGCGATCATGACCTCATGGGTCCCGTAAAAGATATCGATGGGCGGATAGCCGGTCAGGTCGGCCAGGATGGGACTGAGCAGCCATCCATCGTCTCCTTCCGCCAGGACCGGAGCGATGCTTTCGAAAAAGACCGGCGGGATCATGACGTCCAGAGGACTGAGTTCGTTCATCCTTTCCATCTGCTTCCTGCTGGGCGGGACCTGGAGCCCGGGGGACTGGAGGACCAGCCGGCCCGGCAGGGGCATCTTCGGATACCGGCTCCGCATATACATGCAGAGGGACAGGCACTGGCCGCCTCCCGAGGAGGTCCCGAAGAAACGGATCTCCTTTGCCTTATGGCGCTTCAGCATGGCCCCGTAGACCCTTCTTGTGCTCTCCAGGGTCTCGGCCAGCGTGTGGGAGGGTGCCATGGGATAGAGAGGGAACCAGACCTCGGCTCCTGTATGGCCGGCGATCTCCCCGCAAAGGATCAGGTCCCCGGAATCGGGAGGAAGGATATAGCCTCCGCCGAAGAGATAGAGAACGGCCTTTTGGGGCTTTGTGCCCCTTGGACGGATCACGAAGCAGACAGTCCCGGAAATGACCCGGCGGATGACCTCATACCTGGGCCTGAGTTCCTTCAGGGGGACCTTCAGGGGCTTTTTCTGTTCCCGGTCATACCTTCTGAGCAGGGCCTCAAATTCCGGTCCCCGGGCAGAAAGCATCTTTTTGACTCCTATGCTTCGAAAGAGCCTTTCCACCGCCTGGTACTGTATGCTTGCCATGGGGACCTCCTTTTTCCGGTCCAAAGAGGCGCATCTCCTCTTTCCGGCCGGCCTGTCCTGTGTCCTTTGCCCTTCCAGTCTATCTTACTCTTTTCCGCTCTCCTACGCTATCCCGGAGTTGCCCGGAAAGAGAAAAACCCCTGCGCTGTCAGGCGCAGGGGCAAAAAGGTTTTTCTGTCAGCGGATGGCTTCCTTCATGGATCTTACATAGGCGCCCACATGGGCGGGAGCCTCCTTGCCGTATTCCGCAAGGAGCCTGACAATGGCGGATCCGACGATGACGCCGTCCGCCAGAGAGGCCATCTCCCTTGCCTGGTCCGGCCTGGAGATGCCGAAGCCGATGGCGACAGGAAGGTCCGTGGTCTCCCGGACCGCCTGGACGATGGCGGACAGGTCCGTGGTGATGGACTCTCTGGTCCCGGTCACCCCCAGGCTGGAGACCAGGTAGAGGAAGCCCTCCGCCTCCCGGGCGATCATGGAGATCCTGCCTCTGGAGGTGGGAGCGACCATGGAGATCAGGTCTACCCCATGGGCCCTGCAGAAGGGGAGGAACTCCTCCTTTTCCTCGAAGGGGATATCCGGCAGGATGAGGCCGTCGATCCCGATCTCCCGGCAGGCGGAAATGAACCGCTCGGCCCCGTAGGAATAGACCACGTTGGCGTAGGTCATGAAGACCATGGGGATGGTCACGTCCTTCCGGAGATCCCTGACCATGTCAAAGATCTTATCGGTGGTGACGCCTCCCTGGAGGGCCCGCAGGGAAGCCTCCTGGATGACGGGCCCCTCCGCCGTGGGATCGGAAAAGGGAATGCCCAGCTCGATCAGGTCGGCCCCGCTCTTCTGGGCCTCCCGGACGCAGGCCATGGTGGTCTCCAGGTCCGGGTATCCGCATGTGATAAAGGCGATAAAGGCCTTGCCGTTCTCAAAGGCCTGATGAATCTTACTCATGGAGGTCCTCCCCTCTGTAGCGGGCGATGGCCGCGCAGTCCTTGTCTCCTCTTCCGGACAGGGTCACGATCAGGATCTGGTCCCTGTCCATGTCCGGGGCGATCTTCATGGCGTGGGCCACGGCGTGGGCGGATTCAATGGCGGGAATGATCCCTTCTGTCCTGGACAGGTATTCAAAGGCATCCACGGCCTCATCATCGGTCACGGCCACGTACTGGGCCCTTCCGATGTCATACAGGTGGGCGTGCTCCGGTCCGACGCCGGGGTAGTCCAGGCCTGCCGAGATGGAGTAGACCGGAGCGATCTGGCCGTACTCGTCCTGGCAGAAGTAGGACTTCATGCCGTGGAAGATGCCCAGCCTTCCGGTGGCGATGGTGGCGGCGGTCTCAAAGGTATCGATGCCCCGGCCGGCAGCCTCGCAGCCGATGAGGCGGACGCTTTCATCGGGAATGAAGTGATAGAAGCTCCCGATGGCGTTGGAGCCTCCGCCCACGCAGGCCAGGACCGCGTCGGGAAGCCTGCCCTCCTTTTCCAGGATCTGGGCCCTGGCTTCTTTGGAGATGACCGCCTGGAAATCCCGGACGATGGTGGGGAAGGGATGGGGGCCCATGACGGATCCCAGACAGTAATGGGTATCCTCGATCCGGCCTGTCCATTCCCGCATGGCCTCGGAAACGGCATCCTTGAGGGTGGCCGTCCCCGTGGTGACCGGGATGACCTGAGCGCCCAGGAGACGCATCCGGTAGACGTTCAGGGCTTGGCGGATGGTATCCTCTTTGCCCATGAAGACCACGCATTCCATGCCCATGAGGGCGGCTGCCGTGGCCGTGGCCACACCGTGCTGGCCGGCTCCGGTCTCGGCAATGAGCCTTGTCTTGCCCATCTTTTTGGCCAGGAGGGCCTGGCCCAGGACGTTGTTGATCTTATGGGCCCCGGTATGGTTCAGGTCTTCCCGCTTGAAATAGATCTTTGCCCCGCCCAAGTCCCTGGTCATCTTTTCCGCGAAGTAGAGCCTGGAGGGCCTGCCGGCGTAGTCATTAAAAAGAGCCGTCAGCTCCCGGTTGAAGTCCGGGTCGTCCTTATAGTGGTCATAGGCCTCTTCCAGCTCGATGACAGCATTCATAAGAGTTTCGGGAATGTACTGTCCGCCGTGGATCCCGAAGCGTCCGTTGGGATTTGTCATAGGGTTCACCTCTGTTTCTATGTGATGCTTCTGACGGCCGCGGCGAAGGCGGCCATCTTTCTTCTGTCCTTACAGGTCCCTGTCTCGATCCCGGAGCTGACGTCCAGGGCGTAGGGATGGAGGCTCCCCGCGGCCAGGGCCGCGTTTTCAGGCGTCAGGCCTCCTGCCAGGAACCAGGGCCTGTCAATGTTTTCCAGGAGGGACCAGTCAAAGGGGCGTCCCTCTCCCTTTCCCGCGTCCAGGAGGATATAGTCGGCCGTGCTCCTGCGGGCCCTTGCCAGGTCTTCCTTTGACCGGACCTGAAAGGCCTGGATGAGGGGAGCGTCCGTCAGATCCCGGAGCCTTCGGATATAAGCTTCGTCCTCCCTGCCATGGAGCTGGATCAGGTCAATGGTCCCGTTCAGGGCCAGAGCGGCGGCCTTTTCCGGATCCTCGTCCACAAATACGCCCACGGCCAGGATGGAGGGGGAAAGGAAGGCCTTCAGACAGGCCGCCTTTTCCGGGCTCACATACCGCCGGCTTCCGGGGGCAAAGACAAAGCCGATGTAGGCGGGAGAAAGGTTGTTGGCCTCCTCGATGTCCTCCGGCCTTGTCAGACCGCAGAACTTGATCCTGACCCTGTCCATCAGCGGCCTCCCTTCAGCAGGGCCAGCTGCTTCTTTTTGTCCTCTGCCCGCATCAGGGCCTCCCCGATCAGGACCGCGTCCGCCCCGATCCTGCGGAGGACGGCTATGTCCTCGGGGCCGCTGACGCCGCTTTCCGAAACAAAGAGGATATGGCCGGGGACCAGGTCCCTGAGCCGCCTGCTGTTGTCGGCGTTGACCGAGAAATCCTTCAGGTTCCGGTTGTTGACCCCGATGATCCTGGCGCCTGCCCGGAGGGCCGTCCGGACCTCCTCTTCATCATGGGCCTCCACCAGGGCCGACAGACCCAGTGTATCGCAGATTTCCAGATAGCAGGCCAGGTCTTTTTCATTCAGGATGGAACAGATCAGGAGAACGGCTGAGGCCCCCAGGATCCGGGCTTCATAAATCATGTAGGGGTCTACGGTAAAGTCCTTGCGGAGACAGGGAATGGAAACGGCGTCCGCGATCTCCTTCAGATAAAGATCGCTCCCCAGGAACCACTTGGGTTCAGTCAGGACGGAGATACAGTCGGCTCCTGCCTCCTCATAGTCCCTGGCGATCTGCAGATAGGGAAAATCCGGGGAGATCAGGCCCTTGGAGGGAGAGGCCTTCTTGCATTCGCAGATAAAGGCCATCTCCTCCCCCCTCAGGGCGTTTTCAAAGGCAAAGCCCGCGGCCGGCAGGGAAAGGGCCCTTTCCCGCAGGGCCTCCTCCGGGACCATCTCCCGGGCGGCCGCCGTCCGCATCCTGGCATGGTCCGCCAGCTGGTCCAGGATGGTCATACTTCCTCCTCCGGTCTGTTGGAGACCTCGATCACCTTCTCCAGGGTCTTCATGGCAAGGCCGGAATCGATCAGGTCCGCCGCCAGAGAGATGCCCTCCGCCATGGAAGCGGCCTTTCCTCCTATGTAGAGGGAGGCGCCCGCGTTCAGAAGGACCGCGTCCCGCATGGGTCCCTTCTTGCCGGAGAGGATATCCCGGGTAATGGCGGCGTTCTCGGCAGGAGATCCTCCCTTCAGGTCCTCCTTCCGGCAGGTCTCAAAGCCGAAGTCCTCCGGACGGATGGTGGTGGTCCTGTACCAGCCGTCCCGGATCTCACAGATCCTGGTGGGGGCGGACATGGAGATCTCATCCAGCTTGTCCAGGCCGTAGACCACCATGCCTCTCTTTACGCCCAGGCTGACCAGGACCTGAGCCAGGGGCTCCACCAGGTAGTCGTCATAGACGCCCAGGAGCTGCATGCTGGGGGAGGCCGGGTTGGTCAGGGGGCCCAGGATGTTGAAGACCGTCCTGAAGCCCAGCTCCCTCCGGATGGCTCCTACGTATTTCATGGAGGTATGATACTTCTGGGCAAAGAAGAAGCACATGCCCGCTTCCCTGAGGAGCTCTATGCAGCGGGCAGGGCTCTGGTGGATGTTGACGCCCAGGGCCTCCAGGCAGTCCGCTGTTCCGGAAAGGGAGGAAGCGGCCCGGTTCCCGTGCTTGGCCACTTTCATGCCGCCGGCCGCGGCCACCAGGGCGGAGGTGGTGGAGATGTTGAAGGAGCCGGCGTGGTCTCCTCCCGTGCCTACGATCTCAAAGATCTCCATCCCTGTCTGTACCCGGATGGCATGGTCCCGCATGGCCGCGGCGCAGCCGGCGATCTCATCCCGGGTCTCCGCCCTGGCGCTCTTGGTGGACAGGGCCGCCAGGAAGGCAGCGTTCTGGGTGGGGCTGGTCTGCCCGCTCATGATCTCGTTCATGACGGTATAGGCCTCGTCGTAGGTCAGGTCTCCCTTGTTCACGATTTTTTCGATTGCTTCCTTGATCATTTTTGTGTCTCCTTTCCGGATTTTTCCATACTGAAGGCGTACAGAGGAAGGACCCTTGGGTTCAGGACCAAAAAACGTCCCCGGCAGTACCAGACTTTCCGATACTGCCGGGGACGAATAAGGATCCAAAGACTTATCCGCGGTGCCACCTCGGTATTCGCGGCCAGGGCCGCGCGCTCAGCAGGATACCAACATATCCCTGGCCGGTCACGTCGGCCTTACGTCGCAGAATACTCGGAAGAAGGGTCCTTCCTTTGACTGCGCCCTCCGCGGTCCATTTGACGCCCTGTTTCCTGCCTGTTTCTCAGCCTCGCAGGCTCTCTGTAGGGGCATAGACGCCTTTATCTCCGCTTCAACGGTTTAATGTATGAAACTTATCTATGATTCTGACATGTTTTCGATTATTTGTCAACTATGAATCGCTCATCCGGGGGAGACCGGCCTGGCAGACCGGCTTTTTCTTTCCCTTATCACGCAAAGGAAACTGTTATAAACAGAAAATGTCTTCCGTACCTCCGGCTCTGATATGCCCGTGAAGATACTGGAGC
>CAMOUD010000041.1 GCA_946626215.1 uncultured Lachnospiraceae bacterium
TATGGCAACATGGGTAGCCGGCGCTCTGGGCGGCGTAGATCCTTCCATCATGGGCGTAGGCCCTGTGGCCGCCACCAAGAAGGTCCTTGCCAAGACCGGCCTGACCATCGATGATTTCGATCTGTATGAAGCCAACGAAGCCTTCGCGGCTCAGTCTGTCGCTGTAGGCAAGGAACTGGGCTTTGATATGGCCAAGCTCAACGTCAACGGCGGCGCCATCGCTCTGGGCCACCCCGTAGGCGCTTCCGGCTGCCGTATCCTTGTCACCCTGCTCCACGAGATGCAGAAGTCCGGCGCCAAGAGGGGCCTTGCGACTCTGTGCATCGGCGGCGGCATGGGCTGCGCTACCATCGTAGAGAAGTACGAGGCATAAGCAACCTGACATAGAGGTGTTCCCCCGGAGGAGGTTCCTTCGGGGGAACATCTGCTGGTTTTAAAGAGAGGTATTGAATTATGGGATTTGTACTGTATGAAGTTGAAGGCGCAGTCGGTATCATCACCATTGACCGTCCCCGTGCCCTGAACGCGCTGAATTCCGAAGTCCTGGACGACCTGAACGCGGTCCTGGACGGCGTGGATCTGGAAACAGTCCGCTGCCTGGTCCTGACCGGCTCCGGTGAGAAGAGCTTCGTGGCAGGCGCTGATATCGGCGAGATGAGCACCCTGACCAAGCAGGAAGGCGAAGCCTTCGGCAAGAAGGGCAACGACATCTTCCGCAGGATCGAGACCTTCCCGATCCCTGTGATCGCGGCGGTCAACGGCTTCGCTCTGGGCGGCGGCAATGAGATCGCCATGAGCTGCGACATCCGCATCTGCTCCGACAACGCCATCTTCGGTCAGCCCGAGGTAGGCCTCGGCATCACCCCCGGCTTCGGCGGCACCCAGAGACTGGCCCGCCTGGTCAGCCCCGGCATGGCCAAGCAGATCATCTTCTCCAACAGCAACATCAAGGCTGACGAAGCATACCGCATCGGCCTGGTCAACGCTGTCTACCCTCAGGAGGAGCTCCTTCCCGCAGCCAAGAAGCTGGCTAAGAGGATCGCCATGCAGGCTCCCATCGCTGTCCGTGCCTGCAAGAAGGCCATCAATGACGGTCTCCAGGTCGATATGGACCAGGCCATTGTGATCGAAGAGCAGCTGTTCGGCTCCTGCTTCGAGACCTATGACCAGACTGAGGGCATGGCAAACTTCCTTCGCAAGAAGGACGACCCCAAGAAGGTCAGATTCGTTGATTTCCAGAACAAGTAATTAAAAGACAGGAGGATATCAAAATGAAAGTAGCAGTTATCGGCGCCGGCACAATGGGATCCGGCATTGCGCAGGCATTCGCGCAGTGCGCAGAGGTCGAGAAGGTCTATCTGTGCGACATTAAGGAAGAGTTCGCGGCAGGCGGCTATGCCAAGATCAAGAAGGGATTCGACAAGCGGATCGCCCGCGGCAAGATGGAGCAGGCAGCTGCAGACGCCATCCTGGCCAAGATCCAGACCGGTCTGAACACCATCGCTGTTGACCCTGATCTGGTAGTTGAGGCGGCTCTGGAAGTCATGTCCATCAAGAAGGACTGCTTCAGACAGCTCCAGGACGAGATCGTTAAGAACCCTGACTGCATCTACGCGTCCAATACCTCTTCCCTGTCCATCACCGAGATCGGCTCCGGTCTTTCCAAGCCCATTATCGGCATGCACTTCTTCAATCCGGCTCCCGTTATGAAGCTGATCGAAGTCATCGCCGGCCTCAACACCCCCGATGAGATCGTCGAGAAGGTCAAAGAGATCTCCGTCATGATGGGCAAGACCCCTGTACAGGTCAATGAAGCCGCCGGCTTCGTTGTCAACAGAATCCTGATCCCTATGATCAACGAAGGCATCTGCGTTTATGAAGCAGGCGTTTCCGATATCCTGGGCATCGACACCGCTATGAAGCTTGGCTGCAACCACCCCATGGGACCGCTTGAGCTCGGCGATTACATCGGCCTGGACATCGTTCTGGCTATCATGGACGTTATCTATGCGGATACCGGAGATTCCAAGTATCGCGCATGCCCGCTCCTTCGTAAGATGGTCCGCGGCAAGAGACTGGGCGTCAAGACCGGCATCGGCTTCTATGATTACACAGATCCCAGGAACAAGGTTCCGACAGACGCGAAGTAAGAGCGCCGTTGAATGACCATGTCCGTGCCGGTGCTCCGGCTCCGGCACGGATGAGAATAGAGTAAAAGGAGATAAACAATGGATTTTCTGTTAGATAAACAGCATGAAATGGCGAGAGATCTGTTCAGAGATTTCGCTGAAAAAGAAGTTAAGCCCCGTGCGATCGATGTCGACGAGACTGAGGTATTCCCCAGGGATACCGTTGAAAAGATGCAGAAGTACGGCTTCATGGGCATCGCCATCCCGAAGCAGTACGGCGGCCAGGGCTGCGATCCCCTGACCTACATCATGTGCGTAGAAGAGCTGGCCAAGGTCTGCGGCACCACCTCCGTTATCGTATCCGCGCACAGCTCCCTCTGCTGCGATCCTATCCTGTTCTACGGCAATGAAGAGCAGAAGCAGAAATATCTGGTTCCCCTTGCGAAGGGCGAGAAGATCGGCGCTTTCGGTCTGACCGAGCCCGGCGCAGGTACTGACGCTCAGGGCGTTCAGACCAAGGCTGTTTATGACGCAGAGACCGATGAGTACATCCTGAACGGTTCCAAGTGCTTCATTACCAACGGTAAGGAAGCGGATGTCTACATCATCATCGCATACACCGACATCGTTGAGAAGCGCGGCCGCAAGCAGAAGGTCTTCTCCACTTTCATCGTTGAGAAGGGCACCCCCGGCTTTACCTTCGGTACCAAGGAAAACAAGATGGGTATCCGTGGTTCTTCCACATACGAGCTGATCTTCCAGGACTGCAGGATCCCTGCTGCCAACCTGCTTGGCCAGAAGGGCAAGGGCTTTGCTTACGCCATGCATACTCTGGACGGCGGCCGTATCGGTATCGCTGCTCAGGCTCTGGGCATTGCTGAAGGCGCTCTTGAAAGGACCGTTGAGTACGTCAAAGAGAGAAAGCAGTTCGGCAGAAGCATCGCTCAGTTCCAGAACACCCAGTTCCAGCTTGCTGAGATGTATTCCAAGGTCGAGGCCGCAAAGCTCCTTGTTTACAAAGCAGCTATGGCAAAAGCAACCCAGAAGGTCTATTCCGTAGAAGCAGCCACCGCTAAGCTGTTCGCGGCCCAGACCGCTATGGAAGTCACCACCAAGGCAGTCCAGCTCTTTGGCGGCTATGGTTATATCAGAGAGTACGAAGTTGAGCGTATGATGCGTGATGCCAAGATCACCGAGATCTATGAAGGCACCTCCGAAGTACAGCGTATGGTCATCTCCGGTTCCATGCTGAGATAATCTTTGTTTTGCGATTACCGTATAAAGTTTGATAAATAAAGGAGAATGACACATGAAAGTCGTAGTATGCGTTAAGCAGGTCCCCGATACCAAGGGCGGCGTTAAGTTCAAACCCGACGGAACACTGGACAGAGCTGCAATGCTTGCCATCATGAATCCTGATGACAAGGCCGGTCTGGAAGCAGCTCTCAGATTAAAAGATGAATACGGCGCAGAGGTCACAGTCGTGACCATGGGCCTTCCCAAGGCAGAGGCAGTCCTCCGCGAAGCATTCGCTATGGGCGCGGACAAGGGCATTCTGGTAACCGACAGAGTCCTTGGCGGCGCTGATACCTGGGCAACCTCCTCCACCATCGCAGGCGCGCTCCGCAACCTGGACTATGATCTGATCATCACCGGCCGTCAGGCCATCGACGGTGATACCGCTCAGGTCGGTCCTCAGATCTCCGAGCACCTTGGCATTCCGGTAATCTCCTATGCCGAGGATCTCAAGATCGAAGGCGACAGCGTGATCGTCAAGCGTCAGTTCGAAGACAGATACCACATTGTCAAGGCTAAGATGCCCTGCCTGGTAACTGCACTTTCCGAGTTAAATGAGCCTCGTTACATGACTCCCGGCGGAATCTTCGATGCATTCGAGAAAGAGATCACCGTCTGGGGCAGAGCAGACCTTAAGGATGTTGAGGACAGCAACCTGGGTCTGAAGGGATCCCCCACCCAGATCGCAAAGGCTTCCGACAAGGTCGCCAAGGGCAAAGGCACTGTATATACCCCCGATTCTGACGAAGAGGGCGCAGAGATCGTCTTTGGCATTCTGAAGGATAAGCACTTCATCTGATAGCAGTTAACAGAGAAAGAAAAGCGCCCATATGGCGCAGAACGGAGAAGAAACATGTCTTTAGAAGAATATAAAGGAGTATTTATCTTCGCTCAGCAGGTCGACAATGTGATCACACCCGTCGCATTAGAGCTTCTTGGCAAGGCGAAAGAACTGGCATCCAACCTGGAGACCAAGGAAGTCACCGCGGTCCTGATCGGCTATCAGGTAGAAGGCCTTGTGGACAGACTGGCAAGATACGGCGCTGACAGAGTCATCGTAGTTGACGATCCCGCTCTGAAGGATTACAGGACCGAGCCTTACACCCAGGCCCTGACCGCTGTTATCAAGGAGTTCAAGCCCGAGATCCTTCTGGTAGGCGCTACCGCCATCGGCCGTGACCTTGGCCCCCGCGTATCCTCCAGGATCCACACCGGTCTGACCGCAGACTGCACCAAGCTGGATATCGGCGATTTCCCGCTGAACAATCCCACCAAGTTCAATCTGCTGCTCATGACCCGTCCCGCATTCGGCGGCAATACCATCGCTACCATTGCCTGCCCTGATTTCCGCCCTCAGATGGCCACTGTCCGTCCCGGCGTTATGCAGAAGATCACCCCTATCGAAGGTGCCAAGGCTGAAGTCATCAAGTTCGACGCAGGCATCATCGAGAACGACAAGTATACCCAGATCCTTGAGATCATCAAGGAGAAGAAGTCTGTTGCTGACATCTCCGCAGCCAAGATCCTTGTATCCGGCGGCCGCGGCGTCGGCTCCCCCGAGAACTTCAAGATCCTTGAGGATCTGGCAGAGGTCATCGGCGGCACCGTTTCCTGCTCTCGTGCTGTAGTAGATTCCGGCTGGAAGCCGAAGGATCTCCAGGTCGGCCAGACCGGTCAGACCGTGCGTCCTCAGATTTATTTCGCCATTGGTATCTCCGGCGCCATCCAGCACGTGGCCGGCATGGAAGAGTCCGATCTGATCATCGCCATCAACAAGGATGAGAACGCTCCCATCTTTGATGTTGCCGATATCGGTATCGTCGGCGACCTGAACAAGGTCGTTCCTGCTCTGACCAAGAAGATCGCGGCAGATTTGGCAGCAAAGACTCAGGCATAATGGCCTGACCGGGACGGGCATCGTCCCATAAATCAAAAAAAGAGCGGCAGTCCGGACGGGCTGCCGCTTTTTTGGCTTCTGTATTTGAAATATGGAAGTGGTCCGGGGGGAGAAGATTCTCAAAGCCTTGCCGTCAGGGCGGGGATCACGGCTTCAAAGTCCACTCCGTACCAGTTGTGGTCCTTGTGGGAGATGGTCTCCAGGATGCAGTCATGGACAAAGTCCACCGCGATGGACATGGCCTCCTCCAGGCTCTTGCCCCGCACCAGGCCGCCGGTCATGACGGAGGCGAAGATGTCTCCGGTCCCGTGGAAGCGGACCGGAAGCTTTTCATTGTAAGCCGACAGGAAGATGTCCCTGTCTCTGTCATAGATCATGGCTCCGAGGCTGTTTTCATCAGGACTGACGCCTGTCAGCATGGAGAAGCGGCAGCCAAGCCCGGAAAGGGCCCGCAGGGTATCCCGGACATAGGAGTCTCCTCCATCCGGCCGGTAGGGCCGTCCGGTCATGAAGCATGCCTCCGTCAGGTTGGGCATGATCAGGTCGGCCTTGCCGCAGAGGCCTCCCATGGCCCTGGCGAAGTCCTCGGTGAAGCCCTTATACAGGGATCCGTTGTCTGCCATGGCGGGGTCCACGATCTTCAGGCCCCCGGGGGCCAGGCAGGAATCCCATGCCCGCTCCACCAGCTCGATCTGGCGCAGGCTCCCCAGATAGCCGCTGTAGACGGCGTCGAAGGCAAAGCCTTCCTTTTTCCACTGGTCCAGGATGCCGGGGATGGTATCCGTCAGGTCGTGGAAGGTGAAGCCGGAAAAGGCGGTATGGTTGGAAAGGACGGCCGTCGGGATGATGGCCGTCTCCAGCCCCATGGCGGAAAGGAGGGGCAGGGCTACGGTCAGAGAGCACTTGCCGACGCAGGAAATATCCTGAATGGTAACGATTTTTTTCATTTGAGCACCTCCTTGATCTGACTTTGGGGCCTCCTGCCAGAATCCCCTGTCAGCCTGGAGTTATCGTAGCACCAAACTGACCATGCTTCAATTACCAGAAATGAAATATAAATTAAGGTCAGTTTTTGCGGCGGCGGCCGTTTGACAGGGAAGACGGGGGGGCATACACTAAAGGGCAGGGCCGGACCGCCCGAGGGAGGATAAACAGAAATGGCTAAGAAACAGGCGGACAACAAGACGAACGCGATGCGGATCCTGGACAGGGAGGGCATCGCCTATACCCACAAGTCCTATGAGACGGAGGAGGAATTCATAGACGGGATCCATACGGCGGACAGGCTGGGCCTGCCCCATGAACAGGTCTTCAAGACCCTGGTCACTCTGGGGGCGGACGGAGACCACTATGTGTTCGTGATCCCCATTGAGGAGGAGCTGGACTTTAAGAAATGCGCCAGGTCCGTCGGGGTCAAGTCTGTCCGCATGATCCACCTGAAGGACCTCTTCGACCTGACGGGCTATGTCAGGGGCGGCTGCACCGCCATCGGCATGAAGAAGAACTTCGTGACCCGGATCGATGAAAGCGCCCAGCTTTTTGACGAGATTTACATCTCCGGCGGAAGGATCGGCTGCCAGATCTGCCTGGCACCTGATGATTTTATCCGGGCAGCCTGGAAGGCGGACTACGCGGACCTGACCGCATAAAAAAAGGCCCCGGATCCGGGCGGCGGAGCCGCCTTGCCGGAGCCAGGGAAAGAAGGAAAGAAAAAAGAGATGCGGCAAAGCATCTCTTTTTCATGTTGGTGACAAGATTCGAACTCGCGACCTTCTGGTCCGTAGCCAGACGCTCTATCCAGCTGAGCTACACCAACACAGTCCCTTGCGGAACAAATTAGATAATACTTCAGGATCATGCCTTTGTCAAGGAGAAAATGGGCAGAGCGGGAAAAATTTATCAGAAGGAGGAGGGCCGTCATCTCCCGGAAGGGCGGAAAAACTGCTTTACAAAAAAAGGGGATTCCCTACAATGGTCAGAAAATCTGAAATCCGGGGCCTGTCCCCGGAAGACCTGAGAAAAGGGGGAACCACATGGTATTACTGCGCAATGTAGCGGACGCCTGCGGGGTGTCCAAGTCAACAGCCTCCAAAGCCCTCAGAGGCTATCCGGACGTGGCGCCGGAAACAAAGAGAAGGATCCGGATGACGGCTGCCAGGATGGGCTATAAGCTGCCCTCCGCCGAGGGGCAGGAAAAACAGCTGAACAGGAGCATGGGCCTCTACCTGACCCAGATCCGGCCCTCTGCCCTGATCGATCCGGAGTTTTCCGCCTTCCAGAAGGGAATGGTGACCAGGCTGATCCGGGAGGACTTCGATCTTTCCCTCATAACGGCGGCGGCCGATCCTCTGGCAGGCAATTCCCTGGCCGCCAGGGCGATCCGGAAGGGGCTCGACGGGGTCTGCGTCTACTGCATGGGAGGGATCCCGGGCTCCGTCTATGAACTTTTAGAGGGTCGGTATCCCGCGCTGGCTGTAGGAGCCCTGATTCCGGGCGCTGTGGGCATTATCTGCGACGATGAGGGCGGAATGGCCATGCTGGCCAGAAAAGCCCTTATGGCGGGCAGAAAGAGGTTCTGTCTCCTTTTCGGCGAGGACCAGATCCAGACCGGGGTCTGGCGCCAGGCCTTTACGAAGGCCATCCGCGGTCTGGAGGAGCATGCTGTCATGATCCCCTGCTCCCGGGGGAACCGGACCGGGGCAGAGCGCCAGATCCGGGCCTGTCTGGAGAAGGGGCAGGTCCCGGACTGTGTCCTCTGCACGGATTCCGGGCTGGCCATCGGGGCCCTGACAGCCCTGACCCAGGCCGGCATCCGGGTCCCGGAGCAGGTCTCTCTGGCCTGTCTGGGCGACGACCTGGAAAGGCACGCGGGCGGTCACCAGATTACGACGGCCTTCAGGGATATGGACAGGGCCGGAGACATGGCGGCGGATATGCTCCTCTCCATCATCCGGGGCAGGCAGCTCCCGCTCAGGCAGCGGATCCTCCTGGAGGAGCTGTATTTCCCCGGAACTACCGGAGGCTTCTGACCGGAAGCGGATACCGCGCTGAAAAAAAGCGGAAAAGGGAGGATTTTTCCTTCTGTTTCGAAAAAAATACCGGGACTTTGCGGGACGCGGAAACGGCTCCCCGCGCGCTCCCGGAAGGCAGTTCGACTCGTCAAAATCCGCCGGGCCCCCTGGCCGGAAAAAGCCGGCCGGAGGGACAGGAACGGAGGAAAAGAAGGTCCCGTGAGAAGGTCCGGACAAGGTCTCTGAGATCCTGTCCGGGCCTTTCTGTTTCCATTCCAAAAGCATGTTTTCAGAACATTGACAAGGCTGACCGGGGTAAGTATCATTTTTATGTAGCTTGCTACATTTGTTCAATTATTGATGCCGGCGTGACGGAGGAAGGCCCGCGGGGACCTGCTCCGGTCCGAAAAGGAATGCCGGTTTTTGAGAGGACAGGAATGAGACAGGACCCTCGTGAAGGATGCCGGCTGGACCCGGCAGCGGAAGAATCTCTGGCGATCCGGTTCAGGAGGATCGACCAGCACCTTGCCGGCATTGTCAACGACTGGCTCCGCAAGGATGACATCACCTTTTCGCAGATCGTCCTTCTGTACTATCTGAGAGAGCGGCCGGGAGGCCAGGCTACCCAGAAGGAGATCGGACAGGCCCTCCGCATCGCCCATCCGACCTGCATCGGGCTGATCCGGCGCCTTTCCTGCAAGAAGCTGGTGGAAACGGCCGTGGATACCAGGAACCGCCGGTTCCGGGTCGTTAGGCTGACAGACAGGGCCCGGGACCTGATCCGGGAAGCGGATGAGGGAAAAAGTGAGCTGGAAAAACAGGTCACAAAGGGATTTTCGGAGGAAGAGGAAAGGCTGCTCAGGGACCTTCTGAAGAGGGTGGATGAGAATCTTGCCTCTGTCCGGATGACAGGAGAAGAAGCAGAAGGCCGCGCGCCGCGGCAGGGAGGTAATACATGATCAGAACACTGGCAGGGCAGATCAGGGAATTCAAGCTGCCCTCGATCCTTACGCCGCTGGCCATGATCGGAGAGGTCATCTGCGAAATGGTGATCCCCCTCCTGATGGCAAGCATCGTGGATATCGGCATCGGAGGCGGAAATATGGGCCACATCCTTGCCACGGGCGCCAAGATGGTCGCCGTCGCTCTGGCGGGCCTTTTCTTCGGCCTGATGGGCGGATATTTCGGGTCCATGGCGTCAGCCGGCTTTGCCAGGAACCTGCGCAAGGCCATGTTCGACAATATCCAGACCTATTCCTTTGCCAACATCGATAAGTTTTCCTCATCCGGTCTGGTCACCCGCATGACCACGGACGTGACCAACGTGCAGAACTCCTATCAGATGCTGCTCCGGATGTCCTTCAGGGCCCCCATGTCCATGATCGTGGCCCTGATCATGTCCTTTATCATCAGCCCCCGGATCGCTTCCATCTATCTGGTGGCCGTTTTCTTCCTGTCCATCTTCATGGCCTTCATGATGACCCGGACCACCAAATATTTCCGGGCTGTCTTTGAAAAGTATGACAAGCTCAATGAGAGCGTCCAGGAGAACGTCCGGGCCATCCGCGTGGTCAAGGCCTATGTCCGGGAGGATTATGAGAAGGACCGGTTCCGCCGGGCGGCAGACAACATCTACCAGATGTTCGTCCGGGCGGAGAAGAACATCGTCACGGTCATGCCGGTCATGCAGGGCGTGGTCTATATCGTCATCCTGACCATTTCCTGGGTGGGCGCCCACATGATCGTGCAGAACAGCCTGACCACAGGCAACCTCATGAGCCTCCTGACCTACTGCATGAACATCCTCATGAACCTGATGATGATCTCCATGATCTTTGTCATGCTGACCATGTCCTCGGCCAGCGCCAGGCGTATCGCTGAGGTCATTGAGGAAAAGAGCACCCTGACCAATCCCGAGAACCCGGTCATGGAGATGGCGGACGGATCCATCGAATTCGACCATGTGGACTTTGCCTACAACCGGGAGTCGGATGAGCCGGTCCTCAAGGACATCTGCCTGTCCATCAAATCGGGCGAATCCATCGGCATCATCGGCGGCACCGGCTCTGCCAAGTCCAGTCTGGTCAGCCTGATCAGCCGACTCTATGACGTGACAAAGGGGGCTGTCCGGGTCGGAGGCCTGGATGTCCGGGACTATGACATGGAGGCCCTCCGCAACCAGGTCTCCGTGGTCCTGCAGAAGAACGTCCTCTTTTCGGGCACCATCTATGACAACCTCCGCTGGGGAAACAGGGACGCCACGGATGAACAGTGCCGGGAGGCCTGCCGGATGGCCTGCGCCGATGAATTCATCGAACAGATGCCGGACGGCTATGAGACCTATATCGAACAGGGAGGCAGCAATGTCTCCGGCGGTCAGAAGCAGCGCCTCTGCATTGCCAGGGCCCTTCTGAAGAAGCCCAGGATCCTGATCCTGGACGATTCCACCTCCGCCTGCGACACCGCTACGGACGCCCGGATCCACCAGGCCTTTGACACCATGATCCCCGACACTACCAAGCTGGTCATTGCCCAGAGGATCTCCAGCGTCATGAACTGCGACCGGATCATCGTCATGGACAACGGCAGGGTGGACGGCTTCGATACGCCGGAAAGGCTCCTTGCGACCAACGCCATCTACCGCGAGGTCTATGAATCCCAGACCGGCGGCCACGGCGACTTCGACAACTGACCGGCAGAAGGGAAGGATTAAGATGGCAGAAGAAAGAAATACACAGAGAGGGCCCGGACCCAGGGGCGGCCGCAGGGGCATGCCCAGGCCCAAGGTCGAGAACCCCGGCCGTCTTCTGAAAAGGTCCCTGTCCTATGTGACGAAATTTTATAAGTGGCATATGGTCCTGGTCCTTTGCTGCATCGTGGTCTCCGTTCTGGCCAATGTCCAGGGCACCATGTTCACAAGGACCCTGATCGACTCCTACATCACGCCCATGATCGGCCAGGCAGACCCGGACTTTTCGTCCCTGGCGGCCGCCATCGCCAGGGTGGCGTGCTTTTACGCCATCGGCATCATCGCCGCCTATACCCAGTCCAGGACCATGATCTATGTCTCCCAGGGCACCCTGAAGCGCCTCAGGACAGAGCTCTTTGACCACATGCAGAGCCTGCCCATCAGTTACTTCGACACCCATGCCCACGGCGACATCATGTCGATCTATACCAACGACATCGATACCCTCCGGCAGATGATCAGCCAGAGCATTCCCCAGCTCTTCAACTCCATCATTACGGTGGTCAGCATCTTTTCCATGATGCTGGTCCTCTCGGTCCCCCTGACCCTGACCACCGTCGTCATGATCGCTGTCATGCTCTTCCTGACCATGAAGGTCACCTCCCTGTCCGGCCAGAACTTTGTGGCCCAGCAGAAGAACCTGGGCAAGCTCAACGGCTTTATCGAGGAGATGCTGACCGGCCAGAAGGTGGTCAAGGTCTTCTGCCATGAGCAGGAGAATATCCAGGCCTTTGACGAGCTCAATGAGAACCTCTACCAGAGCGCCTTCAGGGCCAACGCCTATTCCAATATCATAGGCCCCATCAACGCCCAGCTGGGCAACCTGAATTACGTCATCTGCGCCATCGTAGGCGGCCTTCTGGCCATCAACAAGTTCGCGGGCTTTACGGTGGGCGCCCTGGCCAGCTTCCTGACCTTCAACAAGAACATCGGCATGCCCATCAACCAGGTCAGCATGCAGATCAACTCCATCATCATGGCCCTGGCAGGCGCGGACCGGATCTTCAACCTCCTGGACGCGGCGCCTGAAAAGGATGAGGGCTATGTCATGCTGGCCAATTCCGAATATGACGAGGAGGGGAACCTGCGGGAGGCCGACCACAGGACCGGCCAGTGGGCCTGGAAGCATTACCATAAGGCCACCGATACCACCGATTACAGGCCTCTGGAGGGAGATGTGACCTTCAACGGCGTGGACTTCGGCTATACGGACGACAAGATGGTCCTCTTCGATATCTGGATCCACGCGAAGCCCGGCCAGAAGATCGCCCTGGTAGGCTCCACCGGCGCCGGCAAGACCACCATCACCAACCTGATCAACCGCTTCTATGATATCCAGGACGGCAAGATCCGGTACGACAACATCAACATCAACAAGATCTGCAAGAAGGACCTGCGCCGGTCTCTGGGCATGGTCCTGCAGGATACCCATCTCTTTACCGGCACCGTCATGGAGAACATCCGCTACGGCAAGCTGGACGCCACCGATGAAGAGGTGAAGGCAGCCGCCAGGCTGGCCAACGCCGACGGCTTTATCCGCCGCCTTCCCCAGGGCTATGACACCATGCTCCGGGGCGACGGGGCCAACCTTTCCCAGGGCCAGCGCCAGCTCCTGGCCATCGCCCGGGCAGCCATTGCCGATCCCCCTGTCCTGATCCTGGATGAGGCGACCAGCTCCATCGATACCAGAACGGAGAAGATCGTTCAGGACGGCATGGATTCCCTGATGAAGGGCAGGACGACCTTCGTCATCGCCCACAGGCTCTCCACGGTCCGCAACTCCGACCTGATCATTGTCCTGGAAAGGGGCCGGATCATCGAGCAGGGCACCCATGACGAGCTCATCGCCCTCGGAAAGAAATACTATCAGCTTTATAACGGCACCAGCGCTCCGGCAGAAGCCGGCGCCTGAAAGGCCTTTCCTTAAGGGACCTGCTCCGGCGGGTCCCTTTTGAGTTATCGTCACAGGTAGGGTACAATAGGAACAGGCAGGATAATGCCGGATCCGGCGGCGGGAAATTAACAGATATGGTCATGACCTTCCGCCGGTTCCTGCTAGTATCTGTAAAATCAATAAAAAAAGCTTGATTGAAGAAAAGATACATGGAGGAACCCATGAAACGAGAACATAACAGAAACCATGACGGGGCCTGGCTGGGCGAGAGAAGAAGCCCGGAGCCCTATGAACCGGCGCCCGGGCCTTACCTGGAGGAGAACCATCCGGGAAAAAGAAAGGGCGGCGTAACGATCCGGAAGCCGAAAAGAAAGAGGGAGCACATCCTGGGCAGGTTCTTCCTGACCCTGATCCTGATGCTGGTCCTTCTGGCCGGCCTTTTCTACGCGGCCTTCTGCGCTATTCTGGTCCCCGGCCTGGAGAGCCGGTCCGTGTCTCCCTATATCGGCGGTCAGGCAGCCACTGACGCGGCCATGAAGGACTATACCAACATCGTTCTTTTCGGCGTGGACTCCAGGGCCCAGGAGCTGGAAAGCGGCGACAACCGGAGCGATACCATGATCATCTGCTCCATCCACAAGTCCACAGGCGCCATGAAGCTGGTCTCTGTCTACCGGGACTCCTATCTGGAGATCGGAGACGGATCCTACAACAAGGCCAACGCGGCCTATGCCTTAGGAGGCCCGGAGCAGGCCCTGACCATGCTCAACCGGAACCTGGACCTGGCGGTCAGTGACTATGTGACGGTGGGCTTTGAAGGCCTGGCGGACATGATCGACGCCCTGGGCGGCGTGGATGTGGACATCGACGCGGAAGAGGCAGGATACATGAACTCCTACCTGAACGACATGAGCCATGAGATCGGGACCAACAGCGATCCCGTGACGGCCATTGACGGGACCGAGCACCTGACCGGGATCCAGGCGGTCGCCTATACCCGGATCCGGTATACGGCCGGCGATGACTTCAAGAGGACGGAACGGCAGAGGACGGTCCTGAACGCTGTCCTTCATCAGGCCAGGCAGGCGGGTCCCATGGCCCTGGTCCGGGCGGCCCGGGTCTTTTCCTCGGAGACAGCCACCTCCCTTTCCAAGGCCAGGCTGGCCCTCCTTCTCCTCCAGATGCCCAGGATCGACCTGGTGGAGACGGCAGGCCTGCCCGCGGAGGGACACTGGGCCTACGCCACCATAGGCGGCCAGTCCTGCGTCCTGCCTGTATCCCTGGCGGATAACGTGGTCTGGCTCCATGAAAAGCTCTTTGGAGAGACGGGCTATGCCGTATCCCCGGAGGTGCAGGAGAGGAGCGACTACCTGTCCCAGTACTGACAGATCTGACAAATAAAGATGAAACAGGAAAGCGCGGTCTTCCAGCCGCGCTTTTTTTCTGCCTGGACGCCTGCTGTTCTGCATGGCATGGACTTTGATTAAAACCGGGAGGATATGGTATGATGATTGATGGCAGGATACATAGGACGCGGAGCTGCCGATGCCCTCTCCCGTGACACGGGGAGCGGCAGCCGGACAGATCAGAGCAGGAGTACGGGATGAACGTCAGACAGTTTTATCAGATCACAGGCGGTAATTATGAGGAGGCCCTTCGGCTGCTGCTGGATGACGGCAGGATCCTGCGGTATATCCGGCTCTTTCCTTCCGATCCCTCCTTTGCCGCCCTTGGGGCCGCTCTGGAGGAGGGCGACGCGGAGGCGGCCTTCGGAGCCGCCCATGCCCTGAAGGGGGTCTGCCTGACCCTGTCTTTTGAGGAAACCGGCCGGGAAGCGACCGCGGTAACAGAGGCTCTCAGAGCCGGAAATCTGGACCAGGCCAGGAAACTCTTTCCTTTTCTGGCGGAAAAATACGAAGCCGTCCTGCAGGCTCTCAGGGAAACGGAGGCATGAGAGGGTGCCTTTGCCCGCGATCCGTCACATCAGCATGGTAACAGACTAAAATCGGCATTGACGGATTGGATTTTACTGCTAAAATAGGTTTGTAATAATTACAGTGCCGAAAGGCAGTATGAGAGAGGAGAACTAAGAATGAAGAGCTTTATGGAAGAATTCAAGAAGTTCATTATGCGCGGCAATGTCATGGACATGGCAGTCGGTATCATCATCGGCGGCGCCTTCACTGCCATCGTGACATCCCTGGTCGAGGACATCATCAGCCCCATCATCGGCTGCATCGGCGGCGCGGACTTCAGCGCCATCACGATCCCGCTGGTAGGTGAGTCCCAGCTGATGATCGGCAACTTCATCAACGCCGTGATCAACTTCCTGATCATCGCCTTTGTGCTTTTCAGCATCATCAAGGCCATGAACAAGGCATCCGAGCTGGTCAAGAAGGAAGAGGAGCCCGCGGCTCCCACTACCAAGATCTGCCCTTACTGCAAGAGCGAGATCAACATCGAGGCCACCAAGTGCCCTTGCTGCACATCCGACGTCGAATAATAGCCTGACGTAAGGCAGCACATGTTTCCGGAGCCTGCGAAGACGGTCCTTCCGCCTTTCGCAGGCTCCTGCGCTTTCCGGTCCGCGTTTTCTGCTGACCGGGCCCAGACAGGAGGCGGAAATGTCCTATTCCATCCTGCAGGAGGAGCTCTGGCGAATCCTGGAAGAAAATGCCTATCCCCTGCATATGCCGGGCCATAAACGCCGCCTGGAGCCGGCCGACGGCCTTCCCTACCGTCAGGACCTGACGGAGGTGGAGGGGACGGATGACCTCCACCATCCCGAGGGGATCCTCAAGGAGGCCATGGACCGGACGGCGGCCCTGTACAAGGCGGACCGGACCTTTTACCTGGTCAACGGGTCGACCTGCGGGATCCTGGCGGCGGTCCGGGCAGCGGTCCCCTTCGGAGGGACCCTGCTGGCGGCCAGGAACTGCCACAGGTCGGTCTGCCACGCGGCGGAGCTGGCCGGCGCCAGGGTCCGCTGGATCCGGCCGCCCTTTCTGTCAGAATATGAGGCCTGCGGGAGCCTCAGACCGGAGGATGTCCGTCGGACGCTGGCCCGGTATCCGGAGGCATCGGCCCTGATCCTGACCAGTCCCACCTATGAGGGGGTGGTCTCCGATATCCGGAAGATCGCCGGGATCTGCCATAAGGCGGGCTGTCTTCTGATCGTGGACGAGGCCCACGGCGCCCATTTCGGTCTCTTTACGGAGGCCGGCTTTCCCCAGTCTGCCGTGGCCCTGGGAGCGGACCTGGTGGTCCAGAGCCCCCATAAGACCCTGCCTTCCCTGACCCAGACGGCCTGGCTCCATGTGGCGGGAGACAGGATCGATCCCGAAAAGGTCCGGCAGCAGCTGCAGATCTTCCAGTCCTCGTCCCCTTCCTACCCCCTGCTGGTCTCTCTGGATGCCTGCAGCTGCCTGCTGGCGGAGCGGGCTCCCGAGATGGGAGAGGAATGGGCCCGCAACCTGGCTGAATTTGATGAAGAGATCCGGGACCTTGCCCACCTGCGCGTCCTCTGCCACGGGGCGGACAAGGAGCGCAGGCCTGCCGGGATTTTTGCCTTCGATCCCGGCAAGCTTCAGATCTCCTGCCGGCAGACAGGGATGACAGGAGCCCAGCTGGCGGCCAGGCTCCGGGAGGAATTCGGTCTGGAAACGGAAAAGGCGGGGCCGGGATCGGTCCTTGCCATGACCAGCCCTGCCGATGACCCCACGGCCCTCTATACCCTTCAGACGGCCCTGATCCGCATAGACAGGGACTGCGGCGGCGCGGCCGGCGCCCTTCCTTTTCCGGACGACGCGCCCTGCCTGCGCAGTGTCCTTACCCTCCGGGAGGCCCTGGGCCAGGCGGCGGAGACGGTGCCTGCCGGGAAGGCTGCGGGCCGGATCTGCGGGGAATACCTCTATGCCTATCCGCCCGGCATCCCCTACGCAGTCCCGGGAGAGATCCTGACCGGGGCCCTGATGGACTACCTTGCCGGCATGGAGGCGGCGGGCTGCAAGATCTTCCATTCCCACGCCGGGGAGGACGGCTGGCGGGTCCTGGAGGAGTAGTCCCCTTGACAAAGAGGGAGAGGCCTATGTATTATTGTAATAACTGTAAAGCCGCCCGTCAGGGCGGCCGAAAAGATTCTACAAAAGAAGAGGATAGTACTATGAAGCATATTCAGACACTGAACACACGTGATATGGCCCAGAGCGCTGTCAACGGCGGCTGCGGCGAGTGCCAGACCTCCTGCCAGAGCGCATG
>CAMOUD010000042.1 GCA_946626215.1 uncultured Lachnospiraceae bacterium
TCCCGGAAGACCTTCTGGCCATAGGCGGCCGGGTCGAAGGCTCCTCCTATATCTCAGACCTTGGCTTTGTCTTTGAGGCCCCGGACATGGGCCGGCGGCTGGACCGGGAGAAGATCCTTCAGGAAAACTCCTCCTCGGCAGCAGACTGGTATTCTGAAAACGGGACGCTTCCGGATTACTCCTTTGAGGACAGCACAGGGTACGTTCGGATCAATTACGGCCTGTCGGAGGATGGCGTCACCCAGGAGCTTCTGCAGTCCTCCCACTTATCCTCCCTCCGTGAGGCATGCCCTGAGAACGAGATCGACCAGGTCCCCTGCTTTTTTCTTGGAAGAGAGACCTCCTGCATTTGCTGGCAGGATGGAAAGTCCTCCTTCGTCTGGACACTGTATCTCCTCCGGGACGGCCATGTGGCCCAGATCCTTCTGGCCGGGCCGGAGGAGGAGGACCTGGACCGTCTCCTCTCCCGTTTCTATTCCACGAACAGTGGAAGGCCCCTCTATCTGATGGACGCGGGCCAGGTCAGACAGGAAGCCATGGAACTGACAAAGGACGGCCTGGTCCTGACAGAGACCGGATACCGGTTCCGGGATCTGGATCTGACAGACCGGGATATGACCTGGGTCCGAAGCGAAAGGAACACGGGCCATACCGTAGAGGCCGGCGCTCCCTTCCGGTCCGTCGGGGCCCTTCTGGAAAACAATACCGGAGACCGGGAAGACGGCAATGACTGGATCCGGGCCGCCCGCTATGTCCTTGGCCATGCCCCTGCCTCCTATGAGGAATACCTGGAGCCTGCCAGAGCGGCCTCTGTCTACTTCCCCACCGGGTCATACAGCCTGGACGATGTCCTCTCTCCCCTGCTGGCTCTGTCCTCCGCGGAGACCACCGGGACCATCGACCCTTCCCGCTTCGAGTACCACTTCCGGATCCCGGACCTTCGCGCCTGCGCGGAGGAAATGGGGATCACCCAGGGGGCCCTGGGCTGCATCCTGGCCGCTCTGGAAGAGAGCGGGGCTGAGACCTCCCTGGAGGGCGGTGTCTATACCTACGACAGTCAGGGCTATGACCTGACCGGAAGCACGGGCTCCGGGGGGACCGGCAGCTCCGGAGGCAGCAGCGGATCCGGCGGACACAGCGGGACCGGCCCCGCCCGTCCTTCCGCTTCCTCCTCTTCTCCCCTCTCCCCGGCCGGGAAGGCCTTTGCCGGCAGCAGGGATCAGATCATCGAGGCCCTGGAGGCCAGTGACCGGCTCATGGTCCTGGAGGCCGATGACGGATACTGGGGGGTCTGGTTCCGAACGGATACCGATGAGAACAAGGTCTCCCTCCTCTCCTTCCTGGAGGAGGACGGCCAGGTCATCGCCCTGGTCGTCGCCAACAGGGAGCAGGCGCGGGCCATCATCATGGCTTCCTACCTGGCCAGCCTCTCAGACCCTTCTCTGGACCTGGCGGAAGCGTCTCTGGATCTGGGCTCCCACGGCCTCTTTGTTTCCGACACCATGACCATCCACCAGCTGGACGTGGGCGAGGACCTGCCCTTCACCCGCTACTGCGTCCGGACCACGGCAGGGATCGCAGGCCCGGACTGAGGGCCGGCGCCGTCCCTCTCTGTCTGTTCCTCCCGTCCCGGATGTCCATACAGACCATCCTGTGGTATGATACCGGCAGGCGCCCTTCCGGAGGGAGGGGCGCCTGCCCTACTCTTTTCTTCCGGGATCTTCCCGCCCCTGGCAGGGGCTGCTCCAGAAGGATCCCGGGACCGCCATCCCGAAAGGAAGCCGCATGGTATATCTGGAAGATTTTCATTTCGCCTCCGTCGATCAGGAGGAGCAGTTCCTCAACTACATAAGGCCCACCTGCTATGACACCTTCTACCCCTTCGGCGTCCTCCCTTCCTGCGGTCTGGAAAGCCTGACCTTCGAACCTGTGACCATCCTGTACGGAGGGAACGGGTCCGGCAAGACCACTGTCCTGAACATCATCGCGGAAAAGACCGGGGCCGCCAGGGATTCTCTTTACAACCGGTCCTCCTTCTATGAGGATTACCTGTCCATGTGCCGGTATTCCATGCCCGGCTCTCCCCGGGAGATCCGGATCATCACCAGCGATGATGTCTTTGACTTCATGCTGGACCTCCGGACCCTGAACCAGGGCCTGGACAGAAGACGGGAGGAACTGTTCCGGGAATTCGCGCAGGCAAAGCATTCCCGCTTCCAGATGCGGTCCCTGGAGGACTACGAAGAGCTGAAAAAGGTCGTGGATGCCAGGCGGAGGTCCAACTCTCCCTCCAAACATGTCCGGAAGAACATGATGGGCAATGTCCGGGAACATTCCAACGGGGAAAGCGCCTTTATCTTCTTTACGGAAAAGATCCGGGAGGGAGGCCTCTATCTCCTGGACGAGCCGGAGAACAGCCTGTCCCCGGAAAGGCAGAAGGAGCTGGCGGACTATCTGGTCTCCAGCGTCCGCTTCTTTGACTGCCAGATCATCATGGCGACCCATTCTCCCCTCCTTCTGTCCATGAAGGGGGCCCGGATCTATGACCTGGACGAGGACCCGGCCTGGATCCGTCCCTGGACCGACCTGCCCGGCGTCCGGGCCTGGTTCGACTTCTTCATGGAGCACCGGGAGGAGTTCTGAAAAGGACGGATACGGAAGCGTAAAACGGGAGAGAGCCGCGCGGCTCTCTCCCGTCCTTTCTTTCTCATCCTTCCGGTCCGGGACCGGTCTTCCTACGCCTCCGCTTCAGGCGAAAAATGGCCTCCGTCCCCGAAGGCAAAGCGGCCGGGCATGCCGGCTTCCGCCGCGCCGACCTCGAACTGGCGCTTGGCGATGCCCAGATCGTTGAACTGCAGGCCCCTGCCTTCCTTCCAGAGGCGGGCCCAGACCTTTCCCCTGTCATAGACGATGTTGGCCGGCTGCTGGTTGACCGCGGAGGGACCGTCCTTCACGGCCTCGATCCCCTTCCGGACCCAGGCAGGCACCTGGTCATAGGTCAGGTCGGATTCCAGGAAATCCTTCAGCTTCCGGTCCTTTCTCCGGATGGCGGCCCGGATCATCTGCTGTCTGACAGGCATCTTTTCCGCAGCCCAGCCGATCAGCAGGATGCCCCAGAGCTGCATGCCCTCCGGCAGGTCCAGGGAAAAGGACTTTCTGTCATAGGTCCCCGCCACCCAGCAGGTGCCGAGGCCCAGGCGGGTCAGGAACAGGACCAGGTCCTGGCCGTAATAGCCCACCTTCTCCGCGGACAGGTTGTCACTGCCTCCGACCAGGGCGGCAAAGGCATAGACAGGGCCGCTGAACATGGCCCCCGGCAGCTTCACGGCGGGGACTCCCGGCCCGGGGCCTGTGACCAGCTGAAAGGGCAGGCCCGACACGCCGTTCAGCTCATCGATATATGCCCGGATCCTGTCCAGGGTCTCCTCCTCCACCGGCCTGTCCTGATAGGCCCGGACGGATATCCTCTTTTTGCTTGCTTCCCACAGTGTCATCATGGCTGCGGCCTCCTTCTCTGTATTGAATGAGGAACGGGTCCTCCCCGGAATCATGTACACGGATTATTGTACCATACAGGTCCCTTTTTGGCCCCCCGGGCTCTTTGGACAAAATCCCGGATCTGCCGCGGAGATCTTCTCTCCATCTGTCCGGAAGGCCTCTGTCCCTTCCCCGGAAATGTGGTATACTGGCCATGCTGCCAGCCGGCCTCCCCGGGCCTCCCCGAGGAAGAGGACGGATGACAGGTCCCCCGCGCGGGGATCCATAAGAAAAACGACTGTAAGGAGTGATCGATACCGCCATGCTCTTCCTCTGCCTGGCCGTCCTGGCCTCTTCCCTCATATCCATCATGATGCGGGTCGGCGAGACCCGCGCAAGGTCCGTCATGGGCATGTTCGTGGTCAACTACATCGTCTGCGCGGCCCTGGCCTGCCTCTTCGCGGGCCGGATCGCCCTCTATTCGCCGGCTCCCGGCATCGGCCTGGCCATGGGCCTGGGCACCGCGGCCGGCGTCCTCTTCCTGGTCTGCTTTGTCCTCCTCCAGCTCAACATCGCCAGGAACGGGGTGGCCATGGCCTCCACCTTCATGAAGCTGGGGGTCGTCATCTCCACCCTGATCGCCATCCTGGTCTTCCATGAGGAGCCCCGGCTGACCCAGGGCCTGGGCATCGTCCTGGCCGTGGCCTCCATCCTCCTGATCCATACCGACCAGGAGACCGGACAGAAGGCGTCCTGGAAGTGGCTCCTGCCTGTCCTCCTGGTCTGCGGAGGCGTGACCGATTCCATGGCCAACGTCTTTGACAAGATCGGAGACCCGGCCGTCAAGGACTTCTACCTCTTCTATACCTTCACCGCCGCCCTGGTCTGCGCCCTGATCCTCATGCTCAAGCGGAAGGAAAGGATCGGAAAGGAGGAGATCCTCTCCGGCGTCCTGGTGGGCATCCCCAACTACTTCTCCACCCGCTTCCTCCTGCTGTCCCTGGGACAGCTCCCGGCCGTCATCGTCTATCCGGCGGTCAGCGTGGGCACCATCATCCTGGTCTCCCTGGCGGGCGTCCTCTTCTTCAAGGAGGCCCTGAGCCGGAGAAAGCTCCTGGCCATGGCCATCATCGCCGTCTCCCTGGTCCTTCTGAATATCTGACCGGTCCTGTCTTCCGGGCTTTCGTTCTTCCGGGACCCGGGCTTTCGAAATCCGGGCTTCTCCGCGGGCTTTTGACCTCTGCCCTGTATTTTTCAGAATCCGGTCCCATGAAAAAGAGCAGCTGCGGAATGTGATCCGCAGCTGCTCTTTTCATGGGACCGGAAGGGACCTCTCCCTCCCGGACGCCTGAAGGAAATGCCCTTCAGGATTCTCAGAGGTTGGCCGCCCCGATGATGCCGGCGTTCTCGCCCAGCTCCGCCACGGCGATCTCCGGGATCATCCCGTGGACGCCGCCGAAGCAGTCCCTCTCCATCATCTCCCGGATGGGAGGGAGCATCTGGCCGGCATAGTCGGACAGGGCCCCGCCCAGGAGGATCAGCTGGGGCCGGAACATGTTGACGATGTTGACGATCCCCTCGCCCAGCATCTGCTCATACTGCTCCACGATCTCCTGAAGGTCGATATTGCCTCTGGATGCCCCCCGGAAGATCTCCCCGGGGGTCAGGTCCTTATCCGTGGCCTCTCTGGCCGCCCGGATCAGGGCCGGGACTGAAACATAGGCCTCCAGGCAGCCCTTCCTGCCGCAGGAGCACCGGCGGCCGCCTACCCGGACCACCTGATGGCCCACTTCGCTGCCGCCCATGATGCCGCCTTCAAAGACCTGGCCGTTCAGGATGATGCCGCCTCCGACGCCGTTCCCCAGGGTGAACATGGCCACGTCGGCATAGTCCCTGCCGGCGCCGGCCGCCGCTTCGCCCAGGGCCGCGCAGTCCGCGTCGTTGGCGATGCGGACGGGACAGGGAATGACCCGTCCCAGGTCTCTGGCCAGGGACACGTCCTCCCACTGGATGTTGTTGGAGTAGAGGACCTTGCCGGCCCTCCGGTCAATGGTGCCCGGCACGCCGACGCCCACGCCCACGCACTGGTCCAGGGGGACATGCTGGTCCTCCAGAAGGTCCAGGGCGGCCTGGGCCACCTCGTCGATGATCTCAGCGGCAGGCCGGCCTGCCCGGGTGGGGAAGGACCGGATGGCCAGGATGTGCTGGCGGTCGTCCACCAGGCCGATCCGGGTCTGGCTGCTTCCTATGATGATGCCGGCCCGGATGGGGCTGGCCTTTTCCCGTATGGTGGTCAGGAGGGCGTCGCAGGTCCCTTCGATCTGCCAGTTGCCGCTCCCGGCGGACAGAAAGATGCTGTCTCCCTTCCGGTAGGAAACGGTCTCTCCCCTGCAGCTGATGGTCCCCTCTCCGTCCAGGATCAGGATGCTGAGGAAGGAGCTGTCAAAGACCGTGCCCTGCATCCGGCTGGTCAGCTTCCCGTCCAGGTTCAGCTTGTCCACGGTAAAGTAGTCGCAGTCCGCCACATGGGGATACTGGCTCCCGCTGCGGACGATGGGGACCCGGTTGGTGACGGCCAGGGCCTTCTCGATGTGGAGGTCCCTCTTCTTCCCGTCCTTTCCCACTCTTCCGTAGTCATAGATCCGGTAGGTCACGTTGGAGTTCTGCTGGATCTCGGCGATCAGGATCCCCTTGCCGATGGCGTGGAGGGTCCCGGATTCAATGAAGAGGACGTCGCCCCTGTGGACAGGGACCGCGTTCAGGACCTCCAGGAGGGTATTGTCCCGGATCCTTTCGGCGAACTCCTCCCGGGAGATCTCTTCCCGGAAGCCGTAGTAGAGATAGGCCCCCTCCTCGGCGTCCAGGACATACCACATCTCGGTCTTCCCGTACTGGCCCTCGTTCTGGAGGGCAAAGCCGTTGCCGGGATGGACCTGGATGGACAGGTTGTCCCTGGCGTCGATGAACTTGGTCAGGATGGGGAATTCCCGGAACCTCCTGCAGTGGGTCCCCAGGACCTCCATGCCCTCCGCCTCCAGGTAGTCCCGGAAGGTCTTGCCCTTATAGGGGCCGTTGTCAATGACAGAGGGCCCGTCGGGATGGGCCGACAGGACCCAGGCCTCGGCCAGGATCTCCCCTTTGTAGTCTACGTTGTATTCCTCGACAAGGCGGTGTCCGCCCCACAGATAGTCCTTGCATGCCGGTCTCAGCTTTAAGATGCTCATCGTATCCTCCGCGATCGAATCCAGTGCTCTTTTCCTTTCCGCCGGATCTGTTCCTCCGTCTTCCTTCCTATCATACCCTATCCCGGTCTCCCGCAAAAGAGCGGCCTGCTTCAGAAACCGTCATCCCCGGTCCTCTCCCTGTCCGAAAGCCGGAAAAAAGTGCCGGTCCATCGTTTCTTTTGCTACAATACAGACAGGCCTCATCTCCCGGATCCGCGAAGGACCGGGGCCCCGGGGGGCCGCACATTTCCAGCGAGGAGGAAACACCTATGAGCATGTTTGAAGATCTTCAGAGAGGCCTGGCCGAAAGCGGCACGGCCCCCGGCCAGCAGTCCTACTGCGTGGACATCGTCATGTGCATCGACGCCACCGGTTCCATGGGACCCATCATCAGGGAGGTCCGGGAGAGCGCCATGCGGTTCGGCGACCGGTTCCGGGACGCCATGAAGGCCAGCGGCAAGAACGTGGACGCCCTCCGGGTCAGGGTCATTGCCTTCCGGGACTATATCACCTCCAAGCAGTCTCCCATGGCCCAGTCTCCCTTCTTTTCCCTGCCGGAGGACAGCCGGGAGTTCCATAAATTCGTCGAAGGCGTCAAGGCCAAGGGCGGCGGGGGAGACGGCCCCGAAAACGCCCTGGAGGCCCTGGCCCTGGCCATGCGGTCCGACTGGACCAGGGAGGGCATGAAGCGGAGGCACGTGATCCTGGTCTTCACGGACGCCGGGGCCGTTCCGCTTCAGGATCCCGAAAGGACCGGCAGCCAGGACTATCCCTCCGGCATGCCCGGCAGCCTTTCCGAGCTGGGAGACCTGTGGGCCGGGACCGGAAAGGGCGGCATGCCCGAGGAGCGGAGCGCCCGCATGGTCCTCTTCGCCCCCCAGAAGGAGCCCTGGACCTACATGCAGGTATGGAACAATGTCTGGACCTCCTACTCCAGGGCCGGCAGCGGCCTGAAGGAGATCGACATCGACCAGGTCCTCCAGATCCTTGTGAACTCCGTTTCCTGAAGACCGATACGATACAGATACGATTCCGGAAAATATGTCCATGTCTAAGAAGAAAGAACAGACAAAAGACCCCTCCCGGGTCTCCTTCCCCGTCCTGGCCTTCCAGGCCCTGCCGGAGATATGGTCCTTCCAGATCCTGGCGGGCCTCATTCTGGCACTGCCGGCCGCCCTCCTGATGACCCTGATCGACCGGACAGCCTCCACGGCAGGAGCCGTCACCACGGCAGACCCCGGGGCCTTTTTCCTCAGCTGGCGCTTTCCCGTCATCCTGGTCCTGGGCCTTTTTCTGATCCTCCTTTATACCGTTACCCAGATCCTCTCCCTGATCGACCTGTCCGGCGCCATCCTCACCGGTGAAAAGGCGGGCCTCTTCCGGGAGATCCGGGACGGCTTCGTATCCCTGGGCAGGCTCTTTACGCCCATGGGCGCCCTGGTCCTTTTCTACATCCTGATCGCGGTCCCCCTGGGCGGCGTGGGCTTTTCGATCACCCTGACCAAAAGCCTCTACGTACCCAACTTCATCATGGACGTGGTCCTGGAGACCCCCCTTTACGCGGGAGCCTACTTCCTGACCATCCTGATCCTGGTCTTCATCGGCTGCCGGGCCGCCTTTACCCTCCACGGGGTGATCCTGGACGGCCTGACCCCCGGGGAGGCCATGCGGCAGTCCGTCCGGATCGTGAAGAAGCACGGGAAGTCCTTTATCCTGTCCGTCCTGGGCCTGCAGATCCGGCTCTCCCTGGCGGGAGCGGCCGCCTGGCTGCTCTTTTCCTGGCTTCCCGAGACCCGGCTGGAGGAAATAGGAAGGACCATGCCCATCGGCCATACCATCAACATCATGGCGGCGGAGGAACTTCCCGAGGGCGACATCGAGATCGTCCTCTACCGGATCCTCTGCGCCCTGGCGGTCCTCATGGGACAGTATCTGATCTCCATCGTCACCCTCCTGTGCGGCTCCTACTTCATGCTCCGCTTCACCTGCCTCTACCTGGAATATACAGGCAGGGACGTCTCTTCCTTCCCTGCCCGTTCCCGGAAGGGCTCCTATGCCAGGAAGGTCCTCCTGATCTTGCTGGTCTTTCTGATCACCGGAGCCGCCTCCGTCTGCATCGGGCTCTTCTACAACCAGATCTTTGACCGGGAGGAACCGGTCCGGATCGTGGCCCACCGGGCCGGCGGGACCATGGCCCCGGAAAACTCCCTGGAGGGCCTGGAGCAGGCCATCCGGCACGGCTGCTACGCCAGCGAGATCGATGTCCAGAGAACGAAGGACGGGGCCTATATCATCAACCATGACAACGACTTCCGGCGGCTGACCGGCGTCGCCAGGGCCCCGCAGGACATGACCCTGGAGGAGGTCCGGGCCCTGAAGATCCGGGATACCACGGGGGGCGGGCACAGCCTGCGGGTCCCCACCCTGGAGGAGATGCTGGCCGTCATCAAGGGCCGCCATATCCTCTACATAGAACTGAAGGGGGCCACCGCCGACCGGAAGATGGTGGACGATGTGGCCGCCATGGTCCGGGAATACGGCTGCCAGGACCAGGTGGCCCTGATCTCCCTGGACTATCCCATCATCAGCTATGCCGAGACCCTCTATCCGGAGCTTGTCACCGGCACTCTCTTCTTCGCCGGGCTGGGCGACTTCTCCCGGCTCAACTGCGACCTCCTTATCATGGAGGAGGAGTCGGCCACGAATTCCCGGATGGACCAGATCCACAAAGAGGGCAAGCAGGCCATCGTCTGGACGGTCAACTCGGAAAGCTCCATGCGGCGGTTCCTGGACAGCAAGGCGGACGCGGTCATCACCGACGAGATCCTGCTGGCCGAAAAGGTCCAGAAGGAACTGGACCAGCGGACGGACCTGCAGGTCCTGATCGACCGGCTGGGAGGCTCCGAATAAGAGCCCTGCAGGGCGCCCATCGAAAAGGAGGTCAGCCATGTCTGTCTTCGATGATCCGGCTTTCCTGAAAGCCCTGAACAGAACAAAAGGATTCCATGTGGACATCGTGATCTGCCTGGACGTGACCGGCGCCATGCAGCCCATCGCCTGCGAGATCCAGGACCATGCCCCGGAATTCTGCGCCCGGTTCCGGGAAGGACTGGCGGAGACCGGCAGAGCGGCGGACGCTCTCCGGGTCAGGCTGATCTTCTTCCGGGATTATGCCTGCGACTCCGTTCCCATGGAAGAGACCGGTTTCTTTGCCCTGCCCGATCAGGCAGAAGACTTTCTGGCCTCTGTCAGCGCGGTCCATCCCTGCGGCGGCGGAGACGAGCCCGAGTGCGCCCTGGAGGCCCTGGCCCTGGCCATGCGGTCCGACTGGACCAGAGAGGGGACCAGGCGGCGCCATATCATCCTGATGCTTACGGACGCCTCCGCCGTCCCTCTCGGAGACCCTTTCCGGACCTCCAGCCCCTCCTATCCCAAGGACATGCCCGCCAGCCTGGCTGAGCTTTACGGCATGTGGGAAGACATGCCCTCGAAGAACAGCGCCCGCCTGGTCCTGTTCGCTCCTGAGGCATATCCCTGGACGGACCTGATGGACTGGAACAACGTATGGGCCTGCTTCTGCCAGCCCGGCGGCGGCCTTGGAGAACTCGATTTCGACATGATAACGCAGGTCCTGGTCTCCGCGGTCTGACCCCCGCCCCGGCCCCCCGGTCCCTGCCGTCCCCTTCCCTGCCGTCCTGCGGAAAATCCGGGGCCCCCGGGGGAGCGGGACCGGGGCCTGCTACACTGGCCCTGTAAGAAAGAGAGAAAGGCCCGGTCCCCTGAAGGAGGGGAAGGCGGGCAGGGTTTTATGAAGGAGGTATTGTATGGGTGTTTTTGATGATCTGCAGGCCGGTCTTGATACGATCGGAGGCTTTGACGTCAACGACGGCGCTGACTACTACGTGGATATCGTGATGTGCATCGACGCGACCGGTTCCATGTCTCCCATCATTGAGGAGGTCAAAGCCAACGCGATGGCCTTTTGCGAAAAGTTCCATGAGGAGATGGACGCCAACGGCAAGAACGTGGCGGGCCTCCGCATCAAGGTGATCCCCTTCCGGGATTACGCCTGTGACGGCACCGCCGCCATGGACCAGTCTGAGTTCTTTGTCCTGCCCGAGCAGAATGAAGAGTTCCGGTCCTATGTGATGGGCATCCGTGCCGCCGGCGGAGGCGATGAGCCTGAAAACGCCCTGGAGGCCATGGCCCTGGCCATGCGGTCCGCCTGGACCACGGACGGCGTCAAGCAGCGCCACGTCATCCTGATGCTTACGGACGCCTCCGCCGTCCCTCTCGGAGACCCTTTCCGGACCTCCAGCCCCTCCTATCCCAAGGACATGCCCGCCAGCCTGGCTGAGCTTTACGGCATGTGGGAAGACATGCCCTCGAAGAACAGCGCCCGCCTGGTCCTGTTCGCTCCTGAGGCATATCCCTGGACGGACCTGATGGACTGGAACAACGTATGGGCCTGCTTCTGCCAGCCCGGCGGCGGCCTTGGAGAACTCGATTTCGACATGATAACGCAGGTCCTGGTCTCCGCGGTCTGACCCCCGCCCCGGCCCCCCGGTCCCTGCCGTCCCCTTCCCTGCCGTCCTGCGGAAAATCCGGGGCCCCCGGGGGAGCGGGACCGGGGCCTGCTACACTGGCCCTGTAAGAAAGAGAGAAAGGCCCGGTCCCCTGAAGGAGGGGAAGGCGGGCAGGGTTTTATGAAGGAGGTATTGTATGGGTGTTTTTGATGATCTGCAGGCCGGTCTTGATACGATCGGAGGCTTTGACGTCAACGACGGCGCTGACTACTACGTGGATATCGTGATGTGCATCGACGCGACCGGTTCCATGTCTCCCATCATTGAGGAGGTCAAAGCCAACGCGATGGCCTTTTGCGAAAAGTTCCATGAGGAGATGGACGCCAACGGCAAGAACGTGGCGGGCCTCCGCATCAAGGTGATCCCCTTCCGGGATTACGCCTGTGACGGCACCGCCGCCATGGACCAGTCTGAGTTCTTTGTCCTGCCCGAGCAGAATGAAGAGTTCCGGTCCTATGTGATGGGCATCCGTGCCGCCGGCGGAGGCGATGAGCCTGAAAACGCCCTGGAGGCCATGGCCCTGGCCATGCGGTCCGCCTGGACCACGGACGGCGCCAAGCAGCGCCACGTCATCCTGGTCTTTACGGACGCCTCCGCTGTCCCTCTGAGAGATCCTTCCAGGACCTCCAATCCCACCTATCCTGCCGACATGCCCGCCAGCCTGGCTGACCTGGGCGATATGTGGGCAGGCGAGAGCCAGGAGCTGGGCGGCATGCCGTCCGGAAAGAGCGCCCGTCTGGTGCTCTTTGCTCCCTCCACCTCTCCCTGGACGGACATCCAGGTCTGGAACAACGTCTGGGCCGCCTTCTCTCCGGCAGGCAAGGGCCTGGAGGATGTCGACATCGACCTGGCGATCCAGCTCCTTGTCAACTCTGTCAAATGATCCTTCCGGGGCAGGGACCGGAAGGCTGCCCTGCCATACTGAGCATGCGGGAATGAGAGGAACGTGCCCGGCCCCCGGGGAAAGGCCCCGCTTAGGAAAGGGCCTGCCGGGGGCAGGCGGGCGCAGATTTTTATGAAGGAGGTATTGTATGGGTGTTTTTGACGATCTGCAGGCTGGTCTTGACGGCCTGAGCGGGATTGATGTGAACGGTGGCCAGGCCTACTGTGTGGACATCGTGATGTGTATTGACGCGACGGGTTCCATGGCCCCCATCATTGAGGAGGTCAAGAGGAACGCCCTGGCCTTCTGCGATAAGTTCCACGAGCAGATGGACGCCAACGGCAAGAACGTGGAGACCCTGAGGATCAAAGTGATCGCTTTCAGGGACTATGGCTGTGACGGCGCGGGCGCCATGGCCCAGTCTGAATTCTTCGTCCTGCCCGAGCAGAATGAGGCCTTCCGCTCCTATGTGATGGGCATCACGGCCACGGGCGGCGGCGACGGGCCCGAAAGCGCTCTGGAAGCCATGGCCCTGGCCATGCGGTCCGACTGGACCACGGACGGCGCCAAGCAGCGCCACGTCATCCTGGTCTTTACGGACGCCTCCGCTGTCCCTCTGAGAGATCCTTCCAGGACCTCCAATCCCACCTATCCTGCCGACATGCCCGCCAGCCTGGCTGACCTGGGCGATATGTGGGCAGGCGAGAGCCAGGAGCTGGGCGGCATGCCGTCCGGAAAGAGCGCCCGTCTGGTGCTCTTTGCTCCCTCCACCTCTCCCTGGACGGACATCCAGGTCTGGAACAACGTCTGGGCCGCCTTCTCTCCGGCAGGCAAGGGCCTGGAGGATGTCGACATCGACCTGGCGATCCAGCTCCTTGTCAACTCTGTCAAATGATCCTTCCGGGGCAGGGACCGGAAGGCTGCCCTGCCATACTGAGCATGCGGGAATGAGAGGAACGTGCCCGGCCCCCGGGGAAAGGCCCCGCTTAGGAAAGGGCCTGCCGGGGGCAGGCGGGCGCAGATTTTTATGAAGGAGGTATTGTATGGGTGTTTTTGACGATCTGCAGGCTGGTCTTGACGGCCTGAGCGGGATTGATGTGAACGGTGGCCAGGCCTACTGTGTGGACATCGTGATGTGTATTGACGCGACGGGTTCCATGGCCCCCATCATTGAGGAGGTCAAGAGGAACGCCCTGGCCTTCTGCGATAAGTTCCACGAGCAGATGGACGCCAACGGCAAGAACGTGGAGACCCTGAGGATCAAAGTGATCGCTTTCAGGGACTATGGCTGTGACGGCGCGGGCGCCATGGCCCAGTCTGAATTCTTCGTCCTGCCCGAGCAGAATGAGGCCTTCCGCTCCTATGTGATGGGCATCACGGCCACGGGCGGCGGCGACGAGCCCGAAAGCGCTCTGGAAGCCATGGCCCTGGCCATGCGGTCCGACTGGACCAGTGAAGGCACCAAGAGACGCCACGTCATCCTGGTCTTCACGGACGCTTCCGCCGTTCCTCTGGGCGACCGGTCCAGGACCTCCAATCCCGCCTATCCTGCCGGCATGCCCCGCAGCCTGGCGGAACTGGGCGACATGTGGGCCGGCAGCTCCCAGAGCCTGGGCGGCATGCCCGATGAGAAGAGCGCCCGTCTGGTCCTCTTCGCTCCTTCCAGAACGCCCTGGGTCGACCTCCAGGTCTGGAACAATGTCTGGGCCGCCTTCTCCCAGGCCGGCCGCGGACTGGAGGAGTTCGACATCAACATGGCCATTGAGCTTCTGGTCAACTCCATCAACGGCTGATCGACCGGCCCCTTCGGAGCCCCCGGGGCCCCGGAGGGGCCTTTTCCCGCGCGCGGGAAAAAGCTCCGGCTGCTTCTCACCATTTCTCTCACCGCATGAAAGGAGACTCTCTGTATGCCTGCAGGTACCCTTCCCGAATGCATCTCCATCCGATTCGAACCGGATCCCCCCGAGACCGGTTCCGACTGCCTGGGCTGGGACATCGACCTGTGCCTGGTCGTGGACGGCCGCAGGGCCATGGCGCCCTGCATGGAGGCTGTAAAAGAGACCATCCTCCGGATCCCCGGCAGGTTCATGGAAACGGCCCGGTCTTCCCGGCCGGGCCTGGGAAGCCTCCGGGCCCGCCTCCTGGTCTTCCGGGACTTTGCCTGCGACGGGGAAAAAGCCCTGGAGGATACGGGCTTTTACACCCTCACCATGGACCCGGAGGGGGAAGGGGCCTTCCGGGAGGCTGTAAGAAAGATCCGGGCCGAGAGCCGGGCAGGAAGGCCGGGCAGCGGCCTGGAGGCCCTGGCCCTGGCCATGGGGTCTGACTGGGCCATCCCCGCGATGAACTGCCGCCATGTCATCTTTCTCTTTACCAACGGGCCTGCCATGCCCCTGGGAAACTCCTTCAGCAAGGCCAGCCCCTTCTATCCCCCGGACCTGCCTGTCTCCCTGGCCCGGATGTGGCAGGGCTGGGAGTCGGCCGCCTGCGCCGACTGGTCCCGCCTCTTCCTCTTCGCGCCTCCCGTTTCTCCCTGGACAGAGCTCCGGGACTGGGACAGGACCCTGCTCCTGCAGCCGGCGGCAGAGACCTGGCCCGGAGAGACCGACCTGGACGCCCTCTTCGGCAGGGTCCTGTCCTCCTGAGGGCCGGACCCGGCAGAATGATTCTCCGTCCGGAGGCCCGGACATCCAAAAAAACCGGCATTGCGCAAAGCGGCAGGAAGGAGTATAATGGCAGGGCTGTTCCAGACAGCCGGCAGTTCATTGGTACCCTCCTGCCGCGAAGCAAAACCGGGACCGGCAGGCAGAAGGGCCCAGGGCCCCATATGTCCTGTTGGCATGGCTTTGCGTACCGCAAGGCCTTTTTTATTTCCATACAGACAGTTCGCCGGCGCCATCCTGTCTTTAAACAAAACCAGGGCTAAGATCACGACCCCGTTCTGAAACTCTGCGTTTTTTGCGCGGAGTTTTTTTGATTTCTGATATATGACACGCCGAATGGAGAGAAGACCATGTACTTTCTGAAAACGGAAAACAGCTTTGACGCCGCCCACTTCCTCTGGGGCTATGACGGCAAGTGCCGGAACCTGCACGGACACCGCTGGAGGGTGACGGCCGAGATCGGGAGCGAGGCCCTGGAAGCGGAGGGCCAGACCCGGGATATGGTCGTGGACTTCGGCGATCTCAAAAGGGACCTGAAGGACCTCTGCGGCTATTTCGACCACAGCCTGATCCTGGAGACCGGGTCCCTGCGGCAGGAGACCCTGGCGGCCCTCAGGGAAGACCGGTTCCTGATCCGGGAGCTTCCCTTCCGGCCTACGGCGGAGCGCTTTGCCCGGTACTTTTATGAGAAGCTCTCAGAGAGGGGCTATTCAGTCCGCAGGGTCGAGGTCTATGAGACCCCTTCCAACTGCGCGGCCTATGAGGAGTAAGAGATGCAGGCAGCGGAAACATTCATCAGCATCAACGGAGAAGGCGTCCGGGCCGGAGAGCCGGCCCTCTTTATCCGATTCAAGGGCTGCAACCTGGCCTGCGGCTACTGCGACACCATGTGGGCCAATGAGCCCGCCTGCCCCTTCGAGGAAAGGAGCCCGGAGGACCTGGCGGCCTTTGCCCTGTCCTCCGGCATCCGGAACGTGACCCTGACAGGGGGCGAGCCCCTGCTGCAGAGAGACATCAGAAAGCTGGTCCGGCTCCTTCTGGAGGCAGGCCTCCGGGTGGAGATCGAGACCAACGGGGCCGTCTCCCTGGAGGGCTTTGAGGAGGCCCGGCCCGTCTTTACCATGGACTACAAGCTCCCCTCCAGCGGCTTTGAGTCCCGGATGGTCCTCTCCAACATGGCCCTCCTCCGGAAGGAGGATACCGTCAAGTTCGTATCCGGAAGCAGGCAGGACCTGGAAAGGGCCCTGGAGATCATCCGGACCTATGGCCTGACAGACCGCTGTCATGTCTATTTCAGCCCCGTCTTCGGGGCCATAGAGCCGGCGGAGATCGTGGACTTCATGCTGGAGAACAGACTGAACGACTGCCGTCTCCAGATCCAGATGCACAAGGTGATCTGGGATCCGGACAAAAGAGGTGTATAAGAAATGATCGACAAGAAAGCAATCGAAGAACACATCCGGGGGATCCTGATCGCCCTGGGAGACGATCCGGACCGGGAAGGCCTGGCCGAGACCCCCAGACGGGTCGCCGACATGTATGAGGAAGTCTTCGCGGGCATGAACTATACCAACCATGAGCTGGCGGAGATGTTCGGCAAGACCTTTGAGGAGGGCCCGGGGACGGCGGAGGCCGGCCGGGTGGTCTGCATGAAGGACATCGACATGTTCTCCTACTGCGAGCACCACATGGCCCTCATGTACG
>CAMOUD010000043.1 GCA_946626215.1 uncultured Lachnospiraceae bacterium
TCATCCTGCATGATGGGCTTGTAGCCGGCATCGATGAGGGCCTGCTCCGCCTTTTCCACCTCTTCGATCCGCATGACGAAGAAGAAGCGGTTCATTCTGCTCTCCAGGAAAGAATAGCCGTACTTCAGGACGATGCCCTGTCTGGCCAGAGGCTCCAGGACCTTGGGAAGAGATTCCGGCTTGTCTTCCAGCTCAAGAACAATGACCGGACGGATGGCTGTGTCATACTCATGGGACTTCAGCATCATGTTCGCGGTGTAGACATCGTCTACGATTATGCGGAAGATCCTTTCGCCCTTAAAGTCAGTCAGGTTCATGGCCCTGATCTCAATATCATGCTCTGCCAGTAATTTTGTCAGTTCCATCAGCGTACCCGACTCGTTGCCGACGGTAATCCTGATCTGCTTAATGCTCATTGATTTCTTCCTTTCCTGTTTTTCTTTTTTATGCTTCCTTATCAGAACCTGCCTCCGGGGCCGGTTTTGTGTTCAGTCCTATCATAGCATACTTCCGCCCCGCGGTCATCTTTTTCTTCCGGCATTCTCAGGTCAGAGGATGTTGACAAAGCGGGTCAGCTCAGGCTGCCATCCCAGTTCCACGACGCCGATGGGGCCGTTCCTCTGTTTGGCGATATTGATCTCGGAGATCCCCTTCTTTTCCGTATCCGGATTGTAATAGTCATCCCGGTAGATGAACATGACCACGTCGGCGTCCTGCTCGATGGCTCCGGACTCTCTCAGGTCAGAAAGCATGGGCCGCTTGTTGGGCCTTCCCTCCACCGCGCGGGAGAGCTGGGAGAGGGCCACCACCGGCACGTTCAGTTCCCTGGCCAGGGCCTTGAGGGACCGGGAAATATCGGAGATCTCCTGCTGGCGGGAATCCGATCCCCTGCCGGACCCGGTCATCAGCTGCAGATAGTCGATGACGACGATATCGAGGCCGAATTCCATCTTGTACTTGCGGCACTTGGACCTGAGCTCGGGCACGGAGATGGCGGGCGTATCGTCCAGGATCAGCCTGCTTTCGCCGATCATGCCGGCCGCTTCGATCAGCTCGCCCCATTCGGCATCGGTCAGATCTCCGGTCCTCAGCTTCTGGGCGTCCACATGGGACTCCATGGAAAAGAGCCTGTTCATGAGCTGTTCCTTGGACATTTCCAGAGAAAAGATGGCCACGCAGAGGTTCCTGCGCATGGTCATATATTCCGCGATATTGAGGGCAAAGGCCGTCTTGCCCATGGAGGGCCTGGCGGCGATCAGGACCAGGTCCGAATTCTGGAGCCCTGCCAGCTTGTCATCCAGCCTGGTAAAACCGGTGGGAAGGCCTGTGACAGATCCCTTGATCTGGGAGGCCTTTTCGATCCTTTCCATGGCATTCAGGACCACCTGCCGGACCGGAACGAAATCTCCCGTTCTCCGGCTCTGGCTGATCTCAAAGACCTGCTTCTCCGCCTGGTCCAGAAGGACCGGCAGTTCCTTTTCTCCCGCGTAGCAGGAGTTGGCGATCTCCTCTCCCGCCCGGATCATCCGGCGCAGGAGGGACTTCTCCGCCACAATGCCGCAGTAGGACCGGATATTGGCCGACGTGGGGACGCCGGCGATCAGGTCCCGGAGGACCTCCAGGCTGTAGACCTCCGGCGGCAGGTTCTTCTCCTGGAGCCGGTTCTGGAGGGTGACCAGGTCCACGTCCACATCAGACCGGACCAGGTCCATTACGGCGGTAAAGAGGACCCCGTGAAGGCGGGAATAGAAATCCTGCTCCGAGAGCAGCTCTGAGGCGATCTCCGCCGCCTCCCGGTCCATGATCATGGATCCGATCACGGACTGCTCCGCCTCCAGCGAGTGGGGCATGACCCGCTTAATAGCATCTTCAGGCATAGCAACCTCTGTTTGTCTGTCGGATGATCAGAGCTCCTTCACGCTGACGTGAAGGGTCCCGGTGACCTGGGGATGGAGCTTGATCGGGACATCGTAGGAACCGAAGGCCCTGATGGGCTCAGCAAGCTGGATCTTCTTCTTGTCCAGCTCCAGGCCGTGCTGCTTTTCTGCCGCCTGGGCGATCTCCTTGGCGGAAATGGAACCGAAGACCTTGCCGCCAACGCCGGCCTTCATCCTCACTTCAATGGTCAGAGCGTCCAGCCTGGCCGCGCTGTCCTTCGCCTCCTGGAGGCGGGCCGCCGCCAGCTTGTCCGCGTGCTTCTGCTGAAGGCGCAGGTCGTTCCTGGCCTTTTCCGTAGCCTCAACGGCCAGCTTCTTGGGAATCAGGGCGTTGCGGGCGTAGCCGTCGCTGACATTGACGATATCGCCCTTTTTGCCCAGTGTTTTGACATCCTGCAGTAAGATCACCTTCATGATAATTCTCCTTCTTCAATCATGGAATCCAGGGTCTTTTTAAGGACCGACTTGGCTTCTTCTATGCTTATCTCCTTCATCTGGCAGCCGGCAATGGTCATATGGCCTCCGCCGCCCAGGTGCTCCATGACGCGCTGGACATTGACATCGTCAATGGACCTGGCGCTGATAAAGATCTGGTCCTGGTAGGGGGTAAAGACAAAGCTGGCCCTGACGCCTTTGATATTGAGCATCTGGTTGGCAGCCTGGGCCCCTACCACGGTGGGAGAGGTCAGTCCCTCTGAAGGACAGACCGAAAGGGCGAAGACGCCCCGGTAGATCTCCGCCTGGGAGACCACGTCCGCCCGGGCCTTGTAGTCCGCCGCGTCCTCCCGGAAGAGCTTGCGGATCCTGGTGACATCCGCTCCGCTCCTTCTCAGGAAGGCCGCCGCCTCAAAGGTCCTGACGCCGGTCCGGTTGACGAAGTTGTCCGTATCCACCACAATGCCGCCGTAAATGGCGTCCGCTTCCGCCGAGGTCATCCTGACGGTGTCGCCGATATACTGGATCAGCTCGGTGACCATCTCACAGGCAGAGGAGGCATAGGGCTCTATGTAGGACAGGGTAGGGTTCTCGATGACCTCTGTTCCCTTCCGGTGGTGGTCCAGGACGACCACCGACTTGCACATCTTTAAAAGCTCAGGGCATTCGGTAATGGAAGGCCTGTTGACGTCCACCACCACCAGAACGGAGTTTTCCGTCACGGATTCGATGGCCGTCTGGCTGTCTATGATCAGGTCCTCCTCATATTCCGGGTTGTTCTCAAAGAGGGTCAGGATCTGCCGGATGGAGGAGGTCTTTTCGTTGATGATGATATGGGCCCGCTTCTTCAGGGTCCTGGCGATCCGGTAGACGCCGATGGCGGCGCCGAAGCTGTCCGGGTCTCCCAGACGGTGGCCCATGATATAGACCGTATCCCTGGAGGAAATGATCTCCCGGAGGGCCTGGGCCTTGACCCTGGCCCTGACCTTGGTGCTCTTCTCCACCTGCTGGGTCTTGCCGCCGTAGTAGGTGATATTGTCGGGAGTCTTGACGACTACCTGGTCACCGCCCCTGCCCAGGGCCACGTCGATGGCGTTCCTGGCAAATTCATAGTTCTGGGCGTAGGAAAGGCCGCCCAGGCCGATGCCGATGCTCAGGGTGATGGAGATCTGGTTGCCGATATGGACGTTCTTGGCTTCCTCGATCAGGGGGAAGTGGTCCTCCTGCATCTGGAGCAGGGACTTCTTCCGGAGGATGATCAGGTACTTGTCCTTTTCCGCCTTGGAGCTGATGCCGTCGCAGGCGGCGATGTGCTTGCTGACCAGCCGGTCCACCAGGGCGACCAGGACCGATTTGCGGACGTCGTCCAGGGTATCCACCGCTTCTTCATAGTTGTCGATATAGATGAAGCCCACGACCAGGGACTGGTCATCCACCTCCTGAAGGGCCAGATTGACGGCTGTATTGTCCACCAGGCAGAGGGTGATCAGGGCGTCCTGGTCCGTATATTCAAAGAAGCTGCTGGACCGGCCCGCCTCCGTCATGGGCTGCCTGGCCATCCGGAGGATATAGCTTTCCGATTCGAAGTCCGCCTTGAACTGGACCTCCCGCTCATCAGGAGGCAGCTGGTCCTTCTGGATGGAAGGGAACAGGGTGGTGACAGACTTGCTGTAATCCGGATTCTTATGGACGACCCGGCAGAAGGCCTGGTTCATCCAGACAAAGCGCCCGCCCGTATCCAGCAGGGCATAGGGCATATCCATGGTGTCCATGAGCCGGCCCTGGACCAGGCCGAAGCCCTCAGAGAACCGGATCAGTTCCCGGTCGAGCATGGTCTTATGGTTCCCGAATATATAGATGAGGATCAGGAAATAGACCAGAAGAAAGGCAGCCAGGATCAGGGCTGAGGGCCAGCTGATGAAAAAGATCAGGACGTCCACCAGCACCAGCAGGCAGCCCAGCTGGAAAGGAGCCTTGAAATATCCTCCCAGCCACCCTCTGGGGCTGAGGCGAAAAATGCTCATTGTTATGTTACCTCTTTGCAGTTGAGTATCTCGGTTTCTGTACGTATGGAATCGTACCCATTGTATCATGACACGCCATAATATGCCAAAAAAAATGGCCCTGCGGACCATGGTCCGCAGGGTCATGCGCGTTCATGCGCCCGATGGTGATCAGCGCTCTGCGTAAGGCATCAGAGCAAGATGACGGGCCCTCTTGATTGCGACGGTAAGCGCTCTCTGGTGAGTCGCGCAGGTACCGGTGATCCTTCTGGGAAGGATCTTGCCGCTTTCAGAAACATACTTGCGAAGCTTGACCGCGTCCTTGAAGTCGATCTTGTTGTCCTTGCCGCAGAAAACACAGACTTTTCTCTTTCTGTGGAAGCCGCCTCTCTTTCTGAAAGGTGCATCGGATTTATCTCTGTTAAAAGCCATTTCTTAACCTCCATGTCCCGGCAGTGCCGGACATATATCAGGAACCGATTCCCGGACGGAAGATCATGAGAAAGGAAGCTCCTCATCAATGCCGTCAGGAATGTTCATAAAACCATCAATGGAACCGGAGGGCTGTCCGCCGCCCTGGGAAGAGGATCCGCCGTAGCCGCCGAAGCCGCCGCCGTTCCTTCCGGAACCGGAGCCGCCGCCCTGAGAGGCATTCCTGCTCTCGGCGAATTCCTGATCGTCTACCACGACATCGGTGGTATAGACCTTCTGGCCATCTCTGTTGGTGTAGCTGCCGGTCTGGATCCGTCCGGAGACCGCGATCTTGATCCCCTTCCGTAAATACTTCTCAGCGAACTCACCGGAACGGCCGAAGGCGACGCAGGAAATGAAGTCGGCTGTCTGTCCGTCTCCCTGGTTGCTGCCGCGTCCGAATCTTCTGTCCACTGCCAGTGTATATCTGGCAACGCACATGGAATTCTCGCCCTGGGTGTATCTGATGTCGGGATCTCTTGTGAGGCGTCCCATAAGTACTACTTTGTTCATACTGACCTCTGCTTTCTATTAAGCCTCTTCCTGCTTAACACACAGATATCTGATGACATTGTCCATGATGCGCATGCGGCTTTCGATCTCGGCGATCGCGGAGCCCTCAGCGTCGAACTTGATGAAATAATAGAAGCCTTCATTCATTTTCTGAATTTCATAAGCCAGCTTCTTCTTGCCCCAATCATCGACACCGCTGATCACGCCATCGTATCTCTCGATGAGTGCCTTGCATCTGTCAACGACTGCTGTTCTTGCTTCATCATCAATCTGCGCATTCACAACAACGGCTAATTCGTATTTGCTCATGTGTTCTCTTACCTCCTTTTGGTCTCTGGCTCTTACTCATGGTAAGAACAAGGAAAATTGCCGGGATTGCATGGAATCCCACGGAAGATTATCTTACCACAAGCCTCACCCGGACGCAAGCGGAAAAATCATTGTTTTTCCGGCTGTCTGCCGGTGCTGACGGCCGGGACAGGGCCCCCGAAAAAGTCCCGGGGACGCGGCCCGCGTCCCCGGGATCCGGACAGCCCCTGGCTGGTCCCTTTTCTGTTTCCGGTATCCGCGGCTCCCTGCCGTCAGAATTCGATCCACCAGTTCCTGTAGGGCTCTATGATGACCTTTCCTCCGTAAAAGTCCCTGATCCGGCTCAGAGGCCAGCGGACCAGGTCTCTTCCCTTTCCGCCGAACCGGCAGGCGCTCTCCTCATTCACAAAGGCGATCAGAGACCGCCGGGAGGTCCCTCCCTCTTCCCTGGTAAGTTCTCCCAGGGACATGGTGCTGCCGGCCCTGATCACGCCGTTCTCCGCCGCGGGCAGGGTCCCGATGAAAACAAATTCATGATCCTTCAGCCTCTCATAGGCCTCCTCATCGGTCATCCGGCGGCCCCGGACAGCGGCGTACATGATCTGGAAGATCTCCAGTTCCTTTTCGATCTTCCGGGCGTCCGCTGCCGTCAGCATGGCGTACCGGCCTTCTCCTCCTGCCAGGACCAGGTCCCCGGCCTTTCCGGCAATAAGGTCCTCCAGAAAGATATGCATGGGCATCCGGTACCAGGTGATCTCTCCCTCCAGTCTGCCCTGGGCCGCCGGCAGGATCTCCTTCTCCATCACGGCATCCTCCGCCGCCAGAAAGATCCTTCCCTTAAAGGTATACCGGGAAGGCTCCATGGCCTCAGGCGATGAGACCGCCCGGCAGAGGACCGGAAATCCCCTGTCAAAAGCGGAAATCAGGGCCTCCGAATTCTGAAAGGGCTCCTTCCAGAGGCAGTCCGCGGGCCCAAGGGAAAAGATCCTGTCCTCTTTCCCGTTTGTTTTCTTTTTTCCGAAAAATCTGAACACGTTCTCTCCTCTCAGCGGATCCTGACCGCTTCCCCTTCCCTGGTCAGGGCCGTCAGGCTCTTTTCCAGGACCCGGCGCCTCAGCATGACCTGGCGGCCGCAGAGGGTGCATTCGATCCGGAAATCCGCGCCGGTCCTGAGGACCTTCCAGTCCCTGGCCCCGCAGGGGTGTTCTTTTTTCATGGTGACGATGTCACCGACCCGGATATCCAAGGCTTGCTCTTTCCTTTCCGGTCCCTGCCCTTACACGGCGTCCAGGACCTCGCCGATACTGCCCGCGATGACCAGGTCTGCCTGGGCGTCCCGGGAGGTGGCGGACTTGTTGATCAGGATCAGCTTATGGCCCCTGTAGTAGTCGATCAGGCCCGCGGCCGGATAGACCACCAGGGAGGTCCCGCCGATGATCAGTACATCCGCCTGGGAAATGCAGCGGATGGATTCATTGAGGATGGACATATCCAGTCCTTCCTCATAGAGGACCACGTCGGGCTTGACTCTGCCGCCGCAGCTGCAGCGGGGGATGCCGGGGGTGATCCGGATGAATTCCTGGTCATAGAACTTGCCGCATTTCTCGCAGTAATTGCGCAGGGTGGAGCCGTGGAGCTCCAGGACCTTTTTGCTGCCGGCCGCCTGATGGAGGCCGTCAATGTTCTGGGTCACGACCGCCTTGAGCTTGCCCTCCCTCTCCCACTGGGCCAGCTTGAGGTGGGCCTTGTTGGGCCTGGCGTCGGTGATGATCAGCTTGTCCCTGTAGAAGCGGAAGAACTCTTCCGGCATCCTCTCATAGAAGGTATGGCTCAGCATGACCTCGGGCGGATACTTATACTTCTGGTTGTAGAGGCCGTCCACGCTCCTGAAATCCGGGATCCCGCTTTCCGTGGATACGCCTGCGCCGCCGAAAAAGACGATATTGTCCGTTCCCGCGATGATCTCTCTGAGTTTTGCGATTTTTTCCTCGTATGTCATCTCCTGCCTCCTTTTCCCCGGCCCCCGCCGGTCCTTTTACTGTTCCTTTTCCTTCTCCTTTTTCATCCTTTGTTTTTTTCTGTACCTGGCCAGATACTTCTTATAGGACACATCTGTCCGAAAGATCACGTCTCCGTGGTCGTTGCCCGCCTGGACCGGCTTCATGTAGTCGCCGAACTGCAGGGTCAGCTGGCCTTCATAGCCCGTCATGACGGGAATGGTGACGAACTCGAAGGGGACCTCCACCGTGCCCTCATAGAAGGTCTTGGACCTCCTCCTCTTCCGGTAGCGGAAGTTCATGACATAGGGCGTCTCTTCCTTATTGTAGCGGGTCAGGACCTTTTCATAGCGGCGGAAGAGGAAGTGCCTGTCCATCAGGGGCTTGAGGGGGCCCGCCAGCATGGCGTGCATGAAGCCTCTGGTGATCCTTCTCTTCAGGTCGCCTCCCTCGGGCCGGCCGGAGCTCCTGTCCGTGACATTGGCCGCCTGGTAGCAGAGGTCCATGGCCCTGGCGGCATCCTCCATCTGTTTGTCCAGCCGCTCGTCATCCTCCACGCAGTTGTCCAGGGGGAAGATATCGATGAAGATGCCCTGGTTATAGGCATAGGCCCCGTGGATCTCGTTCTTCAGGATCGCCGTGGTCTCGGAGTTGCGCAGCTGGGCGTGGCCCCTGAGGGTCCCGGGATCCGTATATTCGGTCTGGAAGAAATAGGGGTGGGTGAACTCCGAAGGGGCGATCTCGCAGAGCTTTTCATAGTCCTCCCGCATCATGGCCACATCCAGGTCATCATCCCAGGGAATGAAGCCCTTATGCCGGATGGCCCCCAGCAGGGTGCCGCTGTCCGCGTAATAGGTAAGGCCGTGCTTTTTGCAGACCCTGTCCAGCTCCATGAGCAGGTCCATTTCCACGCACCAGATCTCCTTGCGCCTGGTGGTCACCTCAAAGCCCCATCTGACCTCGGGCTCCAGGTATCCTTCGGGAATCGTGATATTCAGACTGACCATTGCTTTGCCTCCGACTCTTCCTGTTCTGTCTGCTTCCCGGCCGGGGTATTTCCATGCAGGCCGGACTCCTGTACCCACTTTATCACATCCCCAAATCCCGAACAAGAAGGCCGGGCTGGCGTCTTTCTTTTCCTTATGCTAAACTGAAAACAGGCCTCCGGGCGGGCCCTCCCGCCGCGGAAAAACAGCAGGACAGTAAGGACAAAAAGGACAGAAAAATGAAAAAGTATAAAGTAGGCTTTACCACCGGTGTCTTCGATCTCTTCCATGTGGGACACCTGAATCTGCTGGAGCGCTGCAAAGAGCAGTGCGACTACCTGATCGTGGCCGTCTGCGGCGATGACTACGTGACCCAGGTCAAGCATAAGCAGCCCGTCTACCCCGAAGCGGACCGGATCCGGATCATCGGGGCCCTCAAGTGCGTGGACGAGGTCTCCACCATCACCATCGAAGAGGTGGATGACAAGATGAAGGCCCTGGAGCGCTTCCACTTCGACGTCCTCTTCTCCGGCGACGACTGGAAGGGGTCTGAGCGCTACAACAGGACCGAGGAGCAGTTCGCGAAGCTGGGCGTCTCCATCGAGTACCTGCCCTACACCCAGGGCATTTCCACCACGGACATCAAGGAAAGGATGAAGAACGCCTGAAAAGGCTGAGAGACAAGCTCCCGGAAGAGGACGCGCTCTCAGAAGAAGGATCTCCGGAAAGAAAACGATTTCCGGGAAAGGAAAGAAGGCCGCGGCCGGAACAGACATGGTTCCGGCCGCGGCCTTCTGCGGTCTTCGGTTTGTTTTATGATCTCTTAAGCCTTCCCCTGTCAGGGGAAATAACTTCCGATTACATGATCCTGCAGATCCAGCCTTCGGGAGCCTCCAGGCGGCCCATCTGGATACCGGTCAGGGTATCATAGAGCTTCTGCATGACAGGGCCCATCTCTTCCATGCCGCTTTCGAAGCAGATCTCCCTGCCGTGATCGTTGATCTTGCCGATGGGGGAGATGACAGCCGCGGTGCCGCACAGGCCGCACTCGACGAAATTGCCGTCTTCGACTTCCTTCAGGGTGACTTCACGCTCGACCACCTTCATGCCCAGATAGTTCTCAGCCACATAGTGGAGGGACCTGCGGGTGATGGAAGGCAGGATGCTGGTGGAGGAAGGGATGACGAGAACGCCGTCTCTGTCCACGAAGAGGATGTTGGCGCCGCCGGTCTCCTCGATCTTGGTCCTGGTGCCGGGATCCAGATAGATGTTCTCGGCAAAGCCCTGGTTGTGGGCGTCCACGATGGCGTGGAGGCTCATGGCATAGTTGAGGCCTGCCTTGATGTGGCCGGTGCCTCTGGGTGCCGCGCGGTCGAAATCGGAGATCCTGACCACGATGGGCTTGGCGCCGCCCTTGAAGTAAGGGCCGACGGGGGTCACGAAAATACGGAACATGTAATCGTCAGCGGGCTTGACGCCGATGACGGGGCTGATGCCGAACATGTAGGGCCTGATATAAAGGGTCGCGCCGGAGCCGTAGGGGGGTACCCAGTCAGCGTTGGCGGCAACAGTCTGCCTGACGGCCTCCACGAACCTGTCCTCAGGGAAGGCGGGCATCTCCAGGCGTCTGGCGGAATCGGCCATTCTGGACGCGTTCAGGTCAGGACGGAAGCATACGATGTGTCCGTTCTCAGTGGTATACGCCTTCAGTCCTTCAAATACAGACTGGGAATACTGCAGTACGCCGGCATCCTCACTCATGACGATCTTGTCGTCAGAAATCAGAGCGCCCTCGTCCCAGGCACCATTCTGATACATAGAAACATACCGCTTGTCTGTAACATGATAGGCAAATCCAAGATTGCCCCAATCCAGATCCTTCTTGGCCATCTTATTTCCTCCATCTCTCTGCATTTTCCGGCGCCGGAGGGGCCGGCGCACTTGCAGGCTTTACCCTGCTAAATCAACACATGAGGCTATTATAAGACTGTGTTTCCCATTTTTCCAGACGCAAGTCAAAAAAATACGGCGGTTTTTCAAGTTTTTTCCGTTGTTTCCTGATAATACCGGCAGCAGCCGGTCAGGAAGCAGTCCCCGCAGCGGGGCCTGGGCGCCTTGCAGATCTCCCGGCCCAGGGCAATGCCCTGGAGGTTGATCAGGATCCAGTGGTCCTCCGGCAGGACCTCATAGAGGTCGAATTCCACCTTGACCGGGTCCGTATTGTCCGTCAGGCCAAGGCGGTTGGTCACCCGTTTGACATGGGTATCCACCACGATGCTGGGAAGGCCGAATACATTGCCTCTGACCACGTTGGCGGTCTTTCTGCCCACGCCGGGAAGCCGGGTCAGGGACTCGATATCCGAAGGCAGGACGCCCCCGAACTCCTCCAGGAGCATCCGGGCGGACCCGATCAGGCTCTTTGCCTTGTTGTGGTAGAAGCCCGTGGAATGGATATCCCTTTCCATCTCCTTCAGGTCGGCCGCCGCGAAGGCTTCCAGGGTGGGATATTTGACAAAGAGGTCCTTCGTCACCATGTTGACCCTGTCGTCCGTGCACTGGGCGGACAGGATGGTGGAAAAAAGGAGCTGCCAGGCCTTGTCCCGGTCAAAGACCAGATAGGTATGGAGGTCTGTCCCGTATCTTTCATCCAGAAGGGGCAGGATCCTTGCCGCCCTCTCCCTTCTGGCTGTGATGTCTTCCTGCTGTTTCCCTTTTCCCATGTCCTTCCTCTCCGGCTGCCCGGCAGCCTGTCTCCAAAAAGGGAGGGGCCCGGAGGCCTCTCCCTTTTCCAGTCTCCGGCAGGCGGACCTGCCGTTTTCAGTTCTTTTTGTGAATGTCTGCCCTTACAGCTCCACGGGGCCGTCGCCGATGCCCAGCCTGTAGAAGCTGGCCTCATAGCCGACCTTTTCCTTATAGATGGGGCCGATGGTCTCCACGAAAGTATCCACTGCCTCATCCTTAACGATGCTGACGGTGCAGCCGCCGAAGCCGCCGCCGGTGATCCTGGAACCGACTACGCCGGGGATCTTCCAGGCTTCCTCCGCCAGGATGTCCGCCTCGGGGCAGGAGGTCTCATAGTCATCCCTCAGGGAGACATGGGACTGGTTCATGAGCTCGCCGAACCGTTCCACATTGCCGTCGGCCAGGGCCTTGACGGCTTCAATGGTCCTCTGGTTCTCATAGACCGCGTGCCTGGCCCTGCGGACGCAGACGGGATCGGTGATGGCGTCCTTTGCCGCTTCGAACTCCTCGATGGAAAGCTCGCCCAGAGAGCCGACCTTGACTCTGGTCTGAAGGTCCTTGAGGGCCCTGGCGCACTGTTCCCTGCGGGCGTTGTATTCGGAATCCACCAGAGAGTGCTTCTTGTTGGTGTTGGTGATCAGGAGCTTCATGCCGTCCAGGACGATGGGCGCGTACTCGAACTTCATGGTGTTGGTATCCAGGAAGATGGCGTGGTCCTTTTTGCCCATGGCGGAGGCGAACTGGTCCATGATGCCGCAGTTCATGCCGTTGTAGTTGTTCTCGGAATACTGACCGATGAAGGCCAGATCCTGGTTGGTCACATCAAATCCGTAGAGGGCGCGGAGGGCAAAGCCCGTCACCACCTCAAGGGCAGCGGAAGAGGAAAGGCCCGCGCCGTTGGGGATATCGCCGTAAATGGCCATGTCAAAGCCCTGGTCCAGCTTGAAGCCGCGGCCCTCAAAGGCCCAGACGACTCCCTTGGGATAATCGGCCCACTGGCCGGTCCTGGCCTTGTCCAGGTCGTCAATGGCCACTTCCGTGATCCCGGCCTTGGGAATGTTGACGGAGCAGAAGCGGAGGAGCCTGTCCTCTCTCTTCCTGACTGCCGCGTAGGTACCGATATCCAGCGCGCAGGGGAATACATGACCGCCGTTGTAATCGGTGTGCTCACCGATCAGGTTGACGCGGCCGGGCGCGAAAAAGACTCGTACACCTTCCGTATCACCGAACTGCTTTGCAAAACCTTCCAGTACTATGTTCTTTCCTTCCTGTCCCATTGTCGTTCCTTCCTGCGCCGCCGGCGCCGTAAATGCCTGAAATCCAGCCAGAAGGCTCTTTGCCGGCCCTCCGTCCTTACAAGGCAAGTGTACCCCAGACCGCCTCGGAGTGTCAAAGCACTCCCGTTTCATCTGCATGTACTTTTGTTGCAAAGATATCCCGCAGGCTCAGGGCTCCTTCAGGACCAGAACGCCTACCAGGCCGGGTCCCGTATTGACGGCCATGGTGGCCGTGATCTGCTTCACGTAAAGGATCCTCTTGCTCCTGACCTTATCCATGAGCATCTGCTTCATCTGCTCGGCCTCCTCGGGCACGCCGCCGTGGCCGATGATGATCCAGCACCTGTGGCCGTCGATGAACTTGAGGACCTCTTCCAGGAGCTTCTTCTTGCCCGCCCTGGCGCCACGGATCATGGCCACGGTGTAGTAGATGCCGTCCTCATTGCAGGAAATGATGGGCTTGAGCTTCAGGGCCTGTCCGATCACGGAGGAGACCTTGCCGACCCTTCCGCCTCTCTGCAGGTAGGTCAGGGTATCCATATAGAACATGACCTTGGAATCATAGATCTTCTCGGTAAGGCCCCTGCAGACCTCTTCGTAGTCGGCCCCTTCATGGAGCCTCCAGGCCGCCCAGATGACCAGGACGCCGGTCCCCACGGACACGTTCCTGGAATCGAAGACAAAGATGTCCATCTCATCCTCGAATTCCTCCGCGGCCAGGCGGATGGTGTTGCAGGTGGAGGACAGGCCGCTGGAAATGGAAACGGCAATGATCTTTTCATAGCCCTCGGCCCGGATGGATTCGATCATGTCCATGACCTCCTGAAGGGAGGGCGTGGAGGTATTGGGAAATTCGCCGTTCTTCTCGAAGCGCTCATAGGTCATGAGGGGGTCGATGTCCACGCCGTCCGCGTAGTCCTTTTCGGGATACATGACGTGGAGGGGCAGGACCTTGATATCATATTTCCGGATCAGTTCCGGCGCGATGTCACTGGAGGAATCTGTCAGTACGGCAACCTTATGCTCGTTCATATTAATCCGCCTTTCTGTCTGCTTTTTTCCGGGGAAAGGCCGTCCGCCGCGGCGCCGGAAGGGCCGCCGGAGGGCGCATGTAGTCTGGAAGACCAGATAAAATAAGGATACCCTTTTTGCCGGAGAGCGTCAAGAAAACAGGGGCTTTCCGGTCCTCTCCGGAAGGCCGCGGGAAGGCTGATTGGACTTTCCCCGGCAGGGGTGCTATAGTCTGAGGGAACAGCGAAACCAGGGCCCCGGGAGGGCCTGTCCATACAAGGAGAAGACCATGCGGATCCAGGGAAACACCTATGATACAGCCGATACGAAAAGCCTTGCCTGCGGCGCTGCCGCCAGGCTGAAGAAGAAAGAAGGCCGGACCATCAAGGCCGGCGGCCTCTGGGTCTATGACAATGAGATCGATGCGATCACCGGAGACTTCGAAGACGGACAGATCCTGGCCGTGGAGGACTTTGACGGCTACTTCATGGGCTGGGGCTTTATCAATACCCGGTCCAGGATCCGGATCCGCCTCCTGTCCCGCCGCCGGGAGCCCGGGGTCAGCGCCGCCTTCCTGAAGGAAAGGGTCCGGGCCGCCTGGGACTACCGCAGGCACGTCATCGATACCTCTTCCTGCCGGGTCATCTTCGGGGAGGCGGACTTCCTGCCCGGCCTGACAGTCGACAAATATGAGGACATCCTGGTGGTGGAATCCCTGGCCCTGGGGTCGGAAAGGATCAAGGGCATCGTCCTGACCGCCCTGACCGAGATCCTGGCCGAGGACGGCATTCAGGTCCGGGGCATCTATGAACGGAGCGACGCCAAGGTCAGGGAAAAGGAGGGCCTTCCCCGTTATAAGGGCTTTCTGACAGCCCCCTTCGATACCCGGGTCCCCATTACCGAAAACGGCATCCGCTACATCGTGGATGTGGAAAACGGTCAGAAGACCGGCTTCTTCCTGGACCAGAAGGACAACCGGCGGGCGATCCGCAGGCTCTGCGAAGGAGCGGACGTCCTGGACTGCTTTACCCATACCGGCTCCTTCGGCCTCAACGCCGCCGCGGCCGGCGCTTCCCATGTCCTGTCCGTGGACGCCTCGGACCTGGCCATCGACCAGGCCAGGGAGAACGCCCGCATGAACGGCCTGGAGACCGTCGTGGACTATCAGACCGCGGATGTCTTTGAGCTTCTGCCGGCCCTGGCCAGGGAGGGAAAGACCTATGACCTGGTCATCCTGGATCCTCCCGCCTTTACCAAGTCCCGCAATTCCATCAAGGCGGCCGCCCGGGGCTACCGGGAGATCAACCTCCGGGGCATGAAGCTGGTCCGGGACGGCGGCTACCTGGCCACCTGCTCCTGCTCCCACTTCATGGACCCCGACCTTTTCGCGAAGACCATCCATGAGGCGGCCAGGGACGCCCACAAGAGGCTCCGCCAGGTGGAATTCAGGACCCAGGCCCCGGACCATCCCATCCTCTGGGCCTCGGACGAGTCCTACTATCTCAAGTTCTATATCTTCCAGGTCCTGGACGAGAAATAAGGGATACCGGGAGAAAGCAAAGCATAAGAGAGGGACCGGTCCTGCCTCCCTCCTGTCACCGGGCCGGAGACCGGCCCCTTAAGATCTCGTTTTTCAGGGCAAGAGCCGCTCCGCTCAAGGGGCGGCTCTTATCTTCTATCAGGACGATCTGCCTTTCCGGGATCCTTTCCCTGAGCCGGACCGGAAAGACCGCTTCCTCCCGCAGGGCCGCCTCCGCCATCTCCCCGGGCACAAAGCCTAGTCCGATGTCATAGCGGACCAGGGGCAGGACCTGGTCCGTGGTGGCCGCCTCCACCGCAGGCTCCAGGACCAGGCCGTTCGCGGCGAAAAAGCCGCTCAGGAACTGATAAGACCCGGTCTCCCGGCTCAGGGTGACCAGGGGGAAGGAGGCAGCCTCCTTTATGGACACCTCCCGGCCGGCCAGGGCCCTGAAGGACCTGCCGGCGATCAGGACATCCTGAAAGGGCAGGAGCCTGGTCTCCCGAAGGGTCCCGGACGCGCCTGCCGGGGTGGAAACAACGGCCAGCTCCGCCATTCCCGTTTCCAGGGCCCGGACCGCCTGGGGGGCCGAGTGGTTGAAGAGCTGGATCCTGACCAGGGGATGGGCGGCCTTGAACCGCTGGAGGACCGGGAGCATGAGGGCGTGGAGGGCGATCTCGCTGACCGCCACAGACAGGCTTCCGCTCACCAGCAGCCTGGCCTCCAGAAGCTCATTTTCTCCGGCCAGGATCTCCTCATAGGCCGTTTCAATTCTTCCAAAGAGCCTCTCTCCCTCCGGGGTCAGGGACACTCCCTTCCGGGACCGGACAAAAAGCCGGCAGCCCAGGGCCGCCTCCAGGTTGTTCATGGTCCTGGTCACGTTGGGCTGGCTGCTGTCCAGGATCCTGGCCGCCTGGGTAAAGCTTCCGTATTTGGCCGTGAAATAAAAGATCCTGTAGTATTCCAGGTTGACGGACATAGGGGCTCCTTTCATATCAATTTGATATTTTAAAGTATATAAAAAATACCTTTTACATATGTCTCTGACAGGAGTTTAATGGGGAGTGACGGCAAAAAGCAAGCATCATATCTGAGGAGACAAACGTTTTGAATAAGGATCTGACAAAAGGAGACCCGGACCGGGTACTGCGGCAGTTCTGCCTGCCCCTCTTCGGCAGCATCATCTTCCAGCAGCTCTACAACATCGCCGACAGCCTGGT